>CAMCTC010000020.1 GCA_945878355.1 Bordetella parapertussis | reverse complement strand
ACGCGGCCAGGTCGGCGGTCTCGCGCTGGCGCCGCCATGTGCTCAATGACGATGAATAGACACCTTCGCGGCGAATCAGAGCGCCGACTTCGCCAGGCTTGGTACAGCGGTCGGCAGCCTCCAAGATCCTGCGTCTTTCGGCGTTGGAGAACTTCCGCCGCCGAGCGTGAACCACGACCTCGGAGTGGGCAGCGAGACGGGGGTCTTGCGCCGCCGATCCTGGCGCATCTTCAGTCGCCCTGCGGGCTCCTTGCGATAAGCCAGGATCGTACAAACTCTTCGCTGCGGCCATCGAATCCTTGGGTTGTTGATTGATTGTCATACCTACCTCGTTGCTCACTGATTTCTCAGGGGGTAGATGCAGCAGGTCATGTTGGCACGGGGGGCAAGTGGAAGGCTTGAGCTTTGCTGACCTGGAGCGCGAAGAGGCGACACGCAAGGAATGGGCGGCATGGCAGGCGCGGATGAAAGCCGACTTCGACAAGACCGCGCAGTTCACTGCCAGCGTCGACTTGCAGATCAAGGCATGGGATCGTTTTCTGGCGGCCTGGGCGCAGGACAATCCACAGAGTCGCGAGGATGAGGGCTTGCGCGTGGATGCGGCTGCGCGGCGGGATAAGGCGAGGCAGGCCATTGCCCAGGTTGCTGCGGCTCCTACGCTGACGCCAATGGCGGCCCCTTCCACTGTTACGCCAACCGGCGCGAGCCTGACACCTGGCCAGACCATCAAGGACTGCGCTGATTGCCCGGAGATGGTGGTGATCCCGGCGGGCAGCTTTCGCATGGGGTCGCCTGTAGCGGAAAAGGACACGAATGAGTACGAAGGCCCGGTGCATGAGGTACGGGTTGGCTACTCGTTCGCATTGGGGAAGCATGAATTGACGCGGGGCGAGTTCAGCCGCTTCGCGGACGCCAGCGGCTACAAGACCGAGGCCGAGCGCACCAGCGGCTGCTTGGCCTGGAACGGCAAAGATTGGGCTCACGACGTGAGCAAGAACTGGCAAAACCCGGGCTTTGCACAGGCCGACAGCCACCCGGTGGTGTGCGTGAGCTGGAACGATGCCCAAGCCTATCTAGCCTGGCTGAACGAGAAGTCGCCTGGCAAGGGATTCAGGCTGCCCAGCGAGGCCGAGTGGGAATACGCGGCGCGGGCCGGCCAGGGCGCGTCGCGATACCCCTGGGGTGACGACCTGAGCTACAACCAGATCTGCGACTTTGCCAACGGCATGGACGCCACCGGCAAAGCGCAGGTGCCTGGTGTGACCTGGACAGCAGCGAGTTGCAGCGACGGCCATGCCTACACAGCGCCTGCGGGCAGCTTAAAGGCCAACGCTTTTGGCCTGCACGACATGCACGGCAACGTCTGGGAATGGGTGCAGGATGTTTGGCACGAGAACTACCAGGGCGCACCCAGCGACGGCTCGGCCTGGCTGGCCGGCGGAGATCAGGCGCGGCGGGTGCTTCGCGGCGGTGCCTGGAGCAGCGGCCCCTGGATCCTGCGCTCGGCCGACCGCGGCCACGTCTCGCCGGGCAACCGCAACGGCATCACCGGCATGCGTATCGCCAGGACCAATTGAACCGTAGCGCTCCAGCAATCCCGTTAGCGCCGCACGCCAATCAAATGAAAATCATCGCCAGCATTGCCGCGTCGTCCATCCAGTTCAAACTGGCGTGAGCGGCGAGCCGATAGGTCAGCAGCATGCAGCGTTCAAGGAAGAGTTCGAAAGTGATCACGGCTTGGCATTGTCCCGGACCGTCATCACAGTCGCTCTCGAGACCTTGAAGTCACGCGCCACCGCCGTCACGGTCTCGCCCTTCACCAGCCTAGCGCGGATGATCTGCCGCTGCGCTTCGGTGGTCTTGGGCGGGCGGCCCATGTGCGTGCCGGCTGCCCTGGCGCGATCCTGGCCGGCGCGAGTGCGCTCGATGATCAGCTCGCGCTCGAAGTCGGCGACGGCGGCCAGCACCTTGATCATCAGTGCGCCCGACGACGAGGTCAGGTCGAGGTTGCCGAGTTGCAGCACGATGAGCCGCACGCCCATCTCGCTGCACAGCTCGACCGTCTTCTGAACATCGATCGAATCGCGCCCGATCCGATCGAGCTTGGTGACGATGAGCGTGTCGCCTTGCTCGAGCCTTTCCAGCAGCTTCTTGAACCCCGGGCGCTGCTGTGCCTGGACTGAGCCCGAGATCTTCTCCTCGACGAAGCGTCTGGCCTCGATCTTGTAGCCGGCGGCAGCGATCTGCTCCTTCTGGTTCTCGGTCAACTGCTCGACGGTCGAGACGCGGGCGTAGGCGAAGGTGCGGGACATGACGGCTCCAGATGTCGAAAAGTACCGTCAGTATCTATTGGCATGTTGGAAAGTGTCAACCCCTATCTTTGCAACATGGCTGGCAGGTGTGTTGGAAAGGGATCACTTCACAACACCTCCGGCTCGAATCGCGCCGTCAGTCCGCTGCGACTCACGATCGCGCTCAGATCTCAAGCAACCCAGCCACCTTCCGGCTCGAAATCTCCTTGCCTCGTTCGCGCACAACGGCTCGAAAAAGAAGTTCAGCGATCTCTTTGGAGTCAGCCTCCGGGCTCGCAGCCGCACAGGCCGCGATGGCACGTTCACCGCCGCCCCTGGAGCGACGACCTTCCAGGACAGGCCAGTCTTGCTCTTGTTGAGTGAATGCGGGTCACTTTGAAGACCTGAATTCGCTCTTGAACTTGGAAGCGGCATAGCGCCAAGTTCTACCTCCACCGGGCACCGATCACACGACCCGCAGAACCGATAAGAGGAGACCGGGATGCCCTTCAGACACAACGCACTTCGTTGCGGTCTGCAGCGCCGCCATATCTTGATCGCCCAAATGAGCGGTGCTATTTCTTGCTCTGCCTAGATCAATCAGCTGACCAACGAGGACATTCCCCTTCAGAGTTATAGAGTCACCAAAATTCCCGCGCGAGATCGCTTCACGGAATCTCACAGTCAACTCATCGTCGGAAGATCGGTAGGACCGACTAGCTGCTTCTAATAGTCGAGCTACGCCCCCTATTGATGGCGGTGGTCCGCCACCCATGAACCGGGCGGCGTCTCGGTGTCGATCAGAAGTCAATGTATGCGCGTCCGGCATTGCATCGCGGAAGGGCACCATGATCTTAGAAACCAGAAGGTATTCGGCAACCTTGCTGATGTAAAGGGCGTAGGCGGCAGCAAGCTCCTGTCCAAGGACCAAAGACAGGTTAGCTCCCCGCATCCATTGGCGTAGTGGCGGCTGTAGCTGCTCAACCCATGGCCACGATGGAGCATCGGTCGCATCCGAAGCCATCATCGGTGCAATTTTGGAAAGGCGATCTACAGCAATTGCTTCCCCGAGTTTGTGGGCGACAGCGCTGGCGGCGCGCTCAAGCAGTAGCGGCCGAAGTCTCTCAAGATCCTCACCTGCTGATTCGGGATCATCAGAATTTATCTGCGAACTGATCAATGCGGCTACTAGGCTTGGATGACCCGGAGACCGCCGCAGACCATCTCTAATTTGGATTTGTCTCTCCTCCTCCGTGCCACGACCCTCGAGCGCCGCCGATAGAGCAAGCCTTGCCCTTACACAGGCAGGATCTCGCCGGATCGCGTCCCGCGCGAGATCTTCTCCTAGTTCCGGATTGCCGGTTGTTAGAGCGCGTTCAGCCGCCAGCGCACGAAAAACTGCGTCCGGCCTCCCCTCAGGATGATTGAAATTGCCAGCCGTTTCGTCATTCAATCCCTTCTCAATAAGGCGGTCTGCGTTCTCGACGTCACCGCTCTGAATCGCAATCTTCGCTTCAACAATTCGAGGCGGCGGCTGATCAGTCATCTTGCTGATGATCAATGCAGCATCGTTTGGCTCGCCGGCAGCGAGACAGGCCTCAGCCTGTAAAATCAACCAATCACCGCTCATCCATTTCGGCCACGCATTGACCTGGGTGACCAGCTTTTTCAGCAGATCAAGTCTTCCAAGATCAAGGAAGCACTTCGCTGCCAAGTAGTGACTCTCCAGGTTCGCCTCCCCGGGCAACGATAGATCTTCATCGTCGCGCTCGGCCGCCCAAAGGTCCTCTGGCGTGCGAATTTCTTCGCCATTCCAAATCGACTTTTGAAAGCAATCGGCCGCACTTGAGAGCTTGCCTTGAAGAGCTAGCGCCTGGCCCAAAAGGGCTGCGGCTCTCAACGACGACTTCCAATCCGCACGAAGACGCTCGACAAATGGGGCAAGCTCTTCGCTCAATAGGCCCGACCTCGCAGCGCTGATGGCGTTCGAAATCGGCAGCAAGAAGCGCTCGTCTCTCTCCAAAGCGATCTGATAGGCATTCAAAGCTAGCTTGTACTGCCCGGCCTTGAGTCGGATATTGCCAAGGATCGTCCAACTGCGAGGGGTTTCCATCGACATTGTCTCAGCGGCATCTAACGCCTCCGAATGCAGACCGATGGCCGACAGTTCAACGGCAATATTTGGCCCGAAGGACTCACCGCCGGGAATTGTGCACCCGTAGCGCCAGATCTCTAAGGCTAGGTCACGGTCCCCTGTCTTTGACGCCATCATCCCGAGGGCGCTAACGAAGTCCACCCGCTCGGATGCTTCGACAACATTACGGCGTTCCCAGGCGTACTTCACCAGTGGCTTCAGTGCTGGCCAACCCAAAACAGAGGAAAGTTGGTCAACGAATTGCATGTAGTCGTAGGGATGCTGCGTCCGATCTTGATAGAGGCGGACAAGACTCTCTATCATCGACTGATTTGGAAGAGCCAGACGAGCGTCTTTCGCGGCCTGCAATGCACGGTGCGCATCTTTGGCCCGACCTGCCGACACAAGGGAAACGATAAGGTTGGCGTGAAAAAGCGGTCGCTTGGGGTCAAGGGCGATAGCCTGCCGATGAAGCTCCGCCTCTCTCGCAAAGTCATATTCGATCGAGCCGTAACTGTTCCCCAGCAGATCAAATGCAATTGGTAGATGGGGATCGTCAGATGGAGCAGCCTCGATCGCACGCAAAAGCATGGGCCGTGCGCCGTGAAAATCACCCTTGTCCTGATACATCGCCGCGAGGTTGGTGTTCGCCAGCACATGCTTGGGGTCTGCCTTGACGGCTCGCTCGTAATATTCACGCTGTTGCTCTGGGCGCTCACGCTTCATCGAAATTAGGCCGAGAAGAGTCAAAGAATCCGCATGCTCTGGCTTTTCACCGATAACACGGAGAAGAAGCGGTTCTGCATGATCCAGCTGACCGACGACGTAGTGGCAGTAGGCAAGCCCGTATGCCAAATCGAGATCTCCTGGCTGCCGCTCTAATAGCTGCTTAAACTGAATTACCCCGCTTCTTGCGGCTTCCTTCGGGTCGCCATTCCTGCCCCGCAACACCTCATCGTCAAACTTCCGAAAGACAAGGTCTTTGCGCAGCTTTTCGAGATCTTCCCCGTCTCGCAGGGCGGAAAGGGTGGTGCGATCGACATCGGTTGTGCCAGGAAGGCTCACTGCCTTTTCAAACGAGATGACCGCTTGCTCACGATTGGCTGCACCGATGCAAGCCCAACCGCGAAGAGACCAGGCATCGCGAGACTTCGGCACTGCGTCGACAGCCTGGTCCAGGTAGAAGACAGCCATCTGGTCCAAGCCCTTATAGCAAAGCAACCAGCCGAGATCGAGTAAGCAGCCCGTATGCGGCGGCGTCAGGTTTACTCCCTTCATGAGAGCCTTAGAACCGGCGTTGATGACCACATCATCCCCCGAAGCCAGCCCCTCGACGACCTGGTACTCGCCCAGTTGCCACCAGTCATCGCCGGATCTGTCCGACTCAGGCTTCATCTTCAGGCGGTCAATCACCGACCGTCGAACAGCGCTTCGCGGGTAAGAGCGCCAGGTTGCCCCCATCGGGTCCGCTTGATGCAATCTCTCGACGCGCCCATTGCCAATAGGGATCACGTTTGACGCTTTGCTTACCCCGCCCAAATTAGCGCGGCTCTTAGGCTTCTTGTTCTTCGTCATCTGCGTAACTCCAATGTCCGTCGCGAGCTGCGCCGCCTGACTCGGCACCCCTCAAATCGCCAACGCCTTCAACAGCGCATCGCGCGCGTCGAGGTAGTAGTGGATCGTGATCTTGGCCGCCTGGTCGTCGGGCAGGTCGTTCAGTTGCCGACGGCTGCTGATCGGCATCAGGATGCTGGCGGCGCCCTTCTCGACTGCCACTTCAACCACGGAGACCGGGTTGAAGATGGGCTCCAGCGATCCGCCCAGGTTCAGACCGCCAGCAATCGCGTAGCCGCCCTTGATGCTCTTTTGCAGCAGTGACGAACACAGCGCCAGCAGCACGCCAACGCCCACCGCCGACCCGCTCTTGGCGCTGTCGAAGGCCCGCAGTTGGACCGAGAACTCGTGGTGACGCGGCTCGCGATCGCCGACCAGTTCCTTGGCCCTTGCATAGAGGTTTTGCTCGGCGCAGCGCACGCTCTCCCTGAACGGGGGCGGCGCCGGTTGATTCAAGATCTTTACGCCACCGCCAGGGCCTTCGGTGATGTCGACCTGGTACAGGCCAGGGTTTTCATCGCCCCCGCCGGCCGAGATGATCCAGATCTGGCCTGGCGGCAACGGGTCGCTGCTGATGCTGTTCTCACTGTAGAGCTCGGGCGTGGCCACGAACTTCTCCACCCCGTCCTCGCCCATCGAGTAGCTGAACTGGGTGTTACGGAACTCGGCGGACCCGATGCGCTTTTGCTGCTCCTTGACGCGACGCCGGCACTCCAGCGACAGGCGCAGCGCCCATTCCAGCACCTCGTCCGAGACGGGGGTGTCGGGGTTCGGCGACACCAGCTTGACCAGGCCGCTGACGGTCTTCTGCACCCCTGTGGTGTCGCGCCCGCTCAGCGCGCCGCCCAGGTGCGCGCGGCCCTGGATGCTGCTCTGCCGGCTCTGGCGCCGCAATTGGTTCCAACACTCGGACAGGAAGTCGCTGGTCAGGCCGAAGTGATTGGTCAACAGGTTGCGGTCAACCTTGGGCAGGTCCCAGCCGGGCAGGTAGGCATGGATGCGGTCCATGAACGCGGTGTCGTCACGCATCTCGGGCGGCAGCGGGCCGAACAGGTGGCCCACGCGCTGCTGGTGCTGCACATCCACGTCGAAGTTGCCCACCATCACCACCCCGCCCTCGGCGCGGATGCTCTCCTTGCCGCGGCTGAACTCGCCCGACTCCATGTAGCCCTTCATGATGTTGACGCCGTCCTTCTGGTCGAAGGACACACCTGAGATCTCGTCAAAGCACACCACGTCGTACTGGCAGACGAGACCGCGCTGGCCGTTCTGGTTGTTGACGAACATCCGCGCCACCGTCGCCTTGCCGCCCGATATCAGGTGCGCATAGGGCGAGACCTGTTGAAACAGGTGGCTCTTGCCGGTGCCACGCGGCCCGAGCTCGACCAGGTTGTAGTTGCGCTCGACGAAGGGCACCATGCGCAGCAGCATCATGTCGCGGGCGCGGGGGCTGAGCTGCTCGGGCTCCATCCCGATGCTGCGGATCAGGAAGTCCTTCCACTCCTCGGTGGCAAACGCCTCGCGGCCGCGGTACAGCGATGGCAGCACCTCGCGCTTGGAGAGCTGGATTTCGCGCAGCGCGTCGATGCCGAAGGGTCGGCCATTCTTCTCCTGCGCAATGGTCGGGTCGTAGGCCAGTTCCACCTCGGCGTAGAAGCCGCCCGTGAGCATGCGCTCGTTGCCATGCACCATCTCCTCGCTGATGCGCACGTCCTTGAGCTGCAGGCTGGGCAAGGTGGCGACGAACGAATCGGTGCCTGAGTCCAGCCTGGCGGTGATGATGTCGATCAGCTTGACATGGCCCTTGGCCTTGGACCGGGCCTTGAACAACTCATGCTCGCCGGCGCGGATCGTCTTTTCACCCAGCTGGCGTTCGACGATCTTCAGCCCCTCGGCGATCTCGTCCTCATCCACCGACGCGCAGTAGCGCCCCAGCAAGAACTCCGCCACATAGGTGGGCACGGGATACTGGCCCTTGAACCGGCGTACCAAATCCTTGCGCACCACATAGCCTTCAAAGGCCTGGGTGGCCAGCGTGTCGATCGGGTCGAGTGCTTGGCCCATGATCTCAATCTCCCAAGGTGGTGGGCAGGCAATCGATCACCTGCCCTGAATCATCGAGCAGCACGAATTCGGCCTGGCGGCCGATGTCGGCATCGTCTTCGAGAAAGACCGTCGCCTTGCCGTCGGACGTGGTTTCGCGCGGGTGTTTGTCGGTCAACAGCGAGCTGCCGGGGTCGGTCTGGTTGGTGCGCAGGTCCACGCGCAGACTTTGGCCCTCGCGCTGGCCAGCCACGGACACGCGGCACTTGGCCCCCGTCCACTTGGCCGAAAGCAAGCGCGCAGCGCTGCCGGCCGCGCTCGAAGCGGCCTTGATGTGCAACACCGGGGTCACCATCTCCTGCAGCGACACCCCGCCGTGCGAATACTCGATGCCGGCGCGAAAACTGCCCACGCCAGGCGGGCTGGCCATCATCACGTCAGGGTTCCAGTGCCAGTGGAAAGCCAGCGCATCGGTGCGGGCGCCGTCCTTCAGTGCGGCGCAGCGGCTCCAGCGGGTCTCGGTCAGGAAGGCCTTGAGCTCCACCTTGGGCAAACCGCCCGGCAGCAGCAGCCAGCCATGATCGGTCACCACCGTCAGATCGGTCCAACCGGCCTTGAGCAAGGCGGTGATCCGGCTGACCAGATCGCGCAGCTCGGGTTCCACACTGCGCGCCAGCTTCCAGCCCTCCGTGTGGCCGCGCTTGTCCAGCGCACCGGCCTCGGTCCAGGCCGAGCCCTTGGGGTCGCCAATGTCGTCAGCGCCGAGAAACTGCCAGCCACTCGACGCCAAGGCCGCCACAAAGCGGTCCTGGGTCAGGATTTGGCCGGTCGCGAGCAGCCGGGTGGCGAACTCATCCCCCGCATCGCCACCGATCACCGCCGAGGCGATAGGCGATGCCGCAGGCTTGGCGCTGGCCGTCACCGACGGAATGGCGGACCAATCCCAGTCCTGCGTCGATTCGATGCCGGCCCCCGCCAGCGCCGACGCCAATTGCCGGGCCACGTCCATGCGCAGCCCGTCGGCAAACACCACCAGCCGGCCCGGGGCGGGTGCCATGGGCGGTGCGCGCCGGGCCACCGACTGCCCGTTGGCATGCATCAGCCGCTGCAGATGGCGCGCCGTGCCCTCCAGCCAAGGCAGGTAGACGGCGCGCAAAGTGCCCAGCACGGCGGCATGCGTCTCGAGTGAACCGCAGGCCGCCATCGTGGCCAGCGCGGCGGCGTCCACGCGCCAGCCCTCGCTGGCATAAGTGTCGGCATACGCATCCAGGCTGGGCGCGCCGGGCACCGCGCCGCACAGCGCCGCCAGTTGCGCCAGCGGTGCCAGCGCCATGGCCATGGGGCTGAGCCCCAGCTCCTGCCAGGGGTGGCCGCGCCGCTCGGCGTGCTGGGCTTCCAGCTCAGCCACCCGGCGGATCACCTCATCCTGCGGCCGGTCCACCAGCAGCGCCAGCGCCTGTTGCAGCGCCAGCTCTTGGCTGTCATTGACACTGGGCCAGACCTCGGCCGAATCGAACATGCCGGGCTCTTTGGGCGCGGCGCGCCTGAGCCACTCGACGATGCCGGGGTAGTTGGTCGGCGCCTCGGCAAAGCGCTGCCAGACCTTGCTCCAATGGTTGCCACGGGATGCCAGCATGCCCGCGACCTTCAACGGCCCGTCCTTGACCGGGTCACAGCCGGCCTCGGCCTTGCACTGCTGGCAAAAGGCCTGCCACTCGGCGGCCGAGCTGCGCTGCTTGAAGCCTTCCGGGTCGCTTAACCAGCGCAGCAGCAAGCCGGTCGAGTCCGGCGCCAGCAGCGCGTTGAAAAACTCGGCGTCCAGCCGCTTGCCCTGCAATTGACGCACGGGTTCGGCCATCAGCGCCGGCAGCGCGCCGGCCAGCGCGTCCAGCGTGGCCTGGTCGCGGGCCAAATCCAGGCCCAGCCCGCCATGCCGGGACATCAGGAACGCGAAGGGGGTCCACTCCTTGCCGTTGACATGTAGCCACATCGCGCCGCGGTATTGAAGTTCAACCAGCGCGGCCAGCTCCTGCGGGCAATCCTCGGCGGCCCTGAGCTGCGCCCGGCTAAGGCCTGGCAGGTAAAGGATGGGCGTGGTGTGCGCCGGCGGCGATCCGTCCACCAAGCGCGCCTCGATGCAGCGCAGCCACAGCGCCGGGCCAGTGCGCTGCTGCGGCACATAAGCCCCCAGCACGAACAGCTCGGGCAGCATCGCTTGCAGCACCGGCATCACGGGCTGCCACAGGCGCTCAGGGTCGGCCCACAACACGGCGCAGGGCGCCACCTGGTCGCCGGCAGCGAAGGCTTGGGAACTGCTCTGCAGGGCCGCCACCACGCGCTGGGCCAGGGTCTCACTCATTCGCCAGGTCCTCGGTGCTGCCGCCCGATCGGCTTTGCAGCCTCTGGCGCGCCAGTTGCACAGCGTCGTGCAGTTTTTGTTGCAGTTGCTGCGGCGGCAGCAACTGGGTCAGGTAAGTGGCCAGGTGGATGCCGCTCTTTTGCAAGTCCATCAGTTCCACATGCTCGCGGCTCTTGCCGGCACACAGGATCATGCCCAGCGGCTCGGCCTCGTCGGGCTCGCATTCATAGCGCTTGAGCCAGCCCAGGTAGAGCTCCATCTGGCCTTTGTCCGCGGCATCGAAATCGCCCACCTTCAGCTCGATGGCCACCAGCCGACGCAGCTTGCGGTGGTAGAACAGCAGGTCGAGGTAATAGTCGCGGCCGTCGATCTGCATGCGTTTCTGCCGGGCGACGAAGCAGAAGCCCACCCCGATTTCCAGGATAAAGGCCTCGATCTCGCGCAGGATCGCCGCTTCCAAGTCCTTCTCGGCAAAAGTGTCCTTGAGTCCGAGAAAGTCCAGCAGGTAGGGGTCGCGAAACACCAGGTCCGGCGACAGCTTGTCGTCGTCGCGCAGCTTCTTCAGCTCGGCCGCGATCAGCTTGTCTGGCTTCTTCGACAGAGCCGTGCGCTCGAACAGCATGGACTGGATCTTCTGTTGCAGCGTGCGCGTGTTCCAGCGTTCCATGCGGCACATCTCAGCGTAGAAATCGCGCTTGAGCGGGTCGTCGATGTAGACGATTTGGCGCAGATGCGTCCAGCTCAAATTTGCACTCAGTGCGTGCAAAATCTTTGCGCTGGGGAAGGCTTCGGCGCAGCGGACCATGCTCGCCAGATTGCGCTCGGTAAAGCCGCGCCCAAACTCGGCGGTCAATTTTCCACTCAGCGCGTGGACGATCTTCTCGCCGTAGTCCGCTCGCTTCGCCTTCAGGATGTCCGTGCGGATGCGCTGGCCGATCTGCCAGTACAGAAGCACCAGCGCCGAGTTGACACCCTGCGCCACCGTCTCGCGCGTGGCAGCGATCAGTGCCCGCAATTCAGCCAGCAAGGCCGCCGGGCTGGCGGCAGCAGCGCTCACTTCGCGCTTGGCCGCGACAGCAGCCAGCTTTCGCGCCGCTGGCGTGTCGATGGCGGTGGGGGCCTTCTTCGACGTCATCACCAGGCTGCGGCCAGTTCGATGGCTTTGTCCAGCGCCTTCACCTTGATGTCCGCGCCGCCGCCAAACCAAGCCCGGCCCAGCCGTTGCTCGGGCAGCTCTTCGCCTGGCGGCTGCTTGTAGTCCTCGAACATCGTGATGGCGTTGTAGGCGCCCCAGAGCGTGCCGCGCACCTTGGGCAGTTGCAGGTCGGGAGCACTTTCGAAGATCTGGTGCAGGAAGTCCCAGCGCGCGGGATTGGTGCCGTTCTTCTTCTGCGTGGCACTCAAGGGGAAGACTGCCTCAAGATAGCTGTCCAGGCGATCGCCGACCATCTCAATCTGCGCCAGGTGCCGGAAACTCGCTTCCGCTTTCAAGAACACATCCTGGGTGATCGCCAGAAACTCAGACAACTCGTTCAGCTTGAACTGCATCTTCTTGCTGTGGCGCACGCGGTAGGCCTTCTGCCCGTCCTGCATCGCCAGCATCAAGGTGTTCTGGCAGACCACGCGCACCGAGGTGAATTTGACGATCACCGACCCGTCTCCCGAGTGCGTGTTCGACAGCAGCAGGTACTTCAGGCACTCGTCGCCCGGCACGATCTCCATCGCGCCCGGCATCTTCGCCATCACCCAGATGCGCTCGCCCTCGCCCAGCGCACCGGCGGTTTCGAAGTAGGCCTTCTTCTCGCCGACGATGGGGTCGAAGAACTCGAAGGCCTCGGCGTTCTGCAGCGGTTGGTAGCGGCGGCTGACGATGCCCAGCAGAACCTCGGTTTCCCGCGTGGCGGGGCGCGGCACACGCACCACCTCGTAGCGAGAGAACTCGCCCTTGCGGTTGATCTTGGTGGCGCCGCGCGCTGGCCTCAGTTCCACAGCCCAGTCGAGGCCGGCGGCGCGAATCATCTGCTCGGCGGTCAGGCCCTTCGGCACAGGCGTGCCGATTCCGTGCCAGGGCTCCTCGCCGTGGTACGCCATGGTTTGAACGTTCGCGACCACGGGTCAGCCCCCTCGCGCTTTGCGCTTGAAATCGTTGCTGTAGTGGCAGTCGTTCCAGCGGTTGCCGTCCGGCTCCTTGCCGACGCCGGCGAAGTCCGGCGTCTTCTCGTCCCAACCCCAAAACCAGGGGTAGTCGCTCTTGGCGCGTGCAGGTTCCTTGCCGCGGTCCTTGTCCCACTTGATGTTGGGCTTGGCGCGCAGCACGCCGGCGCCCTTCTTGCCGCCGGGAATGTCGCGCGCCATGAAGGGGCGGATGTTCATGCGCACGCCATCGTTTAGGTCAGGCTGCCAACCGATGGCCTGCTGCGACAGCGGCTTCCAGCGCACGAAAAGGTCGAACGGCGGCTCGCCTTCGAGGATGAGCTTGAGCGTGGCCTGCAGGTTCTTCGCGGCCTGCAGGCGCGCATCGCTGCCAGATTCGCCTGCGTCCACCGCGGCCTGCTGCCGGCGGATCCAGTCGCCGAGGTAGGCGTAAGTCAGCTTTTCCAGGCTGGCGTGCGTCAGCTTGTGATAGTTCACCAGCGCGCTGAAGCCGCTCTTGTGGCCGTCCCAGATGTGCCAGATGAAGGGGCGGTTCTCAAACGACTTGCAGTGCTGTTCGAAGAAGGCGTTGCGCAGCCAGTCTTCCAGCGAATCGCCTGCGCTGTCGACCTGGGCCAGCAGTTCCTGCTGCCGGGACGCGCTCCATTCATCGCCGTAGGCGCGAGCGAGCAGGTCGCGCAGCCGCTCGGCAGCAGCGGCTTCGCCCTTGGTGGGGCTGATGGGCACGATGCCATCGACATCCGCAAAGGCTTCAAGACCGTCCGGGCCGAGGGCGGGGCAATCGGGAAAACTAGACCCGGTCTGGCGCGGCCATCGGTAGCCGAGCAGGCGGGCGACGGCTACGTGCAACGGGTGATCGGAGCCTTTGGGGTGACCGTCGAACAGCCACTGAGTTGGGTCATTGGAAGATGGCTTTGGCAGCCCATTCGGAAACCTTTCCGAAGCAGTCTTCTCCCACTTGGCGAAGTCAAATTCGACTTTGACTAGCGTACTGTTCGTGACCGCCAATTTCTTATCAATATTCCGAACGGCCGCCGCATACTCGGGCGAAGAGACAAAACACCATAACGCTGGCAATATCGCTTCGTTTGCCGGAATTATTGGTGCGCTACCGTGGGCAAAAATCTCGCCACTGTAGATGGTAGCCGCCAGGCTCCGAACCTGAGACACCAAGACTCCCTTCTTGCCGAGCGCATCCGAGGGAGGAAAGTTGTGAGCTTTGCCCTCCATATGAAGTGCGCCGCGTCCTTGATCCCAGCGCAAAATGTTCTCTCGCCCCCCAAAAACTCTGCTCCTTGCCGGACTACTGATGAATGGGCGCCAGCAATCGCCCCATGCCTCCCAAAACCCGAACATGTACCTTGGGTTGTCGGAAGTCACGAGGCCCTGCCAGCTATCGCAATGGATATTCAGGAGGTTACGGGAGTTGATAGATTCAAATGCCAGCCTAGAATCGGGATTGCCAATTAGCCCTGATTGGGTCAGCAGAATCACCTCTCCGCGCTGAAGCAGCGAAATCTTCTCGATAATCGTGCGCTTCGGAAGCGCGTCAATTGCAGAAATTTGCCTCTGTATATCTGGCAATTTGCGAGTTCCAATGAGCAAACAAGCAACAGGGCCGCGATCGCCAAAGCTCTGCCAGGCTTCCTCACCGAGTGTGGCCAGAAACTCCAGCTGTTCTCGCTCTAGTAGTCGCTTTCGAAAGACGCGGTAGCCGGGCGAGAACCACCAGTTCTGCGGCGAGACAAGGGCTGCCGTCCCAGCAACGGTGCAGTTCTGCAGGCATCGCTCGATGAAGCAAGTGGCCAAGTCGGCCTTCGCGTCCGCGTGCTCAAGTTCGCAGAAATCCTGGAGGCGTTTGTCTTGCTTGCCGCGCCCGAGGTACGGTACGTTCGTGGCGACGAGGGTGAATTGGCTTGACAGAATCTCGGCCGCCTTCGCTAACCCGCGCGCGGTCACAACCATCTCGTGCCCGGTGTCGTCGCGTACCTCTTGCGTCAGAGCTTCCTCCAGCAGCGGCTGAAGCTCGTGGAAAGACGCGACCACCAAATCACCTTCCGCTGTGCGCGGGTTGATCAGGCTGCCGAGGATTGGAGCGTCGGCGAACATCGCGTGTAGTCGCGCCATGCCGCGCTCCAAGCGATCGTTGCCGCCGGCCAACTTCAACCAATCCCCGCGCGTCGCGTTTGGTGCAAGACCTGAGCAAGCAATGTTCAATGGAGGCAACACACAATGGCCCACTCGCCGCCACGCCGTCAGCGCCAGATTGAACGCACCGATCTGCGTACATCGCGGATCCAACTCCAACCCGAACAGGTTTTCGCCGACCACGGCAGCTACCGCATCGGCTTCGTCCAGTCCTTCTTCAGCGATGCGCAGCGCGACAACGCGCTCGAACATGGCCACCACGAAGTGACCGCTGCCCATGCAGGGGTCCAGGCACCTAAGCTCCTTGGCCGTCCGCGGCCAACCGTCGAACGTGCCCGCAGCAGGCGCCCAGGCGCGGTCGTCGCCCCGTGTGAAGCGCAGATACGCCCAAAAGCAACCCGGCAAGGCCACCGCCTCCCGCAACTCGGCTTCGCTCTCCGCCGACTTGGCCAGCTCAGGCCTGGCTGCCAGCACCTTGCCCGCGTGCCAGGCCCCTAACGTGTTGTCCAACAGGAAGTCCACCATGTAGTCTTCGGTGAACAACTGCGTGACAGCCGGCAGCTCGTCGGCGCCAATCTTGTTGCCAGCGGCGTTGACCTCGTCCTTCTTCTCGGCTTGCCAGAACTGGTAGCACCAGCCCAGGCTGTCGCTGGCGGTGAACACCTCCACCGGCAAGCCGGTAACCAGGGCGATCAGCGGTTTGCGGTCATTGACGGCCAACTCGACCGCGCCGGCGGGGTCGTCGGCGCGAAAGATCTCGGGTAGTTCCTTGGCTGCGAAGCGGGCCGCCACGGCCCAGGCGTCCTTCATGCCTACCGAAGGCGCCAGTTCCTCGCAGTCGTCCAACGACACCGCCACGCCATGCTCGGGCGAGATCAACAGGTTGTTTTCCAGCAGGTAGCGGGCGAACAGCAGCCGGTGCCACTGGTCGTAGGCCAGCTTCTCTGCCAGGTGCCTGATGTCGTAGTTGCCGGGCTTGTGCAGGCTCTCGCCGTCCCCCAACTGCTTGGCCTGCGCGCGCAACTGGCGGCGGAGCGTGCGCGCCGCTTCATCCATGTGCCGGTAGGGGTCGGGCTCGTGCACGGCCAGTGCTTCAAGCGCGTGGCGGGCACCGGCTTCAGCGATCTTGCGGGCCTGCTGAATGGCTTTTTCCAGCTGGCGGCGCAGCGACGTCGGAAGACTGCTCACAGGATCACCGGGCCTTGCTGCAGCTGAGCCTGCACCTGCTGGCGCACGCCGGCCAGCCACTGGTCTAGCTCTTCGGTGGTCTTGATGACGGCGGCCGGCAGCGGCACGCGCACGGCGTCGGGCGTGGCCAGCTTGCCGGCCTCTTCCAGCGCACGGGCAAAGCGCTGGGGCACGGCGTCCAGCAGGTTGCGGCGGTCAGTGAGGCTGCGCGCGCCCAAGGCTGCCAGGATTTCGTCTTCCGTGCCGATGGCGGCCTTGGGTGGCGGTGATAGCTGACAAGCCGTGGCAATGGTGGCGCGCTGCTCGTCGGTGCGGCCGGCCCAGACGGGCGACGCAGCGAGCTTGGCGTCGCCCTTGCTGAACGCGGCCGCCAGGTCGTCCTGCAGTTTGCCGAGTGCCAAGCGCAAGGCCGTGGCGAGCTGCTTGGTCAGCTCGGGCACTGGGTCGGGCTCAGCCAGCAAGCCGCGGCCGGCGGTGATGGCGGCGATGGACACGGCCGTGGCCTCGGCTTCGGGCAGGCCGGTGGCAAAGCGCTGGAACTCTTGCAGGCGCTCCCAACTGGGCCAGCGCTTGGTGATGGCCTCAAAGCTCTTTTTCCACGCCGCCAGCTTGGCGCCCAGGTCGTCCTTCTGCTCATGAATCTTCAGCAGCTGGGCATTGCCGCTGAGCATTTGCAGCGACGTCACGGCTTGCGTGTCGGACTCTTCGGGGCGCGGCGCGGCGCCGCCAGCACTTGTTGCCAACGCCAGCAGCTTGCTCAGCGTCTGGGCCGCGGCCTCGGACTCTTTGCCGTTCTGCGTGGTGATGCCGGCCTTCTGGAACAGGGCCTTCAAGTTCAGCCGCTGCTGCACGTCGAGCGGCGGCACATCAACGAAAAAGCTGGCCACGCCCACCTGGTTTTGAGGCAGCGAGGCCTGCACTGGCTGGCCGTTGTTGGTGGCGCGCAAGTTGCCGGCGACCAGCATCACGAACAGTGCGCCGTCGATGGCGTCTTGGGGCCAGCCAAAGGGCGCGGCCTTGAAGTGGTCGCGCAGGTCCTTGCCCTTCTTGCCGGCACCCAAGTAATCGAGCACCTTGCGGCACACCGCGTGCTGCGTAGGGTTGCCTGGGAAGCCCACCTGCGACAGCGCGGCCACGTCGCCGGCGCGGGCCTTGGAGACCACCTGACCCCAGTTGGCGTGGTCGGCCTCGGAGAACTGCGGGAACAGGCGCACTAGCGCACTGTCGGCCGAATCCTGCACCTTGTCGGCCAGCTCGATGCCGTTGGCCTCCTGGCCGCCGCCGAGGAAGACCTTGGCACCGCCGATGACTTGGCCGAGCAGTGACTGGATGCGCATCCGGGCAACATCACGATGCGTCTCCACGGCCTTGCGGGGCTCGATCGTCTCGGCCCCGCCTGTCATGCCATGGGCGTCCAGGGTTTCCTGTGCCGCAATCTGCGAGGCAATGGCCTGCTTGAGTTCCTCGTGGTGCTGGCGCGGCAGATAGCCAAAGAGCAAGGGGCTGTCGACGCCGGCTGCGCGGGCGTCGTTGAGCACGGACTTCTCGTCATCGCTCCAGCCATCGCGCACCCACAGGCTGACGTCGTCGGCGCTGGCAGCGGGCCGACTGGATGAGAGATCAAACGCCAGCTTGCGGGAAGTGCCTGAGTGGCCTTGCTGCAGCGACACGGGCTTGAGCGCTTGCTTGAGGCCATCGCGCAGCAACTCCGCCCGGGTGCCGTTGATGCGTGCGTCGTCGTTGAGGGCGGAGGTACGCCGGCGATTGAACTCATGAGTCCAGACCGCGCCCTCACGGGTCTGCAGGTGGTACTCGGTTTCCACCGCCATCAGCTGGCCGGTGTCGACCAGATGCTTGAGCTGCTTGGGGACTTGTTGCTCCAGCCTCGGGCGGTCGATCTTCAGGTCACTGATGAGCAGGTCCACCAGCGTTTCGGGGTTTGATCGCACGCCGTCATCAGCGCCGGGCGTGCGCGGCAGCTTGCCGATCAGGAAGATCAACGCGCACAGGCTGGAACGTAGGTCGCCATCGGCCGAGCCATCGCGCTGCTTACGAATGATGTCGTCGTACTCACGCTCCAGTTCGCCGGAATTGAGCAGGTCGGTGGAGATCTGGTCGTAGATGAAGTCGGCCGGCACCACCGAGCCCAAGGCTGCCGATGCGGTTTGGCGCGTGGCCTCAAAGACGATCTGCAACTGAGAGCGCAACTGCGCCTTGGTGCCCGAGTGGTCGGTGTTGCGTAGCACCTTCTCCCAAAAACGCCTGCGGGTGGGCAGCAAGGGGTAGTCGGCAACGAAGAACCTGTCGTCCTCATGCGTGGCGGCCAGGCGTGTGCTTTGCAGATGGCGGGCCAGTTCGCCCTGGTTGGCGGCCATGCACTGGGCAATGGCAGACTCTTGCTCGGGCTTCTTGCGCAAGACAGTCTTGCGGATCACGCTTTCAACATCGGTGTCGGAGAGTTGAACCTTCACCGCGAAGCGGGCCTGCAACCGCTGCAGGGTCGGCGTCGCGGTGTGCAATGCGGCCTGGCCGGTGCCCACAATCAACAGCCGGCTGCCGAGGTCGGTGCAAACATGCTCGGCAATTTCCTGAACATCGTTCGCTCGCTGGATCTTGTCGCCGATGAATTGCTGGATCTCGTCCACCACCAGCAGGGTGCAGGGGAGTTGCCCACCATGGCCGAAGATCTGCTTGACGATGTCCAGCGCATCATCGATGGTGGGGGAGTTGTTGTCCCTGAACTGTTCGCGGATGGCCGCTTGGGCGTTGGCGGCGGTAGCGTATTTGGGCTCGGCCGTGACGAGCGCGTCGGCCAAGGGCACCGACAATTTCAGGCTCAAGACTTCGCGGCCGAGCTCGCGGTTCTGTTGCTTCAGTGCGGCCTCAACTTTGGCCTCCAACCCTGATGAACGCAGCCACAGGATGAACTTGGCCTGGGCCAGGGTCTCGGGCAGGCCGGCGGCTCGCAGCACCAACTGAATGAACGCGAGGCGCACGTTGTCCATCGAGCCGGCGCCAAGCGTGCCCGCCGCAGCACGCAAGCCCCCCATCGGCTTAGATCGGTTGGACAGCTCGGTGAGCAAGCTGGTGATCTCGGCCGGCAGCGTGACGATCGAGCGGGCGGTAGCGCCATCGGCAAAACGGTAGTCCTCCCAAAGGTAGCGCAGAACCTTGACGAGATGCGATTTGCCGCTGCCGAAGAAGCCGCTGACCCAGACGGCGTTTTGCTCCGCCTTGGCCAAACCGCCGAGGTAGGCATTGAGAATTCGCTCCAGGCCACGGGCGTATTCGCCATCGCAAACAAAGTTTTGCAGCTCGAAGCGCAGCGTCTTGATCTGGCCAGCGTCATGGCCGATCTCCGAGACCTTCGAGACCCCGTTGTTGAGCAGCTCGAGCGTGGTGGGGTCGCGGAAATACAGGTCGCGGTTCGTCATGGGTTGATGAAGCTCTCGGCTGAGGTGATGGGAACGGCCATGTAGTTGAAGCCATCGCGAGCGTCCATGAATCGGTAGACATTGCCGGCGTATTCCCCTGGGAACAGCACCAGCAAGCGGCCACGCACAGTGTCTTCGACGCGCTCGATCAGGCTCGATACCCGCATGAAATCGAACAAGGTGGCCAGGCCGGTGATGGCGACGACGCCAGTGCCATCGGCATCGTCGGCAGTGCAGGCCTGACGCACCCGATCGACAGCCAAGTCTTCGAGCTCGCTGCTGACGGTGAAATGCTCAGGCTCGGCAAAGATGGCCTCGCGGTACTCGTGCGCCGCAAGCCACTGCGGCAGCAGGCCGGTGAGGTCAACGGCATGCCAGCCATGGTGGGCTTCAAGCGTGAGCGCCTCAAACTGCGGCAACCGAGCCCGCACTCTGCGCTCTTCAGCCGGCGGGTAGACGGCGAACCAGACCCGCTGCTTGCCTGACATGTGGGGCGACCAAGGCAGGCGGACCTGGCGGGCGTAGTTGGTGAGCAAGCGGTCAATGGCGCTCATGACGCATGGCCCTGGAAGTGTGCGAAGCGAGGAAAGCTCAGTTCGATGACGTCACCCATTGCGCGCAGGTTCAACAGCCCGGCGCGATGGGCTTCTTTCGCCAGGGCGCGGGCGCGGTCGGCGCCCAGATCGAGCAGGCGGCACCAGGGATTGGCAAAAACCGCTGCGCCGTGGTGGCCGGCAACCTGGCCCAGGTACAAGGCCATCGTCACGGCAACAGCGCCTGGATTGACCTGCAGACGGGTCTTCTTCGAGCGGCCCGCAAGGTAACCGGACTGGGTCCAGGACGACGAAGCATTGCGGGCAATCTTGTGCCGGCTCAAGGCTGAAAAATGAACAGGGAACACGGCCTCCAGAGCCGCTTCGAGATCAGCCGTCTCGACCCTGTCGCCAAGGGATGCGCCCAGCACGGGTGGGGTCGTGGCCCGAAGAAGCGGATCGCGCGCCCAAGCGACTTGAACGGCTAGCAGTCGAAGCGCGCTGGTATCGATGGCGTGCAGCATGCGCAGGACGCCGAATATGGGCCGCGCTTCATCGAGTGCGTACAGTTCCCGAAGGCGCCGCAACGATTCCTTGCGCGTGCTGTCAGTGTTCTTACCGAGCACATTGCGCTGCAGTATTGCCGCGCGATAGTCCAAGGCATTGGCGCCGAGAGGCACCGCAGCCATTACCGATGTGAGCTCGGCCAGCATCATGGTGCGGCTGTTGTGAGCACCGCCAGCCGAGAACTTGAAGCCGAAAGCTTCCAGCGCAGCCGAGGCGTCAGGAAAGCCCAACGAAGTCGAGCTATGGATAGCCAGCACTTTGTTGCGCCCTCAGCAGAGAAAGAAAGGTTTCCATTTACCCGATGGGTTACTGCTGCTGGCGCTTGCGTATCGGGTGCTGGGCCATGGGCGACGTCGAGGCACCTTGGAACGGCACACCCGCCCGCCCGCAGTAGTCGC
Organism: Bordetella parapertussis; assembly: GCA_945878355.1. Classification (GTDB taxonomy): domain Bacteria; phylum Pseudomonadota; class Gammaproteobacteria; order Burkholderiales; family Burkholderiaceae_C; genus Pseudaquabacterium. The sequence goes on along the minus strand of CAMCTC010000020.1, from coordinate 40,011 downwards.
GGATCATCACTTCCACCATGTTGGCGATGGAGCGGTGTTCTTGTTCAGCGACGACGCGCAAGGCCTCCTTCAAGGCAGGCTGGATGCGAAAAGTGAGCGTGCTGGTCTTGCTTGTGGCCATCGCTTGCCTTCATGCGTCATTTGTACTGCGAAACCAATGCACTGTACTGTAAAGTCCCAAGTTGTTCGGTGACGTTGGTGCATCGGCAATTCAGGGGCTTGCAGTTTCCGTCCGGCGACAAGCTGTTGCTCGGAGATCAGCGACGTCTCGGATCTAGCTTGCCCAAGATGGCCCGCCTAGAAGGCTCCCCAAGCTTCTGATTCGAGGACTGGCCCGCCAACGACGTTGAGCCCGCATCAAGCCCGGCCGGGTGCCGAAATCAGCACGGCTGAACCGATGCAGGCGAGCGAGCGGTCGGGCTGCTGGCAGGAACTCGCCAAAGATCATGCGGCGGCCATCGATCTGGAGATCGAACGACTGCAGGCACAGGCTGCGGAGCTTGAGACCGAGATCACAGGTCTGACCGGCAACCCTGGGGTGGTGGGGTGACAACGGGCGACAACCAGACCAGAGCCAGCAGAGAGGCGAAAAGCATGACCGCGGGGTGTAGCCTGCGTATGGGTGGTCCGAGCGCAGTGGTTGTCACGTCAGGCTTCAGGTGTGGCAGCCGAAGTTTGCCATCAAGGAGTTGAACGAGGTGCCGACTTTGGTGCCGAAACTGGGCGCTCGGTCTAGACCGGACCCGATATAGCTTTAGACTCAGATATGGTTAAAACCGTCAAGGTCGACGGTGAAGATCAGCACTTCCTGACCGCGTATTTTGTCCAGCCAACAGGAGCAGACGTCGATGTCAACACAGTCAAACTTGCCCTTGCAGAGTTCATTTCTGGGGTCACCCGAGCATCTAGCGCTTATGGAAGCGATGGTCGCAGACCTAAACAAACAGTTGAACGCCTATACGCCTACGGACGAGGAATTGGCGCGCGAGTCCCGTACAGCGCAATCGACGGTGACATTCGTACCAGCGCCGAGGCAGACCTCAAAACGCCGAGGCTGATCGCGGAGTACATGAGCGGTGGCCCGGTCAAGCCGGTCGCCCAGAAGCCGCTCACGTCAGCCCAAGACAAGCAGCAGCATCAGCTCGTCACGGTCTTTGAAGATCTGCCCACCAACGACCTAGAGCGCCCGATCGTGCGCCGGGCCTACGATGCCCTGGCCAAAGCGCTCATGGAGCGGCGTGAACAGCTTGATAGGGGTCGATCAAAAAGGGTCGATCAAGACGGTCGAGCGGCAAGTCCAACGCAAGATGCAGAAGTGAAAAGCAAAAACCTTCACACAAAAAGGGGCACTGATCGGTCACAATTTGGGCACACAACGAGTGCTCACCAAAGCACTCGTATGCTCACCAAAGCATCGCTAAGCAATTGATTTCAAAGGCATTTTCCTTACTTGCGGGGAGCAAGATGTGCCCTTGTACGGCACATGCTCGGCCTTGATGCCGGCGGCGGCGTTGAACATCTCGCAGGCCAGGTGACGCGTGGTGCCGTTGCCGGCCGAGCCGCAATTGACCTTGCCGGGGTTGGCTTTGGCGTAGGCTATCAGCTCGCGCAGATCGCGCGCGGGCACGCGTGTGGCGGCCACCAGCACGTCGGGAAACACCGCCACCGTGGTGACCGGCGTCAGGTCTTTCTCTAGGTCGTACGGCAGGTTGCGATAGGCGCTGACCGCCACCGCCACGTGCACCGGCGACAGCAGCACCGTGTAGCCGTCGGGCGTGGCGCGCGCTGCAGCGGCCGCACCGATGGTGCCGCCGGCACCGCCGCGGTTGTCGATGACGAACTGCTGCCCTGTCATCTGCGACAGCTTGGCCATCAGCGGCCGCGCCACCGTGTCGGTGCCGCCGCCCGGCGGAAAAGGCACGATCACCCGCACCGCCTTGGTCGGCCAGTCCTGGGCGATGCTGGGCATTGCGGCACCCAGGGCGGCCAAGGCCAGCAGGGCGGTCAGAGCTTGTCGACGGTATGAGGGGTTCATGCAGGGGAGCGTACACGATCCCCATGACCGCAATTTGTCGGTCTGCCGGCTTGCCGGCTGCGGGGTTTGTGGTGGGTCAGCTGCGGTGCCGCCGCCCGAGCACCCCGGCGCCCGCATACCGCGCTGTCGCGCAGGTTCATGCGCGCTTGACATTTGCACCAGACACTTTCGCCATGAGACCTTCATCCCGCCCCCATTTCGTGCCCGGCCGGCGCCAACTGCTGTGCGCCGCCGCAGCGCTGGCGGTCGCGTCGCCTTCGCGTGCTCAATCGCTTCCGGTTCAGGACGAGCTGTGGACCGACGGTGTGCGCGGGCGCAGCCTGCCTGTGCGCATCCGCTGGCCCGCAACGCCTCTGGGCGAGGCCGCAGTAGACACACCGATCGTGCTGTTCTCGCACGGGCTGGGCGGCACCCGCGCAGGCGGGGCGGTGTGGGGCGAGGCCTGGGCGGCGGCCGGGTTTGCGGTGCTGCACCTGCAGCACCCGGGGAGCGATTTCGAGGCGGTACGCGCCGGGGCGGGCTCGTTTGGCAACCGGGCGGGCCTGGCTGCGGTGGCGGGGCCGGAGCAGTTGCTGGCGCGCCTGCTGGACGTGCGCTTCGCCGTGGACGAGATCGGCCGGCGGCAGGCGGCGGGTCAGGCGCGCTGGGTTGGCGCGCGGATGGATCGCTTGGGTCTTTGCGGGCATTCCTTCGGCGCGCACACCACGCTTGGCGCGGCCGGCCAGCGTTACCCGGGGGCACCGGCGGTCGATGAGCCCCGGCTGGCGGCCTTCATCGCGTTCTCGCCGTCGATGCCGGCGCGCGGCGACGCTTCTCAGGCGTTCACAGGCATCCGCCGGCCGATGCTGTGCATCACGGGCACCCGCGATGACGACGTCGTTGGCAATGGCGCCACACCGGATCGGCGGGCCGCCGTCTTTGCCGCGCTGCCGCCGGGGCAGAAAGCCCAGCTGGTGCTCAATGACGCTGACCACATGAGTTTCGCCGGCCAGACCGGGCGCGCGGTGGAGATCATCCGGCGCGATGAATCCTCGCGCCGCCTACAGCCGGCACACCACGCCCTGCTGGCCGCCATCACCACCGACTGGTGGCGCGCCCGGTTGCTGGGCGACGACGCCGCAGCGCGGCGGCTGGTTCAGCCCGCCGGTCTGATGCCGGATGACCTTTGGCAGGTGGGCTAGGGCCGGGTTTCGGCGCCAGCCTCACCCGAGGCTACAAGGGCGTGGGCACCTTGCTCTACCTGGCCGCTGGCTGGCGATCGCGCTGGGCTTTGCCGGTGTGCGGCACCGCGCCCCGGCCGGCTTCGCATCCCGCGACGCCGCCCATGGGGTCGAACAGCGCGGCCGCAGTCCTGGCCGGCTATTGTTCCGCTTTGACCCCGGCCGCCCACATCACCTTGGCCCATTTGGCGGTTTCGTCGTCAGAGTTGAGGATCCGACCGGAAATGGCGCGCCATCTTCTACTGCACCCCGCCTTTCTCGCGCAGCGCGGCAGGCATAACGGAGGCCGTAATGGCCGGCGCAGCGCTCTTTATCGCACGCGGTACTTCTCCAGCGCGGCACGGTCGATCTCCACGCCCAGGCCAGGCCCGTCAGGGATCATCACCCAGCCACCCTGCTGCAGGATGGTCTTGGTGATCGATGATGGCGCAACAGAGGCCACGACCGGCCGTACTCGAATGCCGGTTCCTCGAGGCAGCGCCCAGGGACGGCATGCCCAACTCTCCCTGCGTGGGCAGCGCGCCAGCCGGCAGATCTGGCGCCGGCTTGAGCCGATGGATCGTTCGGGCTGGTGTGCAGTGCCGGTGCACCCCGATGCGCTGACCGCAGCACCAGCACGACGGGGTACTTCCGGCTAATCGATGACGACGCCCGCGTCGCGCACGACCTTGCCCCATTTCTGCACTCCCCGCCGCACGAAAACACCGAACGCCGCGGTTGCGATGCCGCCGGTCTCGGTGCCGAGTTTGTAGCGGCTCAGCTGCCCGTCCAGCACCAGACAGTGAAGGTGGTGAACATTGCCGGGCTGCAGGCCATGGGCGTCGGTAGGTGCCTCACATGAGCCACAAAAAGCGCTCACCTGCAGCGCGCGCCTTCAACGGCGCTCCTGATGGAGCAAGGCGGCGCGCTGATGGATGCGCGCTGATGGATTCGTGGCGCCGAATTCCGACGCGGGTCCAGGAGATCAGCGTCCCACTTCTTTCAGATACATAGCACGGGCGGCAACCGCGGTGTCGGTGAAGTCAGAAAACAGACCATCAATACCCAGGCGGTAGAACTGCAGGTATTCCATTTTCGGATCGCCCTTGTAGTCAAACGCCAGCCGTTTGGGCTCATTGCGGAAGGTCCAGGTGTGCACCATCAAACCAAGCTTGTGGGCATCGTCGATCAGCGTGGTCGCGGCCTGTGAAGTGGTGTCCATGTAATTCACGGCGCCGTCGCCATTGACATCAAGCATCTTGCCAGCGGCGTCAAATGAGCCCTTAACGGGCACGATGTAGGGCTTCCACGGGCCAACGCCGTCGGCGTATTTCTTGATCTCTGCCAGCCCTGCTGGCGTCAGCATCGAGTCAAACAGGGCTGTCTTGCCGGCCTTGGTCCAGTCATAAGGCCTGTCAAACGGTGCTGCAAAGGTGACTTTGCCGGTCTTGAAATCGTAGTCATCACCATCAACCAGCTGCACCAGCCGCACCTGTGTTTTGGGGCGCAGGTATTGCAGGTTCGACACTTCAAACGACTGGATGATGACCGGCGAGTCTTTCTTGGTGTAGCCGTATTCAGCCAGGATGGCCAGCAAGCGGTCTTCCAGCTTGAGCCCGGCGTCCGCGTGGTAAGTGGGGTGCTTGGTTTCAGGGTACACGCCCACCACGCGCCCGGCCTTGGTGCCTTCGGTTTTCGCCAGGTCCAGCACTTCGCGGAAGGTCGGAATGCGGAATTCCGCATTGTGTGTCTGGTCCCGGTCGGCAAACGGCTGCGTGGCATACAGTGTTTTGAGTTCGGCCAGCGTAAAGTCTGTCACGAACCAGCCGGTCTCCGCGACACCATCAACCATGCGCGTCGTCTTGCGGCTGGCGAATTCGGGGTGGTTGGCCACATCGGTGGTGGTGGTGATATTGGGTTCATGGCGAGCAACCAGCTCGCCGTCACGCGTGGCCACCAGATCCGGCTCAATGAAATCAGCCCCATTCTTGATGGCCAGCGCGTAGCCTCCGAGCGTGTGGTCAGGCAGGTAGCCCGCCGAACCGCGGTGCCCTATGACCAAGGGCTGCGCGCCGTCGAGCGTCAAGAACAGAAAAGAATCACCGCCACCGCAGGCTACCAGGGTGGCAATGCTCATGCAGCTCAGTGCCAGCGTCAGCCGGCCCAAAAGGGGGAAAGTTTTCATGCCGTTGCTTTCAGGTTGGGAAAGCGAAAACTGTAGCCACGGCTTGTGACGGTTTAGCGTCACTTCATTCGCGCTCGCCGCGATCTCCCCCCTTTGCCGCCCCGGATGTCGTTTTCGTCAGCAACGCGGTGGCATGCCACGCAGCTGTCAAACGCGCTTCATCGCACGCGGTACTTCTCCAGCGCGGCACGGTCGATCTCCACGCCCAGGCCAGGCCCGTCGGGAATCGCCACCCAGCCATCCTGCTGCAGGATGGGCTCGGTGATCAGGTGCTGGCGGAACGGATGCGACGATCGGTCGTACTCGAACACCGGTTCCTGCGCGAACAGCGAATGGTGCGCCACTGGCAGCGCAGCGATCAGCTGCAGTGAGGCTGCCTGCGCGATGGCAGATCCCCACACATGCGGGTTGACCGCCACGCCGTGCGATTGCGCCAGCGCGATGATGTGGCGGGCCGCCGTGATGCCGCCACAAGAGCCCAGGTCCGGCTGCGCGATGTCGACCGCCCCTGCGGCGAACAGCTCGCGGTAGCCGTACATGGTGTGTTCGTTCTCGCCGCCGGCGATCGGCATCGTCAGCTTCTCGCGCATTTCGACATAACCGCGCAGGTCTTCCGGGACCACCGGCTCCTCGTACCAGCGCAGCTTGCAGTCGGCCAGCGCCCGGCCCAAGCGCAGCGCTTCGGCGCGCCCGTAAGCATGGTTGGTGTCGATCATCAAGGTGATGTCGCGCCCTTCGATGGCGCGGCAGATGGCCTGCATGCAGGCGATATCGTCTTCCACGCCATAGCCCAGCTTGACCTTCATCAGGCGAAAGCCCGCCTCATGGTGGCGCACCGCCTCGTCGGCCAGCCGCGCGGCCTCGCCCTGGCCCTTGATGCGATAAAAGCCCGTGGCATAGGGTTCAACCCGGTCGCGGAAGGCACCGCCCAGCAGCTTGTGGATGGGCTCGCCGCGCGCGCGGCCGGCGATGTCCCACAAGGCGATGTCCACCGCGCTGATGGCGGCCACCACCGAACCTTTGCGTCCGTAATCGCGGGTGGCGTGGTACATGCGATGCCACAGGACTTCGGTGGCGAGCGGGTCGGCGCCGATCAACAGTGGCTTCAACGCGTACTCAATCGCCGCGGCGGCGATTTCAGGCGGCTCCAGGCCTTGTGCGAAGGCCTCGCCCCAGCCGGTCACGCCTTCGTCGGTGAGCACTTCAACCAGCGTGGCACTGCGCTGTCGTACCCAGCCTTGGGAAAAGGCGAAAGGCTCCGCCAGCGGGCTCTTCAGAACATGAACTTCAACACCGGTTATTTTCATGGTGCCCAAACATCCTCTGAAAGCCTTACAGCTTAAACCTCGTGCCCTCGCCTGCTCGGCCTTGCTGAGGCTTATTCCGCTTTGACCCCGGCCGCAGAAATCACCTTGGCCCATTTGGCGATTTCGTCGTCCAGGAAGCGCGCCGCCTGCTCGGGCGAATTGCCCACCGGCTCGATGCCCAGAGACTCGAACTTGGCTTTCAGCTCGGGCGATGCCAAGGCCTTGGCGGTCTCGGCCGACAAGCGGTTGACGATTTCGCGCGGCACGCCGGCGGGTGCCAAGAACATCACCCAGGTCGAGGCCTCGAGCGCTGGCCCGCCCGCTTCGGCCAGCGTCGGCACCTCGGGCACGCTGGGCAGGCGTTTGGCCGAGAACATGCCCAGCGCCCGGATCTTGCCGCCGCGCACCAGTGGCATCAGCGCGCTGGGGGTGTCGACCAGGATTTGAATGCTGCCGCCCATCAGGTCTTGGACCGCTGGCGCGGTGCCCTTGTACGGCACATGCGTCATGTTGACGCCGGTCGTCTGCTTGAACAACTCGGTGGTCAGGTGCGCCGCTGCGCCTATGCCCGACGACCCGAACGACACCTTGTCGGGGTTGGCTTTGGCATAGCTGACCAAGTCCTTGACATCCTTGGCTGCAAAAGCGTTGTTGGCGGTCATGATCAGCGGGGCGATCCCCACCAGCGAGACCGGCGCGAAGCTCTTGACCGGGTCGTAAGGGATGCGCCCGGTGTACAGCGTGGCGTTGGCGGCATGGGCGGCAATCACCGTCAGAAAGGTGTAGCCATCGGGCGCTGATTTGGCTGCCATGTCGGCACCGAGCAGTGAGTTCGCGCCTGGCTTGTTCTCGACCACGATGGCCCAACCGGTCTGTTCCTGAACCTTTTGCAACACCATGCGGGTGGCGTTGTCGGTGATGCCGCCAGGTGTGTAGGGCACGATCCACTTGATCGGCTTGACCGGCCATTTCTGGGCTGGCGCCGTGGTGTTGCTCTGGGCTGATGCGCCGGCACACAGAACGGCGATGGCCAATGCACTGGCGAGGTGGTGAAACATCATGACGGCGTCCTGGAGGATTCGAGAGGGCACAAGCATAGTGCCGAACGATGCCGATCCAGGGCCAACGCAGTTGACCTGCCACAGCGCCGCGCCAGGCATCCGGAAGAACTGCGGGTTTCCGCTCGGGTTCCGAGGGTGCGAGCCGTGGCATGATTCCGCCGGGCTTTCAGCCCTTCGCAAGAACCCCTACCGATGCAGACCAACATGCCCGGGATCAGGCTTGTCGCAGGCCGGACCGTGTGATCAAACAGACCCATGTTGGACAACTTGAACCAGAAATGCGCTCAGCGATTCGTAACAAAAAGCTGCTCTCACCCGGCATCGTTACCCCTAGGGGCGGACACAGCAGCGAACGCTCATCGATGCAAGCGCCTAACACTATTGCTACGCAGCCATCCTGGCATGCGCTGGCCGCAAGGCTCGATCGGTCTGCGCCGACCATTGGCCTGGACGCGCGATGATCGTGCGGCCGACGATGTCACTGCGGGCCGACGCGCCGCAGCCGATGTTTCTGTGTGGCGCCCGGGCCTGGATATCGGCCCGCGGCGACCTTTCAGTGCGCTGCTCAAGCAACCCGGCGCTGGCCGACGGGAACGGAGGAACACATGATTGATTTCCTGCAGCAATTGTTCAGCGGGATCGCGCTGGGCTGCGTTTACGGCCTGATCGCGCTGGGCTTTGTGTTGATCTACAAGGCCACCGAGGTGGTGAACTTCGCGCAGGGCGAGGTCATGATGATCGGGGCTTTTCTGTCCTACACCTTCATCTCGACCCTGGGCCTGAATTACTGGATAGGCTTTGCGATGTGCATCGTCTGCATGGCGATCATCGGCAGCCTGATCGAGCGGCTGGTGGTGCGGCCTATCCTGGGCTACCCGCAGTTCTCGATCGTGATGGCGACGATCGGTCTGGGCCTGGTGCTGCGGGCGCTGGCCGGCATCATCTGGGGCACCGACGACCTGCGCATCGAGACGCCGTTCACCGGCGGCGTCGTGAAGGTGGGGCAGTTGGTGCTGTCCTCAGACAGCCTGTCGATCATCGTCGCCACCGCTGTTCTGTGCGCGGTCTTGTACGCGTTCTTCCGCTTCACCCGGCTGGGCATCGCGATGCAGGCCACCTCGCAGAACATGCTGGCGGCGTACTACATGGGCATTCCGGTCAAGCGAATGTTCTCGCTGATCTGGAGCTTGAGTGCTGCAGTGGCCTGCGCCGCTGGTGTGCTGCTGGCGCCGATCACGCTGATCCACGCCAACCTGGGTTTCCTCGGTATCAAGGCTTTCCCGGCGGCGGTGCTGGGCGGCTTCGGCAGCATTCCGGGCGCGGTGGCCGGTGGCATCGTGATCGGCATCGTGGAGTCGATGTCGGGCTTCTACCTGCCCGAGGGTTTCAAGGACGTGGCGGCCTACATCGTGGTGCTGGCGGTGCTGTTGTGGCGTCCGCAAGGCATGTTCGGCAGCAATGCCATCAAGAAGGTCTGAGGCCATGAGCGCGCATATCCGAACCAGCCATGCCCAGGCCGACCGGCTGTTCTTGAGTGGGCAAAGCAAGATCTGGTACGGCTTGCTGGGGCTGGCAATGGTGGCCGCCCCGATGCTGCTACCGCCGTATTACTTGAGCCAGATCGTCTTCGTGTTGATTTACGCGATCGTCGGCGTTGCGATGAACGTGCTGTCCGGCCAAGCCGGGCAGGTCTCGATCGGCCATGCGGCCTTTCTCGCGATCGGCGCTTACTGTGCGGCGGTGGCCTCCAAGCACGGCGTGCCACTGCCGGTGTACCTGCTGCTGGCCGGCGTGCTGACCGGGCTGATCGGCTACCTGGCCGGCTTGCCGGCGCTGCGGCTGCACGGCATCTATCTGGCGATCGCGACGCTGGCCTTTGCGTTCATCGTCGAGGAGATCCTCGCGCGCTGGGAATCGGTGACCCATGGCAACGAAGGTCTGATGCTGGCAAAGGCCCAACTCTTTGGCCGCCCGCTCAGCGACTCGGGCTTTTACTACCTCTGCCTGGGCGTCACCGTGCTGGTGGTGCTGGCGGCGTACAACCTGACCCGCTCACCCACTGGCCGCGCGTTCATGGCCATTCGCGACAGCGAGACCGCCGCGCGCAGCATGGGCATAGACACCGCGCACTTCAAGACCGCAGCGTTTGCGATGTCGGCAGGCATCACCGGCATTGCCGGTGTGCTCTACGCCCACAAGCTGTCGTTCCTCAGCCCCGAGATGTTCGGCATCCAGGTGTCGATCGACTTCGTGATGATCATCATCATCGGCGGCATGCTGAGCCTGCGTGGCGCGGTGTTCGGCGCGATCTTCATGATCATGGTCGATCCGATGCTGATCTTCTTGAAGGACGCTCTGCCGCTGGCCAGCGCGGCGGCGATGACGAAATTCGGACTCGACGGGCCGGTGCCGCAGGCCTTGCATGCCGGCTTGTTGCGGGTGCTGAACGCGCCTGGGCTGAAGTCGCTGATCTTCGGGCTGATCATCATCCTGTTCATCGTGTTCGAGCCCATGGGTCTCGACGGTCGCTGGCAGCGCTTCAAGGCCTTCCTGTCGCAGTTCCCCTTGTACCGGCCGGCCAGCGCTCGGGCGAGCCGGATGTTCCTGAAGTCGGAGCGCAGATGAGCTATTTCAAGGTCGAGCACCTGACGGTGCGCTTCGGCGGTCTGACCGCGGTAGACGATGTCAGCTTCGATGTCGACGAGGGTCAGGTGTTCACGATCATCGGGCCGAACGGTGCGGGCAAGACCACTTTGTTCAACCTGATCAGCCGGCTCTACCAGCCCACGACCGGACGCATAGAGTTCTGCGGTGAGGACGTCACGCGCTTGTCGGCGCAGGAGATCGCAGGCCGCGGCATCGCCCGCACTTTTCAGAACATCGAGCTGTTCGAGAGCGCGTCGACGCTGCAGAACCTGCTGGTCGGACGGCACCGCCACAGCACGACGCGAATCTGGCAAGACATCCTGCGTACCCCGAAAGCGCGGGCCGAGGAGATCGAACACCGGCGCGCCGTTGAACTGGTGATCGACGTGCTGCGTCTGCAGCGCTACCGCGACCAAGCGATCGGCAGCCTGCCCTACGGCGTGCGCAAGGTGGTCGAGGTGGCCCGGGCGCTGTGCGTGGGGCCCAGCCTGTTGTTGCTGGACGAGCCTTCGTCGGGCTTGAACGTCGAAGAGACCGACGCGATGGCCGAATGGATTCTTGAGATCAACCGCCGACTGAAGGTCACCGTGCTGATGGTCGAGCACGACATGTCGCTGGTCAATCGGGTGTCTGACCGTGTGCTGGCGCTCGATGCCGGCAAGATCATGGCGCTGGGCACGGCCGAGGAGGTTCAAAACCACCCCGACGTGATCGCCGCCTACCTCGGAACATGAGAGCAACGTGAGCGAAAAGCCCATCCTCCGCCTGGCCAACATCGAGAGCAGTTACGGGCCGATCACCGCGATCCGCGGTATCAGCCTCGATCTGATGGCAGGGCAAATCGTCACAGTGCTGGGCGCCAACGGCGCCGGCAAGACCACCATCTTGAAGACCATCTCCGGCGTGATCGCGCCGCAGAAGGGGTCGATCGAATTCGAAGGTCGGCGCATCGAAGGCATGGAGCCCGATGCGGTGGTGCGGCTGGGCATCAGCCACGTGCCCGAGGGGCGGGAGGTGTTCCCGTTCCTGTCGATACGCGACAACCTGCGCATGGGCGCCTACATCCGCCGCGACCAGCGCCAGATTGCGCAGGACATGGAGAAGGTGTTCGACTACTTCCCGGTGCTGCGTGAGCGCCAGGAACAGATCGCGGGCCAGCTCTCCGGGGGCCAGCAGCAGATGCTGGCCATCAGCCGCGCGCTGATGAGCCGGCCCAAGGTGCTGCTGCTCGATGAGCCGTCGCTGGGCTTGTCGCCGCTGCTGGTCAAGGAGATTTTCGCGATCATCCGGCGCCTGAACGTCGAAGATGGCGTGACGATCCTGCTGGTTGAACAGAACGCGCGCATGGCGCTGGAGACCGCGAACTATGGCTATGTGCTTGAGGTGGGCCGGGTGGTGATGCACGACGATTGCAAGCTTTTGGCTGAGTCGCCGCAGGTGCGCGAGTCTTATCTGGGTCTGCATGGGCAGGTGGATCATGGCAAGCAACGATAAAAACCCAGGCGCCGAGGCCACGCTGGCGACCCGCGTCGATGCCGCGCTCGCGCGCCGTGGTGATGCGACGGTGGCACGCTGGAAGCGATTTGGTCTTTGGCAGACCGCCAGCGGCAACGAACTGGCGCAGCGCATCGGCGCGGTCGCACGCGGCCTGCAAGCGGTCGGCCTGGCCCCTGGCGAAGTGGCCGCGGTCGTCGGCGACAACAGTCTGGAGTGGCTGCTGGCCGATTTGGCCATCGTGGCCGCGGGCGGCGTGGCCGCCGGTCTGGACGCCCATGTCGACGACGATGTGCTGGCGCGTCAGCTGGCGGATTGCGGCGCTTGCATCGTGATGGCCGTCGGCGACACCGCGCTGCGCCGCATCCAGCGGGTGCGCACACGTTGCCCGGCGCTGCGCCAGGTGGTGGTGCTGCATGAGCAGTGGGACCATGCGGCCGACGAGCGTCAGGCGATGCCATTGGCCGCGCTCGAGGCAGCAGGTGCCGGTCGGCCCGCGCCGGCCGCGACAGCCCCTGATGCACCGGCGTTGATCGTCTTCGGCTCGGCGATGACCGGTCCGGCCCGTGGCGCGGTACTCAGCGGGCGCCATGCCGGTGCGCAGGCCGCACGTGCGGCTGAGGCACTGGGCTTGACCGACGCTGATGAGCGGCTGGTGATGACACCGCTGCACCATGTGCTGGAACGGGTTGTCGGTGCGCATGCCGCGCTGCTGGCCGGTACGGTGTTGAATTTCCCCGAGCGCGCCGAGACGATGTTGCTCGACCTGGCCGAGTTGCAGCCCACCGTGGTCCAGGCCGCACCGCTGGTATGGGCGTCGCTGTGCTCGTCTATCGAACTCAACCTGGCTGAGACCACCCGGCTGCAACGCTGGGCGTTCCGCAGTGCCCACGTGGCGGGGCAAAGCCGCGGCCTGGGCGACCGGCTTGCGCTGGCGCCGGTTCGTGCGCGGCTGGGCCTGGCGCGTGCGCGACTGTGCCTGTCTGCGGGTGCGCCGATGCGCGGCAGCACCGCCGACTGGTTCGCTGCGCTGGGCCGGCCGCTCGTCGATCTGTACGGATCGGCCGAGGCCGGCGGCATGGTCGCCTTGGGCGAAGCCGGGCGCACGGTTACCGGTGTGGCGTGGCGTGTTGCCGACGACGGTGAGGTCTGGCTGCGCAGCGACGCGATGTTCTCGAGTTACGCCGACGCCCCCGACGCACCGGTCACCGATGCCCAGGGCTGGTGGGCGACCGGCGACTTTGGTGTCCATGGTGCCGATGGCCTGCTGCATGTGGCTGGTCGGATGACCGAATTGCTGCCTGGCGATGCCGGACCGGTGGTGCCGTTTGGCAGCGAACAAGCCCTGCGGGCATCGCCTTATGTGGCCGACGCGTTCGTCTACCGCGACGCCGCCGGACGGGTTTGCGCGCGCATCCTGCTCGACCAGGATCCGGTGGTGAAGTACGCGCAGGACCGCGCCATCCCGTTCACCCATTTCCGCAGCCTGTGCCAGGCCGCGGGCGTTCGTGATCTGGTGGCCACCCTGGTCAGCGAGGTCAACGCCGCGCAGACCACGCTGCACATCGAGCACTTCAGCCTGATAGAGCGCTCGCTGGCCCTGGGCGATGCCGAGTTCACGCCGGTGCTGACGCTGCGGCGCCGGCTGCTCATCGAAGCAGGCGTGTCGCCCAAGCTCTAAAGTACGCGACATTTGCGATTGAATTGCCACCACCGGATCGGTCGACGACCGGTCAACCCGAAGGAGAGAGTGATGAAGAAACTGACCCTGATCGCCGTTGCCACCTACGCGCTGTGCGCGCTGGCGACCCAATCCGCCACCGCGGCCCCTTTCACGACCCAGGGCATCACTGACCAGGAAATCGTGATCGGCACCCACATGGACCTGTCCGGGCCGATCAAGTCCTGGGGCGTGCCTGCCACCAACGGCATGAAGCTGGCGATCGACCAGGTCAACGCCACTGGCGGCATCAATGGCCGCAAGCTGCGGCTGGTCAACGAGGACGACGGCTACGACCCGAAGAAAGCGGTTCTCCAGACCCAGAAGCTGATCGAGTTGGACAAGGTGTTTGCCATCGTCTCGGCGATGGGCTCGGCCACCACGCTGGCGCCGCTGCCGATGGTGCAAAACGCCGGTCTGCTGCACCTGTTCCCGATCACCTCGGCCGCATTCACCTTCGAGATGGCGCCTGACAAACCTGCTGACCGGCTGAAGTTCAACATCTTCAGCCCTTACTACGACTCGATGCGACTGGCCGTCAAGTACATGATCGAGCAGAAGCAGTCGAAAAAGCCTTGCATCGTGTACCAGGACGACGAGATGGGCAAGAACTTCACCGACGCCTTCGACGACCAGCTCAAGGCCATGAAGATTCAGCCCGGAACGCAGGTGTCGTTCAAGCGCGGTGCCACTGACTTCAACTCTCAGGTGGCCCGCATGAAGTCCGACGGTTGCGACATGGTGGCGCTGGGTTCGGTGGTGCGTGAGACCGTGGGCATTCTTGCAGTGGCCCAGAAGCTCGGCTGGAAGCCCGCTTTCGTGGTGTCGTCGCCCAGCTATGTGCCCGACCTTCACGACCTCGGCAAGGAAACCACCGAAGGCATCTACGGCATCGGTTCAACCGAGATCTTCTATCCCGACACGGCCAAAGGCGAGGTCAAGGCCTATGTCGAGGCCTACAAGAAAAAATTCGGCATCGACCCCAACCTGCAAACCACCACCGGCTACAACGGCGTGATGGCTTTTGCCTTCTATGCCAAGCTGGCCGGCAAGGGCTTGACGACCGAGTCGATGATCGCCGCGATGGAGTCCGGCAAGGAGTTCCGCGACATCTTCGGCGGCCCGTCGGTGCGTTTTTCGCCGACGAACCACCTGGGCGTGAACACCGCCCTGGTCTCGAAAATCCAGAACGGCCGCTGGATCACGCAGGCCACCGGCCAGTCGTACAAGTAACCAGGGATCAGCCCCAGGCGCTGTTGCATAGCGCCTGAGGGCCTGAGGGCCTGAGGGCCTGAAGCCTTGGCGCCTGAGTCGCTGGCGACACCGCTTGGGGTCGCCGTCAGCAGTGCTGTTCGCGTCGCCGAACAAGCCCGCATCCGGTCGGCGTTCTCGTGCCTCGCTGCCCGCGATGGCTGAGGCCGGGATAATGAACGCTGTCTCTCAAGCAAATGTGGCTTTGCCACTTTGCTTGATCCCCACGGGGGGCAGCCGGCTTCGGCCGGCCTTGGGGCGCTCAGAAGTTCATGCGCGGCCGTGAAAAAATCCTTCCCCATCTCTTGCTTCTCCTGGCTTGCCGCACTGTGGTTGGCCGCTGTGGCCTTTCCAGCGCAGGCCTTTCAGGTCGTGAGCCTGTCGCCGCAAGGTCAGGTGGCGCGGGTGCGTCAGGTGGTGGTCAAGTTCGACGACAGCGCTGTCATCTTCGGTGACGCCAAAGCCGAAGCACCGCTGGCCCTGAACTGCAGCGATATCCAGCTGACCAAGGGCTCAGGGCGCTGGCTCAACGATCGCAGTTGGTCCTTCGATCTGGACGATGACCTGCCCCCCGGCGTGTCTTGCAGTGTGCAACTGCGCGCGGGACTGCGGTCGGTCAAAGGCGTTGAACTGGCGGGCCCGTCCAGCTTCAAGTTCAACACCGGCGGTCCGTATGTGCAGCGCATCGTTCCTGACCAAAGCCAGCCGGTCGAAGAAGACCAGAACTTCGTGCTGCATCTGAACGGCCCGGCCACGCTCGCCAGTGTGCAGGCCAATGTCTGGTGTGCCCTCGAGGGTTTGGGCGAACGCGTTGCCGTGCGGCTGGTCTCAGGCCAAGACCGCAGCGCGATGCTCAAGGCGCTGGGGCTGGACCCGGCGGCCGACCGCTTGAATCTGGTGACGCTGGCGTGCAACCGCACCCTGACGCCTGGGACGAAGATGCAGCTGGTGTACGGCAAAGGCGTCAGCACGCCGGCTGGGCCCGGCAAGGCTTCGGGCATGGCCAATACTGTCGAAAATCGCTTCGGCTTCCGGGTGCGAGAGCCCTTCACGGCCACCTTCAGCTGCGAGCGCGAGAACGCAAACAGCGGCTGCCTGCCGATACGCCCGCTGAGTCTGCGCTTCAGTGCGCCGGTGGCAGCCAAGCTGCTCGCCGGCATCACACTGAAGTCCGACCAGCGAAGCTACGCGCCGGTGCTCGAAAAGAGCGCCCCGGCATCGAGGGATGAAGACCGCTTGCTCGACGCCATCAGCTTCAACGCCCCCTTTGCCGAGCAGACGGCGCTGATGCTGGCGGTGCCCAAGGGGCTCAAAGATGCATCGGGACGTAGCTTGCACAACGCAGGGAGTTTCCCTCTGGCCGTGTCGATCGATCGCATGCCGCCGCTGGCCAAGTTCTCGGCCGCACCGTTCGGTGTTCTGGAGCGTCTGGCAGAACCTGATGGCGTGGCCTTGCTGCCGGTGACCTTGCGCGGTGTCGAGCAAGCGCTGTCGGTCAAGGGCATGGCTGTTGAGGCTCGCAACAGCGCTGTGGTGCCGCTTGGCGGCAAGGTCAGCAGTTTCATTCCCAGCACCGACGCCGACATCATCGCCTGGTTCCAGAAAGTGCAGCGTTACGACAATTTCACGGTGACGCGCCGAACCGCGCGGCAGGATGTCAAAAGCGCGCTGCCGCAATCGATCGAACCTGTGCCCAAGGGCCAGGAAGAACTGCTGCAAACGCGCATAATCTCGCTGCTGCAAGGTCAGGCTGGGGTCAAGACGCTGGACTTGCCGACCCCATCGAGCAAGGAGGCCAGGCCGTTTGAAGTGGTGGGCATCCCCTTGTCAGCCGGATTCCATGTGGTCGAGATCGCGTCGCCAAGACTGGGCGCCTCGCTGCTCGACGAACGCCATGGCGCTGCCAGGACCATGGTGGTGCGTACCTCGGCACTGGTGACCAATCTGGCCGTGCATTTCAAGCTCGGGCGTGAAAACGCGATGGCCTGGGTCACCACGCTGGACAAGGGCGCGCCGGTCGCCAACGCCCAAGTGCGCGTGTCCGATTGCAAGGGTCGTGAAGTCGGCCGCGGGGTGACCAATTCGCAGGGACTTGCAGCGCTGAGCGGTATTTCTCCCGGACCCCCGAGCTGCGGCGCCGCAGGCGCTTATCACGACGCGTATTTCGTCAGTGCGCGGGCCTCACAGCCCGCGGCGGGCGGCAAGGGCGCGGTCGAGGACCTGGCTTTCACCTGGAGCGACTGGCACCGCGGCATTGAGCCTTGGCGCTTCAACTTGCCGACCAGTCGGCAGGCCCAGTCCGATGTTCGTGCCCACACCATCTTGGACCGCAGTTTGCTGCGTGCCGGTGAAACCGTTTCGATGAAGCATCTGCTGCGCAGCGAGACAGCGCAGGGCTTTGGCTTGATGCCTGATCCGCCCGCAAGCCTGGTGCTGACCCATGTCGGCAGCGGCCAGGAGTACACCCAAGCCCTTGTCTGGCGCAAGACCGCCACCGGTGGGCAGAGCGCTGAGAGCAGCTTTGCGATCCCGACCGCGGCCAAGCTGGGCCTGTACCAGGTCGAACTGCGAGGCAAGCGCAGCCAGGTCAGCGGCGAGTTTCGCGTCGAGGAGTTCCGCCTGCCCTTGCTCGACGGCCGGGTGACGCCGTCCGACAAGAAGCCGCTGGTCAATGTCAAGACGCTGCCGCTGGACGTGCAGGTCAGTTATGTGGCGGGCGGTGCGGCGGTCAACCTGCCGGTGCGTGTTTCGGCGCTGCTGCGCAGCAAGTCGCTGAGCTACGAGGATTTTCCGGACTTCAGCTTTCGCAGCCCGCGCCGGCCTGTCGAGAGCCTCGAGGGCCAGGACCAACCCGATGCCGGGCAGGACGCGCGTGTCATCGCCGACAAGCTGCCGCTGCTGCTGAACAAGCAAGGTGCTGGCAAGGTGACGCTCGAGGGCTTGCCTGCCATCGCGCAGGCGCAAGACTTGTTGCTGGAGGCGAGCTATGCCGACCCGAACGGCGAGTCGCAGACCTTGCGCAGCACCCAGACGCTGTGGCCTGCCGCTGTGATCGCCGGCATCAAGACCGACAACTGGCTCTCCGTCGGTCAAAAAGTCAATTTCCAGGCACTGGCGCTGGACTTGCGCGGCAAACCATTGGCTGGTGTGGCGCTGCAGGTCAAGGGTGTCGAGCGAAGCTACACCACTGCGCGCAAGCGCATGGTCGGGGGCTTCTACACCTACGACAGCAAGACCAACACCAAGGACCTGGGCACCTTGTGCGAGGGCAAGAGCGACGCGGGAGGCTTGCTGCGCTGCGAGTCCAGCCTGGCGGCCTCGGGGGAGGTCGAACTCATCGTGACCGCCAGAGACAGCGCGGGCAACCTCGCCCAGGCCGCCAACTCGGTGTATGTCACCGGGCAGGGCGAAATGTGGTTCGGGTCCGAGAACCACGATCGCATCGACCTGCTGCCTGAGAAGCGGAGTTACCAGCCTGGCGAGACCGCCAGGTTCCAGGTGCGCATGCCTTTTCGCGCGGCCAGCGCCTGGGTGGCGGTCGAGCGCGAGGGGATTCTCGAGACGCAGGTCGTACAACTCAGCGGCAAAGACCCCAGCATCAGCCTGAAGGTCAAGGACGGCTGGGGGCCCAATGTCTATGTCAGCGTGCTGGCGCTGCGCGGGCGCTTGCGCGAAGTGCCTTGGTACAGCTTCTTCACCTGGGGTTTCAAGGCGCCGCGCGAGTGGTGGACATCGTTTTGGGTCGAGGGCCGTGAGTACCTGGCCCCCACCGCGCTGGTGGACTTGAGCAAACCGGCTTTCAGGCTAGGCGTCGCCGAGATCCGGGTGGGCAACAAAGCCCACCAACTCGAGGTCAGCGTGAAGGCTGACCAGGAGAGCTACGCCGTGCGCAGCCAGGCCAAGGTCAGCATCAGCGTCAAGCTGCCCAATGGGGCGCCTGCTGCCTATGCCGAGGTGGCGGTGGCCGCCGTCGACCAGGCTTTGCTGGCGTTGATGCCCAACAACAGCTGGAACCTGCTTGACGCGATGCTGCAGCGCCGCGCCTGGGGGGTGGACACCTCCACCGCGCAGACCGAGATCATCGGCCGCCGGCATTACGGTCGCAAGGCGGTGCCCGCCGGCGGCGGTGGTGGCTTCAGCAGCTCGCGTGAGTTGCTCGACACCTTGCTGTTGTGGACCCCGGTGGTCAAGCTCGACGGCAACGGCCAGGCTGTCGTCACGGTGCCGCTCAACGACGCGCTGAGCACGTTCAAGATCGTCGCGGTGGCCGATGCCGCGACAGGCCTGTTCGGCACGGGCAGCACCAGCATCCGCAGCACACAAGACCTGCAGATCATCAGCGGGTTGCCGCCGCTGGTGCGTGAGGACGACCAGTTCCGTGCCCAACTCACGCTGCGCAACACCAGCCAGCGGGCGATGAAGGTCGAGGTCAAGCCCCGCGCGACGCTGCTGGACTTGCCCGCGCAGACCGTCGACATTCCCGCCGGCGATGCTCGCGAAGTGGCTTGGTCGGTGACCGCGCCGGCGCAGCTGGCGGGCTCGCGCTTCGAAGCCATTCTGTGGGAGATCGAAGCCCGGGACCTGATCGGCGGTGCGCGCGACGCGCTGAAGTCGCGCCAGCGCATTGTCCCGGCCGTGCCGCTGAAGGTTGGGCAGGCCACGTTGGTCCAGCTCGACGGCTTGTTCAGCCTAGCCGTGGCAGCACCCGCCGATGCCCTGCCCGGCCGCGGCGGCCTGAAGCTGAGCTTGCAACCCAGGCTGGCCGAGGGTCTGCCGGGTGTGCGTGACTGGTTCGCTCGCTACCCCTATACCTGTCTCGAGCAAAAAGCCAGCCAGGCAATCGGCCTGCGAGACCTCAAGCAGTGGCAGGCCGTGCTGGCGCAGATTCCTGGCTACCTCGACAGCGATGGGCTGGCCGGTTACTTCCCGCCGCGCGGTGGCGAGGACCAGCAAGGCAGCGATAGCTTGACCGCTTACTTGCTGGCCGCCAGCCATGAGGCCGCCAGCATCAACCCCGCTTTCGCGTTGAGCGACGCGCTGCGAGCGCCGATGGAGCGTGGCTTGCTGGCCTTTGTCGAAGGCCGGATACAGCGCAATTTCTGGAGCCCACGCAAGGACCTGGACGTTCGCAAGCTCGCTGCGCTCGAAGCGCTGTCGCGCTACGGCAAGGTGCAGGGCCGCATGATGGGCGCCATCGCCTTGTTGCCCAACCAGTGGCCTACCCATGCGCTGATTGATTGGATCAACATCCTCAAGCGTGTGCAGGATGTGCCCGACCGCGACAAGCGGCTTGCACAGGCGCAACAGATCCTGCGCTCGCGCATCAGCTTTCAAGGCAGCCGAATGGCATTGACCACCGACCGCGACCCCTGGTGGTGGCTGATGCACAGTGGTGACGACGACAGCGCCCGCCTGCTGTTGTCGGTGATCGACGAACCCGGCTGGCAGGACGACATGGGCCGACTGGCCAAGGGCTTGATCGGCCGCCAGCAAGGTGGGGCCTGGGGCACGACCACCGCCAACCTGTGGGGTGGTTTGGCATTGGAAAAGTTTTCCACCAAATTCGAGTCCGCAGCGGTGACCGGCACCACCAAAGCGAGCACCAGTACAGCGGCGGCGAGTGTTGACTGGCGTCAGCCCGACCGTGTCAAGACCGCCGCCCCTGCTGCCCCGGCAAGCCCTGGCGATCTGCGCAGCCTGTCGCTGCCCTGGGGCAAGGCCGCTGACACGCTGAGCGTGAGTCATCAGGGTACTGGCAAGCCCTGGCTGACGCTGCAATCGATCGCAGCTGTGCCGCTCAAGCAGGCTTTCAACGCCGGCTACCAGATCACCAAGACCATCACGCCGGTCGAGCAAGCCAACAAGGCCTTGCCTGCGGGCCGTTACACCCGGGGTGATGTGTTGCGCATCGCGCTCGAAGTCCGCGCTGGCGCCGACATGAGCTGGGTGGTGATCACCGATCCGGTGCCTGCTGGCGCGACGATCCTGGGCAGCGGCCTGGGGCGTGACTCCGAGATTGCGACGCAGCGCGAGAAAAAGAGCGGCGACAGCTGGCCAGCGTTCGAGGAGCGCAGCTTCGAGTCCTTCCGCAGCTACCACGCTTATCTGCCCAAAGGCGTGGTCAAGATCGAGTACACGATCCGGCTCAACAATGCTGGCGATTTCTCGTTGCCACCGTCGCGGGTCGAGGCCATGTACGCGCCGGAGATGTTCGGCGAGGCGCCCAATTCGCGGCTTCGGGTCGAGCTCGCGAAGTGAGGCTTGCAGCGGCTCGTCGCCGCAGTGGCAGGGCCATCACCATCGCGGCGCTGCTGGCTGCGCTCGGCGCCCCCGCCGCCGCCATCTCGTTTGACCAAGCCAAGGCCAGCTGGCAGCCCTCAGACACGCTGATCCTGGACCGCCGGGGCGAGCTGCTGCACCGGCTGCGCACCGACGCCACAGTGCGGCGCGGGCAGTGGGTGGCGCTGGCCGATGTGTCGGCCGCGTTCCGCACCGCGCTGCTGTACAGCGAAGACAAGCGCTTCTACGAGCACAGTGGCGTCGACTGGCAAGCTGTCTCGGCCGCTGCCTGGGCCAATTTGTGGAACCACAAGACCCGCGGTGCGTCGACCATCACGATGCAGCTGGCCGGTCTGCTCGACGATGACCTCAAGCGTGGCGCCGCTGGCCGCAGCCTGGTGCAAAAGCTGGGCCAAACCCTGTCGGTGCAGACGCTCGAGCGCCAGTGGCGCAAAGACCAGATCCTCGAGGCCTACCTCAACCTGGTGCCGTTTCGGGGCGAATTGGTCGGCATCGACGCGATGAGCCAGACCTTGTTCGGCAAAGCCGCCCATGGGCTGGACTTGCGCGAAGCGGCGGTGGCCGCAGCACTCGTTCGCGCGCCCAACGCCGGTGCTGCGCTGGTGGCACAGCGGGCTTGCGCGGTGCTCAAGGCGATCGCGCTGGCGAGCGCAGAGGCCGACTGCGTGGCGCTGGACTTGTTCACGGCGGCGGCGCTGCAGCGCCGCGACTATGTCGCGAGCCAGGGCATTGCGCCCCATCTGGCACGGCAGCTGGTGGCATCGCGTCGTGCTGGCGCTGCGCGAGCGGTGGCCGCTCCGGCCGCCCCGGCCACTATCGAGACCAGCTTGCAGGCGCCGCTGCAGCGTTTCGCCGTGCAGACCTTGAACCGGCAACTCCGCGAACTGGCGGGCCGCCATGTCGAGGACGGCGCGATCGTGGTGCTGGACAAGGCCAATGGCGAGGTGCTGGCCTGGGTCGGCTCATCGGGCGACCTCAGCCGCGCTGCCGAGGTTGACGGCGTCACCGCGTTGCGACAGCCCGGATCGACGCTCAAGCCCTTCTTGTACGCGCAGGCCATTGCCGAGCGACGCCTCACCGCTGCATCGCTGCTCGAGGACAGTGGCACACAGTTGCAGACCTCGAGCGGGCTCTACATCCCGCAGAACTACGATCACCAGTTCAAGGGCTGGGTTTCGGTGCGCACGGCGCTGGGCGCCTCGCTCAACGTGCCAGCGGTGCGCACGCTGGTGATGGTGTCGCCCGATGCGTTTCACAGGCAACTCGTTCAGCTGGGACTGCCGATCTCGCACAGCGGCGGCTATTACGGTTACAGCCTGGCGCTGGGCAGCGCCGAGGTCTCGCTGCTCAACCTCAGCAACGCCTACCGCGCGCTGGCCAACGGCGGGCGCTACAGCCAGACAACGCTCATTGCTGGCGCCAGAACAGCGTCGCGTCCGGCCGTCGACCCGCGGGCCGCGTTCATCGTCGGCGACATCCTGAGTGACCCCTTGGCGCGTGCGCGCAGCTTTGGCACCGACAGCATCCTGGCCACCCGCTTCTGGAGCGCTGTCAAAACCGGGACCAGCAAGGACATGCGCGACAACTGGGCCGTCGGCTACTCGCAGCGCTATGTCGTTGGCGTGTGGGTGGGCAATGCCAGTGGTGCGCCGATGTGGGATGTCAGCGGCACCACCGGTGCAGCGCCGATCTGGGCTGCGGTGATGAAGCACCTGCACCAATCCCAAGCCAGCCTCGCGCCTGTGGCGCCGGCCGGCGTTCTGCAAACGCCGGTGCAGTTTGCCGCGGCCGGCGCAACATCCGCCAAGCCCGCGCCGCTAGAGGCCGGGCGCAACGAGTGGTTCTTGCGCGGCACTGAGCAAGCCGGTTTTGCCACGCATCGCCACAACCCCCAGGCGCTGAGGGCGCCGGGCGCCGGCACGCAGGGCTTGCCGCTGCCCGACCGGCAGCATGCGCGCATCACGTCGCCTGCCAACGGGTCCATCATCGCGCTCGACCCCGATATTCCGCCTCGGAACCAGCGCCTGAGTCTTGACGCCGAGGGCAGCGGCCTGGCCGAGCTGCGTTGGGTGATGGACGGCAAGGTCTTCGCCAAAGGGGCTTCAGCGCAGTGGCCACCCTGGCCGGGGCGCCACCGGGTGCAACTCGCCGATGCCCGGGGACAGGTGCTCGACGAGGTGCGTGTCGAGGTGCGTGGCGCTGGGGTGGTGCGTGGCCGCTGAACCCGCGCCATGCTGAAGGCAGCGGCTATCGGGTTGACCGGGCTAGCTCAGCGCCGGTGTTGGCGCCGGTGTCAGCGCCAGTGGCCGCGGCGCCCGCCGTAATAGCCCAGGCTCAGACCGATGGGGTAGCTGGGGTAAGCCGGACCGTAGTAGCCGTTGTATGCGCCAGCGTAATAGGGTTGAGAGGGTTGAGAGGGTTGAGGATAGACCGCGCCGTAAACCGCCCCGTAGGCCGGCGGCGTAGCGGCCGGTGCCGCGTAGCCCGTCATGCCGGCGTTGTTGGGGTTCGTGGGGTTGGTGGTGCCCACCGGGCTGAGCTGGACGGTCACGAACGGTCCGGGTTCGCGCGGCATCTGCACTTGGTACTGCTTGCCGGCGTACTCATAGACCACCTGGTAGACGGTGACGCTCTGGCTGACCTGCTGGATGCCGCACTGCTGCAGGGTCTGCGCATGAGCTTGCGAGCCCTCCAGTCGGTCACCGACGATCGCCCCGCCGAGCACGCCCAGCGCCGTGGCTGCAGCGCTGCCTGCGCCGTGGCCGAGGCTGTTGCCGATCGCGCCGCCGACGATCGCACCGGCCAACGCGCCAGCCCCGGTGTTGGGCGTCGGCACGAAGACCTGGAC
The DNA here is from genome assembly GCA_945878355.1 of Bordetella parapertussis. GTDB lineage: Bacteria > Pseudomonadota > Gammaproteobacteria > Burkholderiales > Burkholderiaceae_C > Pseudaquabacterium. The sequence goes on along the minus strand of CAMCTC010000020.1, from coordinate 15,965 downwards.
ATTGCTGCAAACCTGCTGCGGCACGCTGAACTGCTGGACGATAGGCGTGCTCGAGACCACTCTGGCCTGCTCCAGCGCTTGCGCGCCGGCAAACACCGGCAGCGCCATGCCAATGGCCAGCGCGCTGTACTTGAGAGACTTGGTTTGCATGGCGAGTCCTTTGGTCTTGTCCCGGGGATGCTCGCCAGGTTCTTCTGCGCAAGCATGTCGCGGTTGTAACAGTTTCGTAAAGCTGCGCGTTTTGGCGGGTCGAGCCGGGTCATTGGCACGCAGTGTTTGGCGCGCACGTCCTCGATGTCCACCGACCAGGTCAATACATGTGGCCAGGCACCGGGAAAACCAGGGTATTCACGCCAGTCTGCGCCGCTGGGCTTGGCATGATGGCGCGGGTTCTTTCACCACCGTCGTTACCCGAGGTTGCCATGAAATCCTTCACTTCCCGTCTTTCGCTGCTGCTCGCCGGTCTGGCGCTGTCGCTGGGTGCCCATTCGCAGAACATTTCGATCGCCACCGGCGGCACGGGCGGCGTTTATTACCCGATGGGCGGAGGTCTGGCGGCCTTGCTGTCCAAGCATGTGCCTGGCATGCAGGCCACGGCTGAGGTCACCGGCGGATCGGTCGACAACCTCAAGCTCATTGGCAGCGGCAAGCCTTACATCGGCTTCGCGATGACCGACGCCAGCCAGGATGCGCAGCGTGGCGAGGACAAGTTCAAGGGCAACAAGGTGCCGCTCAAGACCTTGGTGGTGCTCTACCCCAACCGCATGCACGTCGTCAGCGTCGAGGGCCGCGGTGTCGCCAAGATGGCCGACCTCAAGGGCAAGCGGGTGTCGACCGGGTCGCCCGGCAGTGCCACCGAGGTGATGGCGTTCCGCCTGCTCGAGGCCGCCGGTCTGGACAAGGACAAAGACCTCAAGCGTGAACGCCTGGGCGTGGCCGAATCGGTCAATGCGATCAAGGACGGCAAGATCGACGCCTTCTTCTGGGTCGGCGGCCTGCCCACGGCCGGCGTCACCGACCTGGCCAACACGCCGGGCAACAAGATCAAGATGGTTGACCATGCCGAGGCGGTGGCGGCGATGAACAAGAAGTACGGCAACCTGTATGTCGAGGACATGATCCCGAAAGCCACTTACCGTGGCATGGAGGCTGACAACAAGCAGGCCACGGTGATGAACATCCTGGTCGCGCACGAAAGCATGGACGACAAGACTGCTTACAACATCGTCAAGACGGTCTTCGACCGGCGCGACGACCTGATCGCGGTGCACCAGGAGTCGGCCAACATCAAGCTCGAGAACCAGAAAGCCAGCGCGTCGCCGATCCCGTTCCACCCCGGTGCGCTGAAGTACTTTGCCGAGAAAGGCATCAAGGTCAACTGAGCGCCCCGAGGCCGGCCGCCCCTCATGGGGGTCAAGCAAAGTGGCAGAGCCACATTTGCTAGAGAGGCTAGGGCCACCGCCGGGCGGCTGGGTCGGCGCAGCACTTCCACCAGGAATTCCAAGGCATGCAATCCTCTGCACAGTCAGACCGACCCGACCACCATGTCAGCGACGAAGCGCTGCTCAAGGCTGAGGAGTTCATCGAGGCCGAAGAAGGCGCTGCCAACAAGCTCAAGGGTTGGCTCAAGGTCTTCATCGTCGCGGTCGCGGTCGTGATGTCCGCGTTCCACCTGTACACGGCTTATTCGATCGTGCCGACGCAGACGCTGCGGCCGGTGCACGTGGGTTTCGTGCTGTTTCTGTGCTTTCTGATGTTCCCGGTGGCCGCGCGCTTTCGCCACCGCATCATGTGGTGGGACTGGCTGGCCGCTGCGGCGTCGATCGCGGTCGTGGCCTACTTGCTGATGGGCGGCGATGACATCACCGACCGCAACACCTCGCCCAACCCGCTGGACATTGTTTTCGGGCTGGCGCTGATCGGCTTGGTGCTCGAGGCGATGCGCCGCACCAACGGCTGGATCATGCCGATCATCACCTCGGCCTTCATCGCTTACGCGCTGCTGGGCCCTCACCTGCCGGCGCCCTGGACCCACAAGGGCTACGAGGTCGGCCGCCTGGTCGGCGTGATGTACCTCACGCTCGAAGGCATCTATGGCGTCGCGGTCGATGTGTCCTCGTCGCTGATCATCTTGTTCACGATTTTCGGCGCCTTCTTGCAGCACTCGGGTGCCGGCAAGTTCTACATCGACTTCTCGTTCTCGGCAATGGGCGGCAAGCCCACCGGCGCTGGCCGCACCGTGGTGCTGGCCTCGTTCCTGCTGGGCGGTCCGTCGGGCTCGGGCGTGGCGACCACCGTCACCTTGGGCGCGGTCGCTTACCCGATGCTGGCCAAGGTCGGCTACGAGAAGAACGCCGCGGGCGGGCTGCTCGCAGCGGGCGGGTTGGGCGCGATCATTTCGCCACCGGTGCTGGGTGCTGCGGCTTTCCTGATCGCCGAGTTTCTGAAGATTTCCTACCTCGACGTGCTGTTGATGGCGTGCATCCCGACGCTGCTGTTCTACCTGGCGCTGTTCCTGATGGTCGAGATCGACGCCCGCAAGTACGGCATGGGCGACACCGCATTCGAGCAGGTCGACACGGTCTGGAACCTGACGCGCAAGTACTGGTTCCACTTTTTGTCGCTGGTGTCGATCGTGTTCTTCATGATGTGGGGCTACTCGCCGGTGCTGTCGGTGTTCTACGCGACGCTGGTGTCGCTGGCCACCAGCTTTCTGCGCCCCGACACCTCGCTGCTGTCCTACGACCTGTTCCGGGGCAAGGGGTCCTGGGTGAAAAACCTGTTTGGCTCGCCACTGGTCAAAGCGATGGAGGGCGGCTCGATCGGCGTGCTCAACGTCGCGGCCACCTGCGCCGGCGCGGGCATCATCGTTGGCGTCGTCACGCTGACCGGGCTGGGGCTCAAATTCAGCAGCATCGTGATCGACTACGCCGGCGGCTCGCTGCTGCTGACGGCGATCTTCACCTCGCTGGTGGTGTGGGTCGTCGGCTTGGCGGTGCCGGTGACGGCGTCCTACATCATCTGCGCGGTGATCGCAGCGCCCGCGCTGATCAAGCTCGGCGTGCCTGATTTCGCTGCCCACATGTTCATCTTCTACTACGCGGTGCTGTCCGAGGTCTCGCCGCCAACCGCGTTGTCGCCGTTTGCTGCGGCTGCGATCACCGGCGGCGACCCGTACAAGACCACCTTGCAGTGTTGGAAATACACCGTGCCGGCTTTTCTGGTGCCGTTCATGTTCGTGCTCGACCCCAGCGGCCAGGGCTTGCTGCTGATGGGCTCGACCAAGGCGCTGGCGAGCGCCAACTGGTGGTCGATTGCCGAGGTCACGGTCACCGCGGCGATCGGAGTGGCCGCGCTGGCCGCGGGTTTCCAGGGCTGGGCATTGAAGCAAACCACGATGGTCGAAAGAACGATGCTGCTGGTCGCGGGTTTCGCGCTGGTCTACCCGACCATGGTGGCCGATCTGGTGGGCATCGGTCTGGTGCTGGCGGCGCTGGCCCTGCAGTATCTGCGGCGCGAGCCGGCGCCAGCCCACAACGGAAGTCTCAAATGAAACCACTCGACGCATCGGCCCGCGGGGTCTACCTGATCACGGTCACGCCGTTCACCGACAGCGGTGCACTCGACCTGGCCAGCACCGACCGCATGGTCGACTTCTGCCTCGAGGCCGGCGTCACCGGACTGACGGTTCTCGGCATCATGGGCGAGGCGACCAAGCTCACCGCGGAGGAGTCGCGGCTGTTCGTCAAGCAGGTGCTGGCGCGCGTGGCGGGCCGGGTGCCGGTGGTGGTCGGTGCGTCTGCGCCTGGATTTGCGCCGATGCGCGAGTTGACCGACAGCGTGATGGCCTTGGGCGCTGCCGGCGTGATGGTGGCGCCGCCGTCCACGCTGCGCACCGACGACCAGATCGCTGCCTATTTCGAGATGGTGCAGGAAACGCTGGGTCCCGACGTGCCCTGGGTGCTGCAAGACCACCCGGTGTCCACCGGTGTGCAGATGTCGGCCGGCGTGATCCAACGCATCGTCAAGCAGGCCGCAAGCTGCGTGATGCTCAAGCATGAAGACTGCCCCGGTCTGGCCAAGCTCGCGGCGGTGCGCGCTGCGTTTCCTTCGGCCGCTGGCACGCAAAGCCGGCGTCTGTCGATTCTGACGGGCAACGGCGGCGGTCTGTTCCTGCCCGAGGAACTCAGCCGCGGTGCCGATGGCGCGATGACGGGCTTTGCCTACCCCGAGATGATGGTCGACGTCTGCCGAGCGCACGCCAGCGGCGACATCGAGCGCGCGCACGACTTGTTCGACGCCTACCTGCCGCTGGCGCGCTACGAGCAGCAGGCCGGCATCGGCCTGGCAGTTCGCAAGCATTTGCTGGCCGAGCGCGGCGTGATCGCATCGGCCGCGATCCGCAAACCGGGCCCGAAACTCTCGGCAGCCGATCTGGCCGACATCGCCCGTCTGACGGCCAGGCAGACCCGGCGGCTGGCCGAGATCGGCTGAGCCGCACCCCGCCCCTTCCCCATTGCCGGAGCCCCAGATGAACACCACCCTGCCCTTGGCTGCTGAAGCCATCGAAATCCTGTCCAAGGTTGCGACCGCGACGCTGACCACGCTGCTGCTCAAGAAAGGCCTGCGCAATGTCTGGCTTCGCGGCACGCGACCCCTGCGTCCCGGGCAGCCGCGGGTGGTCGGCCGGGCCTTCACGCTGCGCTTCGTGCCGGCGCGCGAAGACCTGGCCACGCCCGAGTCCTGGGCTTCTCCGATCTCCACCCGCGCCGCGATCGAGGCCATGCCGGCAGGCTGTGTCGCTGTCGTCGACGCGATGGGCGTGCAGGACGCAGGCATCTTCGGCGACATCCTGTGTGCGCGAATGGCGCAGCGCGGCGTGGCCGCGCTGGTCACCGACGGTGTCGTGCGCGACGTCGCGGGCGTGCTAGGCACCGGACTGCCGGTGTGGTGCAGTGGCGTGGCAGCGCCACCGTCGGTCGCCGGGCTGACCTTCACCGGCTGGCAGCAGCCGATCGCCTGCGGTGGCGTGGCGGTCTTTCCGAATGACGTGATCGTCATCGACGACGACGGTGCGGTGCTGATCCCGGCTGCGCTGCTCGACGAGATGCTGGTGCTCGGTCCTGAACAGGAGCGCGAGGAGGCCTGGATCATGGACGAAGTCAACCGCGGTGCGGCATTGCCAGGTCTGTATCCGATGAATGCGCAGACCCGTGCGCGTTATCTGGGGTAGTCATACTTGTCGTCTAGATGGGTGCGCCTTCGCCTGAAACTCTGTGTCCATGTTGGTCCCAGTAGCGCGCCGCCTGAAGCCGCCTGAAGGACTGGGGCGCGCGCGGTTCGGCATGAAGAAGTACGCCGAGGCCGTGTTGCAGTTCGGGCCAGCCGACCCAGCGCGAGTGGCTTCGTGACAAGGTCGGCGGCGTCAGGCCGGCCGCGGATTGCTCTTGTGCAGGCCTGGCTCTACGTTGACAACTGTTGTCAAACCACGCAGGATCGCCCGATGAGCTGCCAATCCATGAGCCTTGCATTGCCGGAGTCGATGCGGGAGTACATCGACATCAGGGTCACTGCGGGCAACTACGGTGACGCGAGTGAGTACATCCGCGACCTGGTCCGCAGGGATCAGGAGGAGCAGGCCAAGAAGCGGCTCCGCGACCTCATCGAAGAAGGGCTGGCATCCGGGCCTGGCCGGATTCGCACCAAGGCGGACGAGAAGGAACTGCTGGCCATCGCTCGCGGCGAGATCGATTGAAGCCTGCAGAGTTGCGCCCTCAGGCGCTGCGTGACCAGCAGGGCGAGGTACGCTACTACCGCAACGAGGGTGGCAGCCGCATGGCGGTGAAGGTGGCCAAGGCCACCAACGCTGCGCTTGACCAGATTGAACTCGACCCTGGCATCGGCTCGCCGGTGCTCGGCAAGCACCTGGGCATTCCAGAGCTCCGGACCTGGCGGGTCGCCAGGTTTCCGCTGCTCTGGTGCTACTTCGAACGCGCAGACCACCTGGATGTGGTCCGACTGCTGGGTGAGCGCCAAGACATCGCGGCGATCTTGAGCGACGAGTTCGCAGCGAACTGAAGGTGTCTGGATCGCGTCGACACAGGCCTACCCGTTCGCTGGCGTCAAGGTACGAGGTGGTCGGACTGCGCCGCCGTCGGTCGCCGGGCTAACCTTCACCGGCTGGCAGCAGCCGATCGCCTGCGGCGGCGTGGCGGTCTTTCCGAACGACGTGATCGTGATCGACGACGACGGCGCGGTGCTGATCCCGGCTGCGCTGCTCGACGAGATGCTGGTGCTCGGCCCTGAGCAGGAGCGCGAGGAGGCCTGGATCATGGACGAAGTCAAGCGCGGTGCGGCATTGCCCGATCTGTATCCGATGAATGCGCAGACCCGTGCGCGTTACGAAGCAGAACACAAGCCAGGCGGCTTGCGCTGAGTCATGACAAAGTTGCCAGTTGCGGGTTTTTACTTCAGGGTTTTCACATCCTTTCAGCCGAGGAAATTCGGCATGATGTGCCAGAGCAAGACAGGTTTGGCAGCGAGTGCAGTGGGCTGTTCATCGTGACGGCCGATTGAGATGGTTGGGTGGTACGTGTTTGAGTTGTCGTCTTCCCAATGACGGGTTCATTCGTCATTGCTGGGTTTCGAGGGATTCAATCCATGCCGTCTCCGCGATCACTCGCGACCAGTACGAACGACGGTCTCGACACAGAAGGAGCATCCATGTATTTCTCGATCAAGGCGGCAATGGCCGCAGTCGGCGCAGCCCTTGCGCTGAGCTTTGCAGGCGCTGCAGCCGCGCAGGGCACCATCAAGATTGCTTACACCGATCCGCTGTCGGGTCCGTTTGCACAGGTCGGCGACGCCAACCTCAAGCAGATGAACTTCATCATTGACTTCATCAATTCCAAAGGCGGCGCGCTTGGCCGCAAGTTCGAACTGGTGCCGTTCGACAACAAGTCGCAGCCCAGCGACGCGCTGCTCGCGCTCAAGAGCGCGACCGACCAGAACATGCCGTTCATCATGCAGTGCAGCGGATCGAACATCGCTGCCGCGTTGATGGAAGGCATCGAGAAGCACAACGACCGCAACCCCGACAACCGGATCATCTACCTGAACTGCGGTGCGGTCGCGACCGAACTCACCAACGAGAAGTGCAGCTTCTGGCACTACCGATTCGACCTCAATGTCGCGCAGAAGGCCGAAGTCATGGTCAAGTCACTGCCCAAGAGCGTCGACAAGGTCTACCTGCTGAACCAGGACTATCTGTTCGGCCAGTCGGTGCAGCGCGACATCAAGGTCTTCCTGGCCAAGAACCGGCCTGACGTCAAAGTGGTCGGCGACGAATTGATCCCGCTGGGCAAGATCAAGGACTTCTCGCCCTACATCACCAAGATCAAGGCCTCTGGTGCGCAGGCCCTGCTGACGGGCAACTGGGGCCCGGACATGAACTTGTTGATCAAGGCTGGCATTGAGGCCGGGTCCAATCTGAGTTACTACACCTTCTATGCCCACCTGGCCGGCGGGCCGACCGCGATCGGGCCAGCGGGTGACGGCAAGGTCTTTTCGGTCATGACGTTCTCCGAGAACCATGCGGTCGACATCAAGAATGCCCAAGCCGAAGCCTGGACCAAGTCTTTCCGCGACACCCACAAGTTTGATTTCTATGCGGCAAGTTTCCGGACCATCTTCGAGATGGTCCAGGCCGGTGTCAACAAGGCCGGCACGCTCGATGTGACGAAGATCGCTTACGCGTTGGAAGGCTTGGCGGTGAAGGACTTCCTGGGCTATGACGCGGTGATGCGCAAGGACGACCATCAGATCAACACGGTCTACCACGTTGGCACGTTCCAGAAGGCCGGCGTCAAGTACGACTCAGAAGGCACCGGCTTGGGCTGGAAGACGGCCGCCACGGTGCTGGCGAAAGATGTCGAGCAGCCGACCAGCTGCAAGATGAAGCGCCCGGCGATCAAGTAGGCCCTCTCGAGCCCGCATCGGCTGCAGCGCTTAGGCGCTGCGGCTGATGTGCGCTGGACCCATCTTCAGGATCGAAAGAACGCGCGATGGAAGTCTTCCTCGTCACACTGCTCAACGGGCTGGTCTACGGCATGCTGCTGTTCATGCTGGCCAGCGGATTGACGCTGATCTTCAGCATGATGGGTGTGCTGAATTTCGCCCATGCCAGTGCCTATATGTTGGGCGCATATTTCGCCTACACCGTCAGCCTGTACGCTGGGTTCTGGGTTGGTCTGATCGCAGCACCGGTGATCTGCGGCGTGATCGGCGCGCTGATCGAGCAGTATGGCTTGCGCCGGGTGCACCGCAACGGGCACATCGCCGAGTTGCTGTTCACGTTTGGCTTGGCACTGGTGATCGAGAAGGTCGTGCAGATGAGCTGGGGGCTGATCCCTGTGCCCTACCGCATTCCGCCCGAGCTCGACTTCGCGCTGTTCAAGGTCTATGGCACGCAGTTCCATGCCTACCGGGCGTTCATGCTGCTGGTCTCGGCGCTGATGTTTGGCTCGATCTGGCTCGCTCTGACCCGTACCCGGGTCGGGCTGGTGATACAGGCCGCGCTGGTGCATCCTGAGATGGTCAGCTCGCTCGGTCACAACGTGCCGCGCATCTTCACGATGGTGTTTGCTGCGGGTACCGCGCTAGCCGGTCTGGCCGGTGTGATCGGCGGCAACTACCAGACGACAGAGCCTTCGATGGCGTTCTCGATGGGGCCTATCGTCTTCGTGGTTGTCGTCTTTGGCGGGCTCGGGTCCTTGCTCGGCTGCTTCATTGCATCGCTGTTCATGGGCTTGATACAGACCTTCGCAGTGGTGCTCGACTACTCGCTGGCCGACCTGCTGAAGAACTTCGGTGTGATGGTCAGCAGTTCGACGCCGTTTGCCGAGTTGCTGACGATCCCGATCCCGCGGATCGGCGCATTGCTGCCTTATGCGCTGCTGGTGCTGATCCTGCTGTTCCGTCCACGCGGCCTGATGGGGACACGCGACACATGAGTCCAAGTCTGATGCTCAAACGCTACCGGGTCTGGCTGCTGCTTTTCCTGATCTCGGCAGCCCTGCCCTGGCTGTTTTTCAACTGGTCGACCGGCCGACATTCCGGCTTCGTGCTGACCATGCTCAGCGAGATCGGTCTGATCACGATCTTCGCGCTGTCGTTCAACATGCAGATGGGCCAGGCCGGCTTGTTGTCATTCGGCCATGCGGTGTTGTTCGGTATGGGCGGGTATTGCACCGCGCATGCGCTGAACGCGATCAAGGCCGGTAGTTTTTGGCTGCCGACCGAGTTGGTGCCGCTGATCGGCGGTCTTGGCGGCCTGGGTTTCGCTGTGGTCTTCGGCTATGTCGCGACACAGCAGCGCGCAACGGCGTTCGCAATGATCACGATGGGCATCGGTGAACTGGTCGCGGCAGCGGCCTTGATGTTCATGACCTTTTTTGGCGGCGAAGGCGGTGTCACCACCAACCGGATGACAGACACCAGTCTGCTAGGGGCCTCGTACAGCGCGCCCTGGCAGGTCTATTACCTGATCCTGGTCTGGGCACTGGTCTGCGTGATCCTGATGCGGCTGCAGACCCAGACACCGCTCGGGCGCATGGCCAACGCGACGCGAGACAATTTTGAGCGCGCGCAGTTCGTGGGTTATGACCCACGGATGGTTCGCTTCTACCAGTTCATCGTGTCTGGATTTTTTGCCGGCATTGCGGGTGGACTGTACGCGATGCTCTACGAGATCGTTACCTTCGACACCGTCTCGGCGGTCAAGTCGTCGACCGCTTTGTTGGCGACTTACATCGGCGGCGTCGGCGGCTTCTTCGGGCCTATCCTGGGTTCGATTGTCGTGATCTTGTTGCAGAGCGGGGTCAGCCTGCTGTCGAATGCCTGGATGCTCTATGTCGGCGTGCTGTTCATCGTGATGGTGATGTACGCACCTATGGGTCTGTCCGGCATGATCGCCGCGCACGGCCCCATCGCCCATGCCGGCAGACTGCGCGACCTGCTGGTGCCCTACATCCGGGTGCTGGTGCCGGGTTCTATGGTGGTGCTGGGCTTTGTGATGATCGCCGAACTGGTGTCGTTCACGACCATCGGCGCGTCGCAGAACAAGAAGTTCCAGGTCGGGTCATTGCTGATCGACACGGCCAGCCCTGTTCCCTGGGCCATAGGAGCGTTTGCGCTGCTGCTGGGCGGTTTGTGGCTACGCCATGAGTCAAAGGGTTTCCAGAGGGTCTGGGATTCAACCATGGAAGACATCAAGCGCCAGGCCGCGGCCGACGGAGGTGCGACATGAGCACGCTGGCCCTGCAACTGCGCGATGTGCGCAAGAGTTTCGGCCCGACCGAGATCATCCGCGGTGTCAGTCTTGACATCCCGCGCGGTCAACGGCACGCGATCATCGGACCGAACGGCGCTGGCAAGACAACCTTGTTCAACCTGATCAGCGGCCGTTTCCCGATGACATCGGGCGACATCTCGTTGAACGGCGAATCGCTCAAAGGCGTTGCGCCGCACCTGATCAATCGCAAGGGGCTGTCGCGCAGCTTCCAGATCACGTCGATCTTTCCGCGCATGACGGTGTTCGAGAACATCCGCTGCGGCCTGCTCTGGGCCCACGATTACAAATATTCGACCTGGAAGCTGCTCGGCCGTCAGACCGCGCTCAACGAGGCGAGTGAAGCGTTGCTCGAGCGCTTGGGCCTACAACGCCGACGCGACTTGTTGGCAGGGCTGCTGACCTACGCCGAGCAACGTGCACTCGAAGTCGGCGTGACGATCGCCGGCGGTGCCGAGGTGATCTTGCTCGACGAGCCGACCGCCGGGATGAGCCGCGGTGAAACAGAGAATGCCGTGAACTTGATACGTTCGGTCACCGAGGGCAAGACCTTGCTGATGGTCGAACACGACATGAGCGTGGTGTTCGGCTTGGCCGATGTGATCTCGGTGGTGGTCTACGGCGAGGTCATTGCCAGCGACTCGCCTGCCAAGATCCGCACCAACGCCGCAGTTCAGGAAGCCTACCTGGGGAGCGAAGCGACATGATGCTCGAACTGCGTGATCTGCACGCTTACTACGGCAAGAGCCATATCCTGCAGGGCGTTGAACTGCATATTGACGAAGGCGAGATCGTCAGCCTGCTGGGTCGCAACGGGGTCGGCCGGTCGACCACCTGCAAAGCCATCATGGGCCTGGTGCAGCCGCATGGCAGCATCAACTTCAAAGGCAAGCCGATCGCCGGTTTGCGGCCTGACCAGATCGCCCGCGCCGGTGTCGGCTATGTGCCCGAAGACCGGCAGATCTTCGCGACGCTGACGGTTCAGCAAAATCTCGAACTCGGTCTGGCGCGAGCCGGCAAGTTCGGCCGCTGGAAGTTCGACGACGCATACGATCTGTTTCCGAACCTCGCGGCACGCCGCGACACCTCGGCCGGTGTGCTGTCGGGCGGTGAGCAGCAGATGCTGACGATGTGCCGAACCTTGATGGGCGACCCCGACCTGGTCATCATCGACGAGCCCACCGAGGGCTTGGCGCCCAAACTGGTCGAGCAAGTCGGTCGCTTGCTCGACGAGATCGCCAAGCGTGGCGTGGCGATCCTGCTGGTCGAGCAAAAGCTGACGATCGCTTTGAAGATCTCGCGCCGAATCTACGTGATGGGCCATGGCCACATCGTGTTCGAGAGCGATCCGGCCGGGCTGGCGGCGAATGCCGCAATCCGCAAGGAGTGGCTCGAGGTCTAGGGGGTCGCTTGGCTGGGCATCCGGCCGGTCAGTAGGTCGGGCATTAGGCCGGTAATTAGGCCGGGCACAGCAGCCCCAGCAGCGCCGGCCGGCCATAGAGGCGCGACACGCTGTGGCTGTTGACGCCGGGCACCCAGCGCTTGAGTTCAGCCGCGGCGTTGATCGCCGAAGCGATCGCCAGCGCTGCCACTCCCATGTCCTGGGCCCGCACCGAGCCGTCCATCAAGCCGTCGACCAACAGACTGGCGATGCGTTCGGCCAAGCGCTGCATGGTCCGGCGCACCTGTTCGCGCTGAACCTGGTCGGGCAGCGCGCTGGTGGCGGTGACCCGCAGCAGCGGGCCGCGCTCTGAGAGCTGGAATCTCAGCAGCATCTCCATCGTGGCGCAGCAGCGCTGCCAGCCCGGACCTTGTGCTTGTTCGGCAGCTTGGAGCACATGGCGCAAGACCCCGAAGCTGCGCTCGAAACAGGCGGTGATCAGGTCGAGCTTGTTGTCGTTGTGGTGATAGAAGCTGCCCTTGGTGACATTCAGCCGGGCCGAGATCTTGTCGACCGACGCACCCCGGTAGCCTTGCTCGTTGACCAATTCGGTGGCCGCGCGCAGAAAAGCATCGGCTGTGTCGTCAGCTGCGGGCGGCGGTTCGGGCAGCCCCAGGGCTGCGAGCATGTGTTGATCTGGCCAGGCCAGTTCAGCTGCGGCCAGTCCGTGCAGCAAGATGTCGCTCAGGCGCTGGGCGATTCGCGGGTATTCGTCGATCTCGTAGCGGGGCAACCAGGCATACATGCTGTTGGCCACCGACAGCAGCAAGTGGGCACGGGCGTTGAGCGCCTCGCGGCAGAGCCCGGCGGTCTCGGGGCCCGCCAGCAGCGCACGAACCCGTCTGAACTTCTCGGTGTAGGCGGCAAAAACGGTCGCGCTCTGGGCCTCGGGCAGCGCCCGGATGTCGTTGAAATGCATCGGTGCGGCTTGTTCTCCGCTGTCGATCGACATCTGCTTGAGCACGCGCAGTTCCAGGTAGCGAGTCACCCGGGCCCGCACCGTGGGTTCGGCGGAGGCTTTCTCGGCCAGCGCCTGGCGCGCGGCGATCGCACGCAGAAGACAGGCCGTGGCCAGGTCTTCTTTCCTGCGGTAGTAGTAGGTGATGCTGGTCGTGACCAAACCGACGCTGGCGGCGATCTCGCCCAAGGTCACGCCCTTGATGCCGGCGTCGTTGAACAGCCTGGTGGCGGCGGCGAGGATGGTCTCGCGTTTTTCCTGAAAACGCGGCGTCTCGGGCGGCGAGATGGCCGCTGGTACAAGCTTCAGGGCGGTGTCCATGCCGCGTCGGTGGCCAGCTGCGGCGACACAGTGACCTGGTGCAAATGGCAGGCCACCGCCCTGCCCCCGCCCATGTCTTGCAGGGGCGGATCGTCGGTGCGGCAGCGAGCCATCGCTTGCGGGCAGCGGGTGTGGAAGCGGCAGCCCGATGGCGGATTGAGCGCGCTGGGCACCTCACCCTGCACCACGACGCGGGCCCGGGAGCGTTCGACCACCGGGTCTGCCACTGGCACCGCCGACAGCAAGGCCTGGGTGTAAGGGTGAAGCGGCGCGCGGTACAGCTCGTCGCGGGGCGCGATCTCGACGATGCGGCCCAGGTACATCACCGCCACCCGGTGGCTGAGGTGGCGCACCACCGCCAGATCGTGGGCGATGAACAGATAGGCCAGGCCCATGCGCTCCTGCAACTCCTGCAGCACGTTGACGACCTGGGCCTGGATCGACACGTCCAGCGCCGAGACCGGTTCGTCGCAGATCAGCAAGCTGGGTTCGAGCGCGAGCGCGCGGGCGATGCCGATGCGCTGGCGCTGGCCGCCGGAGAATTCGTGCGGGTAGCGGTCTGCCATGTCGGGCAGCAGGCCGACGGTGCGCATCAGCTGTGCGATCCGGTCGGCGTACTCCGCCGGGTCGCCGGTCAAGCCATGCACGACCAGTGGTTCGCCGATGATGTCGCTGACCTTCATGCGTGGGTTCAGCGAACCATATGGGTCTTGGTAGACCATCTGCAGGCGCCGGCGCAGCGGACGCATTTGCGCCTTGTCGTGGTGCGTGATGTCCACGCCCTCGAATTCGATGCGCCCCGAGGTGACGCCCAGCATGCGCAGCACCGCCAGGCCGGTGGTGGACTTGCCACAGCCGCTTTCGCCGACCAGGCCCAGCGTCTCGCCGCGTCCCAGCGTGAAAGACACGCCGTCGACCGCATGCACTTTGGCCACTTGCTTCTTGATCAGCACACCCCGCATCACCGGGAAGTGCACCTTCAGGTCTTCGACGCGCAACAGGGGTTCTTGGCTTTGGGCCATCTCAGCTCTCCAGCACGCAGGCCACCCGGTGTTGCGGACCGCAGTCTCGCAGCGGTGGCGGTTCGTTGCGGCAGATGTCGGTCGCTTGGCGGCAGCGTGGCGCAAATGCGCAGCCCACCGGCATTCTGGACAGGTCGGGCGGTTGGCCTTCGATGGGTATCAGCCGTTCGCCGGCGTCGCTGTGCAATCTGGGCACCGAGGCCATCAGCCCGCGGGTATAGGGGTGTCTCGGTCGCGCGTAGAGTTCCTCAGCCGGTGCCGATTCGACCACCCTGCCGGCGTACATCACGACCACCCGGTCGGCGTAGCGTGCGACCACGCCGAGGTCGTGGGTGATCAGGATCAGCGCCGAGCCGGTACGCGCGGCCATGTCCTTGAGCAGGTCTAGGATCTGCGCCTGCACCGTGACGTCGAGCGCCGTGGTCGGTTCGTCAGCGATGATCAGCTGTGGTTCGCAGGCCAGCGCCATCGCGATCATCGCGCGCTGGCGCATGCCGCCCGAGAACTGGTGCGGGTAGGCGGTGACGCGCGAAGCGGTGTCCGACATGCGCACCATGCCGAGCAGCTCACGGGCCTTGTCGAGCGCCACGCTCCAGGGCGCTTTGCGGTGCAGGTTGATCGGCTCGCCGACCTGCAGGCCCACCGTCAGCGACGGGTTCAGCGAGCTCATCGGCTCTTGGAAGATCATCGCGATCCGGTTGCCCCGCACTTCGCGGATTTCCTGGTCGCTGAGCTTGAGCAAGTCCTTGCCGTCGAACAGGATCTCGCCGCTCTCGATCTGGCCCGGTGGATCGGGGATCAGCCGCAGGATCGACAGCGCGGTCACGCTTTTGCCCGACCCCGATTCGCCGACGATGGCCAGGGTTTCACCGGCCGCGACGTCGAAGGACACATGGTTGACCGCCGTGATGGTGCCGCGCCCGGTGCGGAATCGGGTCACCAGGTTTCGAACGCTGAGCAGGGGTTTTTCCATGGGCGTCAGGCTCAAAAGCCCATCTTCTTTTTCATAGGCTGGTCGACCCACATGCGGGCATGGATCGGTCCCACGCGTTCGGCGCCGGCACGCAACTCGCCGTCGTAGTTCTTGACCCAGGGCCACCAGGCGGTGTAGGTGTGTTGCACAGGCAGCCAGATGTAGGGCGCTTTCTCGACGATGTCTCGCGTCAACAGCTTGATCAGCAACTGGCGCTTGCTCTCGTCTTTTTCGAGATAGGCGTCAGCCATGCGCTTGTCGAAATCGGGGTCTGAGTATTGCGAAGGGTTCCAGGTCTGCTTGCTGACGAAGCTCTTGCGGATGCTGGTGGTCGGGTTGGAATGCCCGTTGTTCATGAAGTAGCCAGCGGCATGGGTCTTGGTCGTCATCGCCGACAGGAAGGCGCCGTACTCCATCGCCTGGATGTCCAACTTGACGCCAACCTTCTCCAGGTAAGCGGCGATCAAGGGAATGATGTCCATGTGGTCGGGGTTGCAAGAGCAGACCTGGGTCTTGAACGTGAATCCCTTGGGGAAACCCGCCTCGGCCAGCAAAGCCTTGGCTTTTTCGGGGTTGTAGACGAACAGTTCTTGCGCTGCGACCGGCATCTTGTCGAGCGGCTCGTAGTAGCCGGTGTAGTCCGGGTGCATCGGGTAGCCGAACAACTCGGCATTGCCGCCGTAGTACGACTTGAGAATCTCCTGCTTGTTGACCGCCATGTTCAGCGCGCGGCGAACCCGGATGTCGTCGAAAGGCTTGGTGTCGACCCGCATTGCCAAAAAGGTGCCGAAGGTGTGAACCCGCTGCTTCCACTTCAGCGCCGGCGCGTTCTTCTTGAGCTCTTCGACCGCGCTCCAGCGGATGTTCTCGAGCACGTCGAGCTTGGCGGTGCGCAGCGCGGT
>CAMCTC010000019.1 GCA_945878355.1 Bordetella parapertussis | reverse complement strand
CAAGCAGTTGAAAACGGCGACTTGGACGCGGCTGCAAGCATGTTCATTGATTTATGGTCTGGCGAGGGAACTTGGGCAAACACACCGCCTAGACACAAAGAGGCTATGTTGGTTGCCATTCGTGATGTGGACCGTTGGGGTACTGCGCTGCACAACGACCCAACACCTTTGAGCGCCTTTGCCGGGTTGACATGTCCGGTTCTGTACATGCTGGGCAAGGATTCACCTTTGCCCGCCCGCGCGGTGGCCGATGTATTGGTTCCCGTGTTGCCACACGTGCAGGTCATTGCGTTTGAAGGCATAGGGCACATGGGCCCCATCACCCACGCCGCGCAGATCAATGCGGCCATCGTCGATTTTGTTACCCGTTTAGGCTAGAACAGAAAACAGGGTGCGGATTTTGTTGTAATTGATGACGATGATTGTGAGCGCTCTGACACTGCCCCTCCAGCATTCAAAGTAGACAGGCCGTTAGCCGCCAACCTGGAGGCTAGTACCTCGGCTGAACACACGCGCCGTCTTGCAGAAGATTCAGAGATGGCAAAGCGATTGGTGACAGCCTTGGGCTTTAAGGCTGACTCCTGATTAAACCCAACCCTGCCGCCAGACCGTATCGTTTTGCAGGTCACGCCAGGCAATGAGCTGAGTGGCTTTGGAAAACACGGATTCTATTTCAACCCACTCAATTGGATCGGTGGGCAATTCAGGTTGAATCACCCGACTGACCAAAAAGTGCTTTTGTTTGGCGATAGGTTTGACCGCAGTCCACTTGGTCAGCCGCAGTTTTTTGGGGTTGAGGGGGTTCATGAGTGAAAGCCTTCAGGGCTTGGCCTTGATTTCGCGGGACACAGCCTCACCCAATTCAATGACCGCCATGGCGTAGTAGCTGCAAGGGCTGCGCAAATCCTTCGGTCCCACCGAGATCATCTGCGGCGTTGACCTCGACATCGTGCCCGGTGAGCGCCACGCGCTCATCGGCCCCAACGGCGCGGGCAAGTCCACCTTGTTCCACCTGATCTCGGGCAACCTGGCACCCACGGCCGGGCGCATCCTGTTCCAGGGCCAGCCCATCGGCGGCCTGCCGCCGGCGCTGATCAACCGGCGCGGGCTGGCGCGCTCGTTCCAGATCATCAACATCTTTCCCAAGCTCACGGTGTTCGAGAACCTTCGCCTGGCGGTGATGCAGCGCCATGGCGTGCAGGCCATGTTCTGGCGCCGGGTCGACCGCCTGCCCGGCGTGCGCGAGCAGACCGAGGCGCTGCTCGCGCAGGTGCGCCTGGCCGCCCGGCACGACGCCCTGGCCGGCGAGCTGTCTTACTCCGAGCAGCGGTCGCTGGAGATCGCGATGACCCTGGCCTGTGACCCGCAGCTCATCTTGCTGGACGAGCCGATGGCCGGTATGTCGCATGAAGAAACCGACCACACCGTGGCCCTGATCCGGGAGGTGACGCAGGGCCGCACGCTGGTGATCGTGGAGCACGACATGGCGGTGGTGTTCGCGCTGGCCGACCGCATCAGCGTGCTGGTGTATGGCCAGGTGATCGCCACCGGCACGCCCGACGACATCCGCAACCACGCCGGCGTGCGCGAGGCCTACTTGGGTGAAGAGGCGGGGTCATGACGGCAACAGCACTGCTGCAGGTGCAGGGGCTGCATGCGCACTACGGCAAGAGCCACATCCTGCACGGGGTGGATTTTCAGGTGCGCGCGGGTGAAGTGGTCAGCCTGCTGGGGCGCAACGGCTCGGGCCGGTCCACCACGCTCAAGGCCATCATGGGCCTGGTGCCACCCACCGGCGGCAGCATCGCGCTCAACGGGCGTGACCTGGCCGGCCAGCGGCCCTACACCGTGTGCCGCGCCGGCATTGCCTATGTGCCCGAAGAGCGCGAGGTGTTTGCCAACCTCACCGTCGACGAGAACCTGCGCATGGGCGAGCAGCCCGGCAGCGCAGGCGCGGCGCGCTGGACAGTGGCGCAGATGTTCGACTACTTCCCACGCCTGAAGGAGCGGCGGCGCACCATGGCCGGCAGCCTGTCGGGCGGAGAGCAGCAGATGCTGACCATCTGCCGGTCGTTGCTGGGCAACCCGCAGGTGATCCTGGTGGACGAGCCCACCGAGGGCCTGGCGCCCAAGATCGTGGCGGTGGTGGCCGACTGCATCCGCGACATCCACCGGCGTGGCGTGTCGGTGGTGCTTGTCGAGCAGAAGCTGGCGATTGCGCTGAAGGTGTCGCAGCGGGTGGCCGTAATGGGCCATGGCCGCATCGTGTTCGAAGGCACGCCCGAGCAGCTGCGCGCCAACCCCGCGCTGCTCAAGGAGTGGCTGGCCGTTTGAGGGTGCAGGGCAGTGGGGCTTCGGCGGTACATTGCGCGGGCAATGCGCGTCGCGGGGCTGCAACCGGCAGCGCCGCAGATACGGCGTTTTGCGCCATGCCGCCAACGGTGTCAGCTCGACAGGTGCACACATGGGCAAGCTCTTCATCAGCTACCGCCGCGACGATGCAGCTGCCACGGCCGGCCGCCTGGCCACGGCGCCAAGACCTGGAGCGTCGGGAAGTGGGTTCTGAACCGGCGGCGGGCTGTTGAGCGCTGTTCAACGCGCAAACGCTGGCCACTGCGGATCCAGGCACATTGCCAAGTCCGCCGGCAAGCCAGGCACCTGACGCTGCAGCCAGCGTCGGATGAATGCTGGCGCCGCCCAGGGGCCGGTGTCCCCACTCCACACGCCTTCGGTTAGCACCTGCAGGCCGGCAGACCCGCGTCGAAGTGGCACGATGGCCGGGTCCAATGGCGCGCCCGTGGGCAAGCCGCCAACCCCGTCCCAAAGCACCTCGGCCAACAGCCAGTCGCCGTCGTTCTTGGCGTGCAGCAGCAATTGCAACGGCCTGGCCCCACGTGAGGCCGGCGGACTGTGTGCGGCCAGTGCCTGCTGGGCCTGCATCCAGGCAGCCGACCCGGCATGCAAGTGCTGCACCGCACTGCAATCACGTACCAAAGCTTGCCAGCCGCTCTGTAGCCGGCCCGCCAGGTCCACCGGAGTGCCCGCCACCTCGAGCAGCACACCCTGGTCCTGCGGCAGCAAACGCAGTTGCGAGAAAGCCAGTAACAGGGGCGCGGCCAGTGCCACGGCCATCAGGGCGCGGCGGCGCGGCCGGGGGTGAGGTGTTTGTGATGCTTGCATTGAGGCGCAGCCTAGCAGTGCCCACCAATGCCTGCTGCGCCAGGGGCTGACGCGGATACCGACTGGCCTTTCTATGGATTGCGGAACTCTGTTCGCCTTTGTTGACTCCCACGGCGATGGTCCCTACAGCCAGAAACAAGCGATTGACATCCAGGTTCGCAGACTTGATGTTGACGGCTCCCTCGTCAGCCTGCGCCGCAACGGCGCCCGCACCGTATGCATGTCTCGTCGGTCTGGTCTGCGCCCCGTTCGGGCGTGCGCGTCGACTTTCGATCCCGGACCTTGTTCAGCTCGTTTGGCAGGGGCAAGAACCGCTCCCGGATGCAGGAGTTCACGACCTGCTTCGCCGCTCTGGCATGTCCGTGATGGGGTCGAATCCTGAGCCGGCGGCCAAGCTGGAGGCCACCCTAACAGCCAAGGCGATGCGCGAACCGCCGCCCGTTCGCAGATGGCGGACCTGATGGCCGACCTGATGGCTGACCGGATGGCCGATCCTGCCGACTGGATCCTCTCGGCGCGCCAGCAGTGGCATTGGCGAGGCCAGGCGCGTCCGCCCTTTGCCGCGCCGCCCGGGCCGGGCCAGACCTCGGTCTGGGACTTCCCGCGCCCGCCGCGCCTGGCGCCCGACGTCCGCGAAGTGGTGGTGTGTTGGGGCGGCGTCGAGGTCGCGCGCACCCGACGCGCCGTGCGTGTGTTGGAAACCGGGCACCCGCCCAGCTTCTACCTGCCATGGGATGACGTTGCCAGGCAGTTGCTGCAGCCCGCAGCAGGCAGTTCGTTCTGCGAATGGAAGGGCCCGGCACAGTACTGGACGCTGGTGTGCGGCGATCGCCAGCTGCCCGGCGTCGCCTGGAGCTACCCGCGGCCGCTGGCCGGCGCCGAGGCCTTGGCGGACTGCGTGGCCTTCTATCCCGCGCAGCTCGACTGCCGGGTCGACGGCGCGGCAGTGAGCACGCAGCCCGGCGGCTTTTACGGTGGCTGGATCACACCCGAACTGGCGGGCCCGTTCAAAGGCGAGTCCGGCAGCGGGGACTGGTAACAGGAGTGTTGGGGATTGGTGCTAGCGGCTGGTGACGGCACCAGCGCCGCCAGGCGCTGCATGAATGCCGGCGCGCAGGCCGAATTGAAGGAGGTCGGGGCGCGCTACAAGCGCCTGGCAGGCTTTGATGCCGAGACGCTCTCATGCAAATGTGGCTTTGCCACTTTGCTTGATCCCCGCGGGGGACGGCCGGCTTCGGCCAGCCTTGGGGCGCTCAATGCGCGGGCGTCGTGGCGTGTGGGAGGGCGCTGCCCGCGCAATCCGGGCACGGTCACGAAGAGCAGCAGTCCGCAGGCCGCCCCGGCGGCCGACAGGGCAAAGCCGCCGTCATAGCCGCCGGTCAGGTCGTAGAGCGCACCGCTGCCCCAGGAGCCGAGCGCGCCGCCCATGCCCATGCCGAAAAGCACCGCGCCGTAGATGCCGGTCTGGCGCCCCCCGGCGAAGTTGCGCGCCGACAGCACCGCCACCAGCGGCCCGCGCGAGCCCTGCATCGTGCCGAACAGCATCACGAAGGCGGCGACCATGACCATTGCCGGCGAGTGTCCGAGCGCTGCGAGCGCGGCCACGCCGGCGATCGTCGAGCCATAGGAGATCATCGCCACCCGCATCTCGCCGATGCGCTCGGCGAGGCTGCCGGCGACAAAGGTGCCGACGATCGAGACCATGCCGACCAGGCCGTAAATCGTGGCTGCCTGCAGCGGCGGCAGCCCCGACTCGATCAGATAGGCCACCAGCTGGACACTGACCGCAAAGGTGCTCACCGAAGTACAGAACATGACGCCAAAGAGCGCCCAGAAGACCGGCGTGCGCATGGCTCGACTGACCGTCCAGGCCTGCCCATCGGCGGCCTGCTGCTTGCGCGCCGCCGCGATCTCGGGCGCACCGGCGGCAATCCGGCGCCAGGGCAACAACTGGATGAGCGCCAGCACCGCCAGCAGCATCAGCCCGAGCACCAGATAGGCGCCGCGCCAGCCGCGATGCGCGACCAGCGACTGCACGATCGGCGCGAACACCAGCAGGCCGACACCCATCGAGGCCGAGATCACGCCCATCGCGGTCGAGAGCTTTTTCTGGAACCACAGGCTGACCAGGCTGGAGGCCGGCAGCATGCCGATCATCGATGCGCCGATCGCACCACCCAGCCCGGTGAGCAGGTACAGCTGCCACAGGGCGCTTACCTGCGAGGCCAGCAGGCAGGCGAAGCCAAAGACCGCTAGGCCGACGCTGTAGCAAAGCCGTGCGCCGAGCCGATCGAAGATCGTGCCGGCGATCGGCGACATCACGCCGAGCGCGACCATGTAGGTGGAGTAGACGCCGGTGAGCGCCGCGCGATCGGTCTGGAACTCGCGGGCGATCGGCAGCAGGAAGATGGCAAAGCTCTCGCCCGCGCCGCGCGAGATCGCGCTGATGACCGTGCACATCATCAGCACGCCGAGGGCGGCACGATGGGCCGCGATCTGCGAATCGACGACGGGTGACCCGAGGGCGGGTGCAGTCAAGGGGCGATGGAGGCGATGGCCGGCGGTTGAAGGAAGCCTTTCATTATGGGGGGCAAGTGCGCTGGCAAGGTCATGCGAATACCGCTTGTCGACTCAGGACGAAGGTGCCATGGCCTTCGCGCCGGCTGTGCTGGCTTGGCGGATCGGCTTGGATCGAGGACGCAATGCACCTCAATGCCACACAGACTTCCACCTCGTTGGGCTCGACTGCGAGAGTTGACAGCAGCTATCACTATTGATACCATTTTTTTGGGAGTTCTCGAAAAAATTTTCGAGCAAATGCGAACAGAGCCCACCAACGTGCGCTTTGCCGACTTGCAGCGCATCTGCGAGCATTTTTTCGGTAATCCCAGGCAACACGGCAGCAGCCACACCATCTACAAGACCCCTTGGCCCGGGAACCCAAGAGTGAATATTCAAAACGACAAGGGCAAAGCAAAGGCCTACCAAGTAAGGCAAGTGTTGCTCGCCATCGAACGCCTGGGTGCCAAACCATGAACATCAATCACTACACCTATCGGGTCACTTGGTCTGCTGAGGACAAAGAGCACGTAGGCCTTTGTGCCGAATTCCCATCGCTGTCCTGGCTAGCCGCCACACCTGAAAAAGCCCTCGCTGGCATCCGTCGGGTTGTCGCAGCGGTGGTTGATGAGATGAACACCGCTGGTGAGCCGGTTCCCGAGGCGCTTGCAGAAAAAAGCTACAGCGGCCGCTTCATGGTTCGGATCCCTTCGTCGGTGCACCGCACACTTGCCACTGAGGCGGCCGAACAAGGCGTGAGCATCAACCGGCTGGTATCTGCCAAGTTGGCCATGTGATCACGGGTGCGTTGAGAACGATTGGTTGACGCGATGCCAAGGCTGTGCGCGGTACACGCTGGAGTTCAAGCTGGAGGCCGTTAGGCTGGTGAAGGCGGGGCAGTGAGCGTCAGTGACGGCCCGTGTGCTGGGCATGCCCAAGGCGAAGTGGATTGCCGCGTCGAGGCGTCGGCCACCGAATATGAATCAGCGCGGCAATGCCAGCATCGTATCGGCCGTGCGGCGGTGGCCCGCTGTGGTTCTGGCTTCTGGCCTGCCCTGACGGCCCGCAACTTCGCGGTGCAGGGCTGAAGGGTGTGTGCCGAACATCGACCCGCAGATGGTGCTGCGCCACGAGCATTGGCTGGGCCCCAAGCGGGTTCATCCGCAAACCCGGTAACTGTCGCTGTCCGTGCCGCAGAATAGGGATTGGCGATGATCACCGCGCAGCATCCGATCGGCCGCCTGGGCCAGTCCGAAGAGATCGCATCGCTTGCACTGTTCATGTGCTCGCAGGCGGCGTCATTCATCGCCGGCGCGTATTGCGTAGACGACGGCGGATACACATCGCGCTGATCTCCCCAATCCGACACGGCACAGCCCTTCGCGCGACGGCCGCCGCCAGCAGCACCCGTGCGACAACCTGCAACCACCACACCACCAACAACATGACGACGATGCCCACACCCACCGCGCTGCCCTTGCTGTTCACCCCGTTCAAAATCCGTGACATCACCCTGCCAAACCGTATCGTCGTTCCGCCCATGGCGCAGTACTGCGCGATCGACGGCATAGCCAACGACTTTCACCTGGTGCACTACGGAAAATTCGCACTGGGCGGCGCCGGTATCGTATTCGTCGAGGCCACCGGCGTCGCCCCCGAGGGTCGCATCACCAATGGCTGTCTGGGCCTTTGGAATGACGCGCAGGCAGGCGCGTTCGAGCCCATCGTTCGGATGTTCAAGTCGCACGGCACGGTGCCGGCGATCCAGATCGGGCACGGCGGGCGCAAGGGCGGCATGCAGCGGCCTTGGCACGGCAACGGACCGCTCAACGAGCAAGACATCGCGCGCGGCGACAAGCGCTGGACCCCGCTGGCACCGTCAGCCGTGGCGCTGGCTGACGGCTGGCCCGTGCCCATGGAAATGGACACCACCGACCTGGCCCGCACCCGCGACGCCTTTGTTTCCGCTGCCAAGCGCGCGCTGTCTGTGGGCTTCGAGGTCATCGAGCTTCACATGGCGCACGGCTACCTGCTGCACTCGTTCCTGTCGCCGCTGTCGAACTTTCGCACCGACGTGTATGGCGGCAGCCTGCAAGGGCGCATGCGCTTTCCGCTGGAAGTGACCGAAGCGGTGCGCGCGGCGTTGCCTGCGGGCACGCCGCTGTTCGTTCGCATCTCGGCCGAGGACGGCATCGACGGCGGCTGGACAATGGATGACAGTGTTGCGCTCGCGCACGAGTTGCGCGAGCGCGGCGTGGACGTCATCGACTGCTCGTCCGGCGGCAATACGCCACGCGGCGCCACCAACGCGAACCTTCAGCGCGCGCCCGGCTACCAGGTGCCATTTGCGACCCGCATCCGCAACGAGACCAGCCTCATGACCGAGGGCGTGGGTCTGATCCGCGACCCCGACTTCGCCGAACGCATTCTTCAGGAAGGCGGCGCCGACCTGATCGGCATCGCCCGCCAGTTCCTGTTCGACCCCTTCTGGGCCCTGCACGCCGCGCACCACTTCGGCATTGACCCGGATTTCAATCGCTGGCCGCAGCAGTACGCGTGGTGGCTGGAGAAGTGGGACAAGGGCATCAAGGCACGCGAGTCCATCGAGCTCGCTTAGGCCCTGCCGTCGATCCTGTCGAAATCTGCGTGCCGACGATGACGCACGGAACGCAAGACAGGACTGCACATAGGCATTTCAAACGTACTAGGCAAGGCTCAAGACGGGTGGGCTTGGTCTGAGGCGCGGCCTGGTCTGGGGAGCAGGCCGAAGCCGGCCTGCGTTGGCTTGAAGCGATTGAATTCGGTGCCCGTGTTATCGCGTTGCGCTGGGTCGGCAGATCCTTGGTTGTTCACAAGGGACACTTTCGGCCTAGCCCTCAGGGTTGACATGACCTCGACAGCGCACGCCAACACGGCGCGCAGAGCCGCCCCCATTGAGGTTTAGCGGTGTAGCCTGTGGCGATATTTCTGAGACGGCCGGCGCGGCTCAGGTGTCGCAGTCTTGCCCCACCTCGCGCGCCCGGCTCTTGGGCTGGGGCTGCGGATCCAACCCCAGTTGGCTGAGGATCTTCTCGACCACCGGACGATCGAGAATGGCGTCAAAGATCCTGAGCTCGTGCTGGGCCATCAAAGACAAAAGTTCTATTTTTGAACCTTTTGCGATGCTATGGATGCTCCTCGTAAGGACCCCCCCATGACGGTCAACGTCAAACTATCGGACTAACTGGTCGAGCAGGCCAGAAGCTGCGCTCAAGTGCAACACCGGTCCACCCCCAAGCAGATCAAGTGTTGGTCCCAGATCGGCAAGATTGCCGAGGAAAATCCGGATCCGCCGTTCTTTATGATTCGTGACCTCTTGGTGGCGGACCAGGAGGCCGTGGTCGGCGAATACGTCTTCAGTTGATGCGCTTGCTCGTCACACCCTCGTTTGTTCGGGCTACCAAGAGGCTGCACGCGCTGCAAAAGATGGCGCTCGACGCGGCGCTACGAGCCATCAGCGCTGACCCTTTGGTGGGTGACGCTAAAGTCGGCGACCTAGCGGGCATTCGCGTGTACAAGTTCCGCATCTCCAATCAGCTGCACCTGTTGGGCTACCGCATTTTTGATGAGCAAAGCCTCAAGCTTCTCACGCTGGGTCGCACGAAAACTCTTACCGCGATCTCAAACGATTCGACAACTGATTCCGGTGTTATGCCAATTGCACTCGAATTTAGACAGTGAAGTCGACCACCATCAGGTCAGGCGTCACGCGCTGCAGTATTTGCCAGGCCTTCGGTTTACAGGATGTTGAGCTTGTCGCTGTTGGCGCCAATTCGAACTCGACACCGTCATCATCGATGCCTGCGCGATGAAGCTGGAGCTCAACCCCTGGCAGTTCGATGTGCTGGTCACCACCAACCTCTTCGGTGACATCCTGTCCGACCTGATGGCCGGCTTGGTCGGCGGCCTGGGCATGGCGCCTGGTGCCAACATCGGTGCGGATGCGGCGATCTTCGAAGTGGTCCACGGTTCGGCGCCCGACATTGCGGGCAAAGGGATCGCCAACCCCACCGCTCTGCTGCTGGCGGCGGCGATGATGATCGACCACGTCAAGCGCACCGACAAGGCCACGCGCCTGTGCCAGGTGCTCGATGCGGCGCTGAATTTTGACAAGTTGCGGACGGGCGATCTCGGTGCCAAGTCGACCACGGCGGAATTCACCAAGGCACTGGTCAGCCGCATCATGAACGGGTGAGCGCGGGCGGCGGGGTCAACAAACTCCGCTCACCCCTCAAGTGCCGGCGAGCACCGAGCTGACCATTGCCGCGTCTGTTGTTTCGAATTGAACGTTGTGTCGATCAGTGAGTGGTCCACCGCCGGGGATGACCGCGCCGTTTGGGTCGTAGCCGATGGCCTTGAATTTCCACCGCCCACCGATCAGCTTCAAGTTGCCGACATGCAGTCCCCGCGCGTCGAGCACGCGGCATGCGCTGTCGTTGATCTTGGTGACCGTCAATCGGGACACGCTGCGCCAGACTCCGAACAGAACTCTCAAGCAAATGTGGCTTTGCCACTTTGCTTGATCCCCACGGGGGGCGGCCGGCTTCGGCCGGCCTTGGGGCGCTCAGTGGTAGACGTCAGCCGAGCGTCAATTGAGCGCCGCCGCGCTGAACTCAAACGACACCACCGACAGGTCCTCACGCTGGCGCCAGCCAGCAGCAAACCAGAACTGCATCGCGTCGCGGTTCCCGGAGAGCATCAGTGCATGCACCCGGCGGATACCGGCCTTCGCCAGTTCGGCCTGCGCCCGGCTGACCAGCGCCGTGGCAAGACCGCGCCGGCGCCACGGCGACGTGGCGGAGCCAGCCGCGCCAGCCGTCGTGACCGCAGAGCACCGTGCCGACCAAGCGGCCGACCACCTCCGCAACGCAACTCAGGCCGGGATTCCGCTCGATGAGCCGGGTCATGGCAGAAGCGTCCTCCCACATGCGAACGGCAACACCGGCGCACTGACGCCACAAGGCGAGACAGGCCGCATGGTCGTCCGTGTGCTGCGCGCGCATCCGCACGGACCGGGCCAACCCAAGCAAAGATGTCGGCATCGGCATCGCGACGGATCAGCGCTTCACGGTGGCTTCTTCGTCTTCGTCCACGCCGCTCGGGACGAAGCTCACACCATGTTGAACCAGGTAGTCCCGAATCAAGCGCCGAACCACCTGCGATGGCGTCACGTCTTGCCGCGCGCACAGGGCTTCAAAGGCCTTCTTCTTCGAGGGGTCGACCAGCACCGTCAGGCGTGCAGTTTTAAGTTCCATGCAATCTCCGCGCGTCTTTCTGTATGACATTAACATTATCATTTTAGTATAATTAAGCACAAGTTAGATTGCACGGTTTTCGAAAGATCCAAGCCTGCAACACCTTCGCCCTGGAGTTTCTTCACTTGCCTCGCTTCGATCACACCCGCACCCGCCCGGTGGCCTTGCCGCCCGCGATGCAGGGCGCGCCAGTGATCAGGATTCGAACCTGGCACGCATGAGTTCGCTCATCGCAGCCGTCCTGGTCCTGCTGCTCGGCGCTGCGGGTTGTCTGCTGCCTTTGCGCAACCGCACTCGTGCAGGCGTTGGCGTGCTGTCGCAAGTCATCGCCACGGGCCTGGTCGTGTCCACGGTCACGCCCATCCTGCTCGGTGGCGCGCCGCTCACGGCGGAATTGGCCTGGGCCTACCCGGTCGGAGCGCTTCGCGTGCGGCTGGATGCGCTGGGCGCGTTCTTCCTTGCCTGGTCCCTGCCGATGACCTTGCTGGGCAGCATCTACGCCATTGGCTATCTGCGACCGTACTTCAACACCACACGCCACCTCGGCATGCACTTCGCGCTGCTGAACCTGACTTCGCTGTCCTTCGTGCTGGTCTACACCGGGGACCATGCCCTGGTTTTCCTGCTCGGTTGGGAGATCGCCGCGCTGGCCGCTTGGCTGCTGGTGATTTGGGACTACACCAACCAGAAAGTGCGCTTCGCGGGCTTCAACTATCTGGTGTCGACGCACATCGGGCTGATCTTCCTGGTGGCGGCATTCATGATCCTGTACACGCACACCGCGTCGTGGGAGATGGGCAGCTTCGGGCAGTGGCTGCGCGCGCATGCGGGGGCTGAGCGCAACCTGGTCTTCCTGTTGTTGGTCGCCAGTTTCGGCCTGAAGTCGGCGTTCTTCCCGTTCCATTCCTGGTTGCCGCGCGCCCATGCGGCAGCACCGGCCCACGTCTCGGCGCTGATGTCCGGTGTGATCCACAAGGCCGGGCTTTATGCGCTGGTGCGCTTTGTGTTCCTGATCGGCCTGCCCGACGAGTGGATGGGCTGGTTTCTGATCGGCTTTTCGGCGCTGTCGGCCGTGATTGGCGCGCTGTACTCGGTGGGTCAACGCGACCTCAAACGCCTGCTGGGCTATTCGTCGACCGAGAACGTCGGCATCGCCGGCATCGGCTTCGGCATTGGTTGCCTGGGCCTGGCCTGGGGCAACACCGCGCTGGTGACGCTAGGCTTTGCCGGTGGCCTGCTGCACGTGCTGAACCACGCCTTCTTCAAGTGCCAGTTGTTCTATGCGGCGGGCGCGGTGTACCAGGCCACGCACACCGTTGACATGGAAAAGCTCGGTGGCCTGTCGCGCCTGATGCCGTGGACCGCGCTGAGCTTCCTGCTGGGCGGCGTCGCGATTTCGGCACTGCCCCCGCTCAACGGGTTCACCAGCGAGTTCGTCATCTACTCCGGCCTGTTCACCGGCGAGCCCATCGCCGCATGGGCCAAGGTGGCGCTCGGTGTGGGCGGCGCCGTGCTGGCCTTCGTCGGCGCGGTCTCTGCGTTGAGCATCACCCGGGCTTTTGGCGTTGTGTTTCTCGGTGGCCCGCGCGACGCCAGCGTTCACCCGCCCACCGAGGTCAGCCGCTGGATGCTGCTGCCGATGGGCGTGCACGCCTTGGGCGTCATCGTGCTGGGTGTGCTGCCCGGATTGGGATTCATGCTGGTGCGCGAACCGACGGCCCTGGCACTGGCTGCCTTGCCGGCCCCCAGCGCCGACGCACTGCAGCCGGTGGCCGACTCTCTTGCGCACATTGGCATGATCTCGGGCACCTTGGCGCTGGTGATCGCTGCGCTGGTCTGGCTGCGTATGCGTGCGGTGCGCCGGCCGAACACCCCTGCGCCTGCAGCGGTCGGCACCTGGGGCTGCGCGTACGGCGCAACCAACCCGCGCATGCAATACACCGGCGCCAGCTTTTCGTCGGACTTCAGTGCCCGCTTCAACGGCGTGGTGGTAACGCTCAGGCGCCAGAAGCCACCGCTGGGCTACTTCCCGGACGACGGCTACCTGATCACCGACTGCGTGGATGCCGTGGAACGCCGGCTCTTCTCGGTCATCAAGCACGGTGACGCATCGGCGGCTGAACTGTCCAGCAAGCTGCGAGAGGACGATCCGCGCATCGCCTTCGCAGCCGCACTCGTCGCCATCGTCGTGATGTCTGGCCTGATCGTGCTGGCTGGCGGGCCGCTGCCATGAGCTTCAGCATGAACACGCTGCTGGCCGTCGTTCACGTTCTCATCATGCTGGTGATGCCGATCGGGATGGTCGGCCTGGTGAACCGTACCAAGTCACTGTGGGCCGGCCGCAAGGGGCCGGGGCTGGTGCAATCGGGCTGGGACCTCTTGCGCCTGCTGCGCAAGCAACCCGTGTTCAGCACGGTCATCACGCCGCTGTTCCGCGCGGGCGCCTGGGTCGTGCTGGTCTCATCGCTGCTGGCGGCCCTGATCTCGCCCATCCTGGGTCAATTCGCACCGCTGCAGTTCAGCCACGACTTCATTTTCTTCGCCTATACGCTCGGCTTGGCGCGCCTGGTCCTGATGCTGTCGGCGATGGATGTCGGCAGTTCGTTCGAGGGCATGGGCGCGGCACGAGAAGCGTCGTTCACGGCCTTCATCGAGCCCGCGCTCTTCCTGCTCATCGGCTCAGCAGGCGTGGCCACGGGGCAGACCAGTTTCGCGGGGCTGATCGGCCTGTGGCACCAGTCGGCGTCATTCCCGTGGCTCGCCGTGCCTGCGGTGGCCGTGCTGTTCGTGCTGCTGCAGGCCGAGGCCGCCCGTGTGCCCGTGGACGACCCGATGACCCACCTCGAACTGACGATGGTGCACGAGGTGATGATCCTCGACCACAGCGGCCCCGAGCTGGCGGCGATGCAATACGCAGCCGCGCTGAAGATGACGATCTATGCGGGGCTGATCGCGGCGCTGTTGAACCCCTTCGACCCGCTCACCCAAACCGCCCTGTGCGTGCTCGTGTCGCTGCTGCTCATGGCGGGTGTGGCGGTGGCGGTGGGCTGTGTCGAATCACTGACGGCGCGGCTGCGCATGCGCCTGGTGCCGGTGTACCTGATGCTGGCGTCTGCGGGCGCCGCGCTCTGCCTGGGCGCCGCAGGCTGGTTGGCGAGGGCCGCATGACGCTGCCACTGATCTCCTTCCTGGTGGCCGCCATCATCCCGGTCTTCTTCGGCACGATCCGCTCGGCCCCCTTTTGGCTGACCGCGCAGGCCATCGCGCTGGCCTGGAACGTTGCGCAACACGGCGACCCCTCGCTGCACACCTACGTGGCATTGATTGAGGTGTTGGTCGTGCGCGCCCTGGTCGCGCCACACCTGTTGAGCCGGGCCATCCGGCGGCGCGACGAGCCCAACCTCGACCTGATGCCGTCCAACCTCTTCACTTGGGCCATCGCCATCGCGCTGGTGGTGCTGGCTTTCGAGTTTGCCGCGCCGGCAATGAGCGACCGGCAGGCGCTGACACTCGGTGTGGTCGGCGCCACCGTCACCGTCTCGCTGTTGCTGCTGTCCACCAACGACTCACCACCGGCCCAGATGGTGGCCGTGCTGTTCATGGAAAACGGCCTGGCCCTGTTTGAATCGCTGCTGCCCGAGCCCTGGCCGCTGCCGGTGCACGGCGCGCTCAGCGCCATCTACCTGCTGACCGCGGCCGTCGGCGGCTGGTTGATCGCGACACCGGACGTGACAGCCTCCGCCGCGGCCGTCCCCGCAAGTCCTGCAGCAAGGGAGACCTCGTGAGCGAAGTCAGCGCGATCTCGATGCGCGGCACACCGGTCATGCCGACCCGGCGTCTCTGGGTCGGCCCTGGCCTGGTCACCCTGGCCGTGCTCAGCGTGCTCGCTTGGACGACCGTGTTCGTGCGAACGCCGCTGAACGAACTGCCTCTGTACTTTGCTGCGCGCTACTTCGTTCTCGATGCGACCTCGATGCTGTTCCTGCTGGTGATCAACAGCGTCTTCCTTGGCATCAGCGTCTACATGTCGTCGTCGGCCAGCACCTCGCGGCTGCTGGCCGACAAGCTGCTGCCCCGCGCGGCTTTGACGCTGGCCTTCATGGTCGCCATGAACCTGGGCGTGATGGCCAACAACCTGCTGCTGCTGTGGGCCTTCATCGAGCTGACCACGCTGTGCGCCGCACCGCTGGTGGCCCAGGGCGGCACGCTGGCATCGCGCCGCGTGGCCTGGCACTACCTGCTGTACTCCAGCATGTCCTTGGCGCTGACCTTCCTGGGCATCATGTGCCTGACGCGCTCGGCGCACCTGCACGGCCTGGAGATCAGTTTTGCGCTCGACGAGATGGCCACGGGCATCGCCTCGCCCGGCGACAGCTGGCAACGCCTGGGTCTGGCGCTGATGCTGTTCGGTCTCGGCAGCAAGCTCGGCCTGGCGCCGCTGTACAGCTGGATGCCCGAGACCTACGAGGCCGCGCCCACCAGCACCAGCGCGCTGCTGGCCGCGGTGCAGTTCAACATCAGCGTCGTGGCGGTGTTCCGCGTGCTGCAGATCTTTCGCGGTCACGACACTGACTTCGTCTCGCATGAACTGCTGATCATGGGCTGCCTGTCGCTGACGGTGGCCGCCATTCAGGTGATGGCTGCGCGCAACTACAAGCGGCTGATCGCCTACGCCTGCGTCAGCTCGTCGGGGGTCATCGCCATCGGCTTGTCGGTGGGCAAGGCGGCGTCGTATGGCGTGCTGCTCTACATCGTCAGCAACGCCTTCGTGAAGGCGCTGCTCTTCCTCACCGCCGGCCGCCTGCGTGCCGTGTACCACACCAACGAGGTCAAGGCGCTCAGCGGCGTGATCCGGGTGCTGCCGTTCTCGGGGCTGCTGTTTGCGGTCGGCATCTTCGCGCTGCTGGGGTTTCCGCCGTTCGGCAGCTTCATGGCGGAAATGCTGATCCTGTCGGGCATCGTGCAGGCCGGCAATCTGATCGCCTTCACGCTGATGTGCACCATGCTGACGATCATCTTCGTCGCCACCGGCCGCTCGATCTTCCCGATGATCTGGGGCCCGTCCGAGTACCAGGGGCCGCAGGTCACCGAGAACTGGGTCACGGCCGTGCCCAAGCTGGGTTTCGTGGTCGTGCTGGTCTTGCTCGGCGTCTACACACCGGCCCCCATCAGCGCCTTGCTGGTGCAAGTGGCGCACTCCATCGGAGGGCGATGATGGGACCGATGAAGCCGATCGTGATGGCCTTGAACCACGAGGTCGCGCAAGCGGATCTGGTGGTCTGGTCCCGGCAGGTCGCCCAAGCGCTGGAGGCGGGCGAACGACTGCTCACCTTGTTTGGCCGCATCGATAGCGATATGGACGCCAGCGGCGAGGTGGTCGCGACCGCAGTGCTGCAGCGCGAAGACGGACACCTCACGCTGCTGCGCGGTCGCGGCCCTTGCGGTGCGGCGTATCCGTCGCTCACGCTCCGTCATCCGGCAGCGCAGATGTTCGAACGCGAGCTGTGGGAGCAGACCGGACTCACGCCGACCGGCCACCCGTGGCTCAAGCCAGTACGCTACGAAGGCCAGCGCCAGCAACAGATGAGTGAACACCCGTTCTTCACGGTGCGCGGCCAGCAAGTGCACGAGGTCGGCGTCGGCCCCATCCATGCCAGCGTGATCGAGCCGGGGCACTTTCGCTTCATGTGCCATGGCGAGCAAGTGCACCACCTGGAACTGCAACTCGGCTACCAACACCGCGATGTCGAGTCGCTGTTGCTCAAACGTCCGCCGCTGGCGCTGACATCGCTGGTCGAATCGATTGCCGGCGACACCAGCATCGCCTACGCCTGGGGCTATTGCGCGGCGGTGGAGGCCTTGTCCGGCACGCAGGTCAGCATGGCGGTGGAACGGGTGCGCGGCATTGCGCTGGAACTGGAACGCGTGGCCATGCACCTGGTGGCGCTGGCCGGGCTGGCCACCGACATCGCCTTCCTGCAAGGCGGTGCGAGCTACGGCAGGCTGCGCACAGCCATCATCAACGCCACCATGCGCGTGTGTGGCAGCCGCTTCGGCCGTGGCTGGTTGCGACCCGGCGGTGTGCGCTTCGGCATCACCGACGCACTGCGCCACGATCTGCTCGACACGCTGGGCGCCTTTGCCAAGGACATCGCCGAGGTGAACGCGCTGATGCTCGGTGCGCGCAGTGTGCAGTCGCGCTTCCAGGGTGTGGGCGTCGTCAGCCGCAAGGCCGCCACGGACATCGGCATGGTGGGCCTGGTCGCGCGCGCCAGCGGTGTGGCTGGAGATGCGCGGGTCAACCTGCCGGGGCGGCTCTACGCGACACACCCCATTGCGTCGCTGACCGAAGAAGGGGGAGACTGCTGGGCCCGCATGACCCTGCGCATGCGCGAGATCGGCGAGTCCTTGCGCTGGCTGAAGGAGGTGCTCAAAGCACCGAACCTTGTTCTCGACGGCGCTGACACCGCTGAAACCGCCGACGGTGCCTTGCTGGCACCTCTGGGTCCGCTCTGGTATGACACCCTGTGTGTCTCGGTGCGCGAAGGGTTCAGGGGTCCCGTGGTGCAGGCGCTGGAAACCGGCCCGGACGGTCGGCTGCTGCACTACAAGGTGCAGGACCCGTCGCTGCTGAACTGGTTCGGCTTGGGCTTGGCGTTGCGCGACAACGAAATTTCGGACTTTCCGATCTGCAACAAGAGCTTCGACCTGTCCTACTGCGGCAACGATCTTTAGCCCAAGGAATCAGGAGCTACCGTGTTCAAGTCGATCAAAGTCAGGGCCTCGCAGGGCACGCAGTACATCCCCGACCCGCGCACCGCGAACCCCGTGGGTTTTCGCGGCAAGCCGGTGATGGGTGAGGCTGCCTGCGAGTCGGGGTGTCAGGCCTGCGTCACGGCATGCCCGACCCAGGCCATCGTGCTTGCGCCAGGCTCCGAGCAACCCGTGCAGATCGACCTCGGCCGTTGCGTGTTGTGCGGTGACTGCGCGCCGGTGTGCCCCAGCGACAAGCTGTCGTTCAGCAACGACTTCCGCTTGTCGAGCACGCAGCGTTCCGGTCTGGTGCTCAGCGCAGCGCGGCCGGCACCCGATCCGGTGAAGGTGTCTGTCGCACTGCGCTCGCGTTTCGGCCGCTCGCTCAAGCTGCGCTCGGTTTCAGCCGGTGGCTGCAACGGTTGTGAGCTGGAGGTCAACGCGCTGTCCAACGTGAACTTCGACATCGGCCGCTACGGCATCGACATCGTGGCCTCACCGCGCCATGCCGATGGCCTGGTGCTGACGGGCCCGATCACACGCAACATGGCCCTGGCCCTGCAAGCCTGCTGGGACGCCATGCCCGAACCAAAGCTGGTGATCGCTGTCGGCGCCTGCGCGATCTCTGGCAGCCCGTTCGAAGGTTCATCGGCCATCGAGCGCAGCTTCCTGGATCGGTTCAAGCCCACGCTGTATGTGCCCGGCTGCCCGCCGCATCCGCTGACCTTTGTCTGCGGTGTGCTGGACTTGCTCGGCATACCGAGCTGATGGTCGGTCGGCCCTGGTGGCATTGCGACAAGCAAGCGTCAACAGCAATGCCTGACAGCATCAGCGGTTCCCCTGGGGGTTGTCGACTTGTTTCGACGCAAACGCCTGTGCCGCCCGACTGGCCAGCAGCGCGGCGATCTCGTCGTCGCTCAGACCGGCCTCGCTCAGCACCTGACGGGTGTCCTGACCCAGACGGCTGGCGGGGCGCAGTTTGGGCAACTCGCCGTTGAATCGCACGCCCGGCGAACTGAGCAGCGCTGCGCCGACGTTGTCGGCGTTCTCCACGGTCTGAAAGAAACCCACCGCCTGCAGGTGCGGGTCCTCGAACAGTTGTTCCAGGGTGTTGACCGGGCCGGCCGGAATGTCCAGCCGTTCGCAGACCGTCAGCCATTCCTGCGTGCTTCGGGTCGACACGCCCTCGGCCAGCAGGGGCAGCAAG
The DNA here is from genome assembly GCA_945878355.1 of Bordetella parapertussis. Lineage (GTDB taxonomy): Bacteria > Pseudomonadota > Gammaproteobacteria > Burkholderiales > Burkholderiaceae_C > Pseudaquabacterium. Next base: position 42,252 of record CAMCTC010000019.1, on the reverse strand, counting down.
ATGTCGATGTGCTTGGTGCGCGACGCCATGTCGGAGAAACGCCGGTCTGCAGCCAGATCCGGACGGCCGACCTCGGCGAAGAACCGGCCCCACTGCGCGGTGGTGTACGGCATCATGCAGACGTAACCGTCCAGGGTGCGATAAGGGCGGCGCGCACGCGACAGCACTCTTGCATAACCCAGCGTTCCCAGCGGCGGCAGGTAATTGTGAGGACCGCGGTGTTCCATCAATGTGAAATCGGCCATGCATTCGAACATCGGGATTTCCACCTGCTGGCCCAGCCCAGTGCGGTTGCGCGCCAGCAGCGCCGTCAGGATGGCCTGCGACGCGATCAGTCCCGACACCTTGTCAGCCGCCACCGTCGGCAGGTACTGCACCTCGCCGGTCTGGCGATGCATCAGGTCGGCCAGCCCGCACATACCCTGCACGATGTCGTCGTAGGCCGGGCGCCCACCATAAGGTCCTTGCTCGGAAAACCCGTTCAGACAAGCCACCACCAGACGCGGGTAGCGCTCGCGCAACTCGGTCAGCTCCAGCCCGATCGCGGCGAGCTTCTGCGGCCGGATGTTGTGCATCAGCACGTCGGCATGGTCGAGCAGCTTGCGCAGCGCGGCCCGGCCGTCGGGGTGCTTGAGGTCCAGCACGATGCTGCGCTTGCCGCGGTTCGTGCTCATGAAACCGCCCGCCAGGCCGGGCTCGCGCTGGACCCCGGTGGTTCGCGTCGAATCGCCTGCCGGTGACTCGACCTTGATCACATCGGCGCCATAGTCGGACAGCCAGCGACTGGCGAGCGGTCCGAACAGCACGGTGCTCAGGTCGAGCACCCGGATGCCCTGCAGCGGGGCGCCGGGGTTCGACGTGGCGGAGCAGGTCGTATCGTGGCCGTCGGTGCTTGTCATCGCGGGAGTTCTCGAAAGAAGAGTGAATGGGCCAGGGCCGCGCTGCGAGGCCGCCGAGGCAGATGGGTCTGGCGAAAGTCCAGGCTGTCTGGTTTCACGGCGTTCCTGTGGCAAGCGCTAGAGCACTTGGTCCACCTTGTCGTCGCCGGCTACCGAGCCGATCACGCGACGGCGATCGACGAGATGTCAAAGGTGTCGCCGGTTGCCGGCATGCCTAGCGCCAACATTGCCTGGCGCTTGAAGAACGGGAACCGGGAATTCACCGGGGGCGACTTCAACGCACCGCGTTGCGAGGCACGTCGCGGTAAGGCTTGTCGGTATCGATGCTGGGCTCTTTAGGCATGCCCAGCACGCGCTCGGCAATGATGTTGCGCTGGATCTCGTCGGTGCCCCCGGCGATCGAGGTCGCCGGCACCGACACCAGGATCTCGGCGATGGTGCCGTCCAAGGGACTGTCGGCGCCTGTCAGCAGCGCATCGGCACCGCTGATCATCGTGTGCACCCGAGCGGCGGCGCGTGCAACATGGCTGGCGGCCAGCTTGCCCAGCGAACCCTCTGGGCCCTGCGGACGGCCGTTCTCTTGCGCCGTGCGCGCCCTGCGAGCGGTCCATTCGGCCGACTTGACCAGGGTCAGCAACTTGGCGATTTCCTGGCGAACGACCGGGTCGTCGATGCGGCCGGTCGCCCGGGCGCGCGGCATGACGAGTTCGATCCGTCCTGCGCGGTTGGGGTACCACTTGTAGGGCGCCAGCGCGATCGCGGTTTCCGCACGCTCTTCGTCATAGATACGGCCGGACTTGTTCGACGCCGCCGAACCCCAGGACCGCATGCCGTCGGCGCTGCGCCGCTCGTGCATCAGCGTGGTGGTGGTGACGGCCCAGCCGCCTCCTTCGCGGCTGACAAGTTGATCGGGCTGCACGATCGCATCGGTGATGAAAATCTGGTTGAAAGTGGCATGCCCGTTCATCTGCTTGAGCGGCTGCACCTCGACGCCGGGCTGGCGCATGTTCAGGATGAAATAGCTCAACCCCGCGTGCTTGGGCTTGTTCCAGTCGGTGCGGGCCAACAGCAGGCCCCAATCGGCTTTCTGCGCGCCGGAGGTCCAGAGCTTCTGGCCGTTGACGACCCAGTGGTCGCCCTTCAGGTCTGCGCGCGTGACCGCGCCCGCGGCGTCGGATCCGCTGCCCGGCTCGCTGAACAACTGGCACCAGGCCTCTTCGCCTGTCAGGCTGGGACGCAGGTAGCGCTGCTTTTGCTGATCGGAGCCATGGGCCAGGATGGTGGCGGCGGCCAGCACGCGGATGCCCACCTTGGCCACGCCTACAGCGCCGATGCGCGCGAACTCTTCGTCAACCACCGGCACCAGGCCCGCCGGCAGGTCGCGTCCATACCATTGCGTTGGCCAGTGCGGCGCACCCCAGCCTGAATCCACCAGCTTGTTGCGCCATTCGAGCAGGCTGTAGTCGGAGCGCCAGTTGGCTTCGAGCCAGGTGCGGACCTCGGCGCGCACGGAGGATTCGGTCAGTTCGGTCATGTCGTGCATACCCTCAGGCGGCCCAGTGGTTCATCATGCGTTCACGGTGCAGGTTCGCGTCACCGAACAACACCTCGGAACTCTTGGCGCGCTTGAACCAGAGATGGGTGTCGTTGTCCCAGGTGAAGCCGATACCGCCGTGGATCTGGATGGCATGGATGGCGGTCTGCAGATAGGTGTCGCTGGCGCAGGCCTTGGCCAGCGAGGCGGTGGCGATCACGTCGGCATCGCCGTCGTCGAGCGCGGCGGCGGCGAAGTGCGCGGCCGACTTGGCCAGTTCGACTTCCAGCAGCATGTCGGCCTGCTTGTGCTTCATCGACTGGAACGAAGCGATCGGGCGACCAAACTGCATGCGCATCATCGCGTAGGCCAGCGCGTCTTCGCGCAGGCGCTCGGCGCCACCGACCATCTCGCTGGACAGGCAGACCGCAGCCTCGACCATCGTGCGGGCGAAGGGCAGGGCTGCCGCTCCTTCATCCCCCAGCAACTGGGCTTGGACGTTGTCGAATCCCAGGCGTGCGAGCTTTCGGGTCTGGTCCATCGACGCCAGCGGGCGGCGGTCCAGGCCTGTGGCATCGCCACGGACGGCGAACAGGGACAGGCCGGACTCGCCCGAGGAGCCCGGCGCTCGCGCCAACACGACGATCAGGTCGGCGGTGTGGCCGTCGAGCACAAAGCTCTTGTGGCCGTTCAGGCGGTAGGCACCGCCCGACTTTGTCGCGGTCAGCGCGGTACCGGCCGCATCCCAGCGTCCGTTGTCTTCAGTGGAAGCCAGCGTGGCAACTGTGTCGCCCGACGCGATGGCAGGCAGCAGCGTCTGTTGTTGGACCTCGCTGGCGCCGTTGAGGATGGCCCCGGCGCCGAGCACGGTGGAGGCGAAATACGGCGCACACAGCAAAGCGCCGCCCATCTCCTCGAGCACGATGCAGTGCTCGCCGAAGCCGAAGCCGTGGCCGCCCATGGCCTCTGGAATGCGCACTGAGCACAGGCCGAGCTCGCTGTTGATCGCCTGCCAGCCCTTGCGCTCCCATCCGGCTTCGGTCTCCATCAGCCGACGCACTTCCTTGGTCGGCGACTGATCGGCCAGGAACCGGCGCACGGCCGCTCGGAACTCTTCCTGCTCAGGTGAAAAGCTGAATTTCACGGCGATGTCCTCTGTTGATGACGCCAGCCAGGTGCCGCAAACACGGGCGCCTTCTGGTTTGTCTTTCATCATATAGGCCGGGGCTCGCATCGCGCGCCGGAGGGCGAACTTGGCGTTGGGTCCGCAGTCCGCGCCCACACAGTACGCCATGACTCAGCCCGCGTTTGGGGCGCGGTGAGTCATGAAGTGCTGTGAGCCATTGCGCCAGCGTGGCGGCTCTTAGCGTGCTTGACCCGCAAGGCGCGGCGTAGCCCTGGCTTGCTCGGTGAGGCGGGGCCAGCGCGCCGGTCAAACGGCGAGGATTGACCTCTACTGCGGCTTCACGCCGGCGATCGTCGCGATGCGGCGAAACCGCTCGAGTTCTTCGCGTTGGAATTTCTGCATGTCGGCAGGTCCGTAGGGCATGAGTTCGCCCCCCGTCGACCGCCCGTATTCCTTGGCATCGTTTGTGGCGAGCACCTTCTGCAAGGTGTCGGCCAGTTTGGCTGTTATGTCGTCCGGTGTTTCTGAGCGCACGCTAAAGGAGGTCCAGGTGTAGGTGACATATTCCGGGTAACCGCTTTCCTTGACCGTCGGAACATCGGGAAACATCGGATGCCTTGTCTCGCCGGACATCGCAATGGCCCGCAGTTTCCCGCTTTTGATCAGCGGCGAAGCGCCTCCCACATCGACAATGGCGATATCGAGTTGGTTCCCCATCAGGTCGGAGTAAATCGGAGCCCCGCCTTTGTAGGGTATGTGATTGAACTTGATGCCGGCGAGGTTGGCGAACCACTCGAAAATCAGGTGGTATCCAGCTGAATAAGTGCCTGCACTGAGCGATTTCTTGTCGTCCTTCGAGGCCTTCACGACATCGGCCAGCGTGACCAGTTTCGAATTCTGCGGCACGATGATCGCGGCCATGCCGCGCGACAGGCCGGCGATCGGCTTGAGATCCTTGATCGGATCGTAAGGCAGATCCTTCACCGTGACCGGATTCACCGACATCAAGGAGATGCTCGCGAGAAGAATGGTGTGGCCGTCGGCGGGCGCCGACTTGACCGCCGACACCGCAATCACGCCGCTTGCGCCGGGGCGATTCTCGACCACGACCGTCTGTCCGAGGATGGCAGACATCTTTTCGCCGAAAAAGCGGGCTGAGGTATCGGAACCGCTGCCCGCCGTAAACGGCACGATCACTTTGATGGCTCGATTGGGAAAGTCTTTTGCCTGACCTAGCGCCAGCGGGGCGACCGCCATCAGACTGATAAATGCAAGAAATATTTTTCTCATTTCATCTCCTCCAGTTTTAAGAAACTCTGATTGATCGAGCAGCGCTGCCCTTGGCATTCCATCCTGAATTTTTAGCTTATGGATAGATGTGAATGTCTGATCATTGTAGCTATAGCGACCCGATTTCGTTTGACGCCGGAATTGCGACCAACCGGCGCCGGATCGTGAGGCGCTGCCGAACGCAGGCTTCACGGCTCGACTGCTGAGCGCATTTTGCGGCGACGCTGGGCTTGCGACGGCATCGCCCTGAAGAAAATCGTGGTCGTCGACGCGCCCCACACCATCAACCTTGGACAGGCGCTGGGTTTTGACCCGCCATATCGCCTGCGACGCTGCAGCAAAAGGATATCCATCCAGCATCAACGGCCATGTCGCGCCGTGTCATGATCCAAGCTGGCCGGCGCTTGCTGGGGCACCGCTTGCTAGCGGTCACAGCGCGCATCCGGCCCTCACCGCACCTCAGGAGACACCCTATGCAAACCCATCACTGGCCTGCACAGCAGCGCGTTCACGCCGGCATCGGCGCGCTTGAAACAGCCTTGCCTCGCGAACTCGATGCCTTTGGTTGGCAGCGCCCGCTGCTGATCACCACCAACTCGCTGATCCGCAGTGGCATGGCCGAGCGGGTTCGTGCGCTGCTCGGTGATCGCTGCGCCGGCATGGTCGCCGACATCCCGGCGCACTCTCCGATTGTTGCGGTGGCGCGCCTGGTGGCTGCTTTCCGCGCTGAACGCGCGGATGGCGTTGTGGCGCTGGGAGGCGGCTCGGTGATCGACGCCACCAAGGCCCTGCTGGTGGCCCTCGGGTCTGGCCTGGCGACTGGCGACATCACCGGTGAAACGCTCGTCAAAGCCTCTGGTGGAGGCACCAGCCACTGGGGCACCGACTTCTCTCGCCCGCGAATGATCGCGATTCCGACGACCTTGTCGGCGGCGGAATTCACGTCGTTCGGGGGGGTCACCGACACGGCCATCGGCCGAAAGCTGATGGTCGGCCACCCCCTGTCAGTGCCGATCAGCGTGATACAGGACCCCGCTTGCACGATGGACACGCCTGCTGAACTGCTGCTGTCCACCGCAGCCCGCTCGGTTGATCACTCTGTCGAAGGCTTTTGTTCGGTCAATACCTCGCCGATCAGCGATGCCACCGCGATCGAGGCAGCGCGGCGGATGTGGAGCGCGCTGCCACGCATGCACGCGAACCCGGCAGATCCCCATGCGCGCGCCGACGCGCAAGCTGCTGCCTGGCTATCGATCCAGGGCCGCAGCGGCGGGGTCACGCACGGCGCCAGCCACGGCATCGGCTATCTGCTGGGTGGGGGGTTCAACGTGCCCCATGGACTGACCTCTTGCGTGATGCTGCCGGCGGTGCTGCGCTGGAACCTTCCGGTCAACGAAGCGCGTCAGCAGGCATTTTGCGAGCGGGTCGGCCTGGATCCCATGCGTCCGCTGGCTGACCACGTCGAGGCGCTGTTTGCCTCGGTGGGTCTTGCTACGCGCCTGTCGCAGGTCGGGGTCGGCCCGGATCGCTTCGAGAAGTTGGCCGCGATGTACGACGGAACCGGCCCGATCGCCGCCAACCCTCGCCCTGTGAAAGGTGCTGCCGACCTGTTGGAGATCATTGCACTGGCCGCTTGATCGCCGCGCGTCGGTCTGGCGGACCGGCGCGTCTTTGCCCAGTGGCAAACATCACGCCGATGTCTGGCTGCTTCAGGCCGTGGGGTCGCGCTCAGGTCCGGCGACGATGGCCGCGTCATGCAGCTTGCCGATGGCCGCGGCCGGCAGGCCCAGCACTTCGTGCAGCACCTCGTCGGTGTGTCTGCCCAGCAGTGGCGCTGGCGCTGTGGCCTCGCGAGACAGACCGATTGCGCGCACTGCTGTGCCAGCGGACAGGTGTTCGCCGATTCCGGGCGTGTTGCTGCGCTCGAAGACCGGGTTGGCCAAGCTGACACGCGGGTCGGCTGCGAGCAGCTCCGTCACGGTGCTGTAGCGTCCCCAGCAGACCTTGTGCTGCTCGAGTTCGCGCTCTGCTGTGGCACGGTCGCGCTGCGCAAACCAGGGCTCGACCAGCGCGGCGATGGCGTCGCGGCCTTCAAAGCGCTGCGCTTCGTCGTCGAAGTCAAGACCGATTTGCTGCTGCAGCGCTGCGATGGGCTCACCGATGCCGCAAGCCTTGACCAGCGACTTCCACTGGCCTGCCGAGATCGCGGCGACCATGATGCGGTGTCCGTCGGATGTCGCGAAATCGCGGCCGAATGCGCCGTAGATGTGGTTGCCTATCGAAGGGCGGTCTTCATGCAGCAGTTCAGCCTCGGCCAGCACGCCCAGGTGTGAAAGCGTGGTGAAAGCCATGTCCGACAGCGCGAGCTTGAGCTCGGCGCCGGCGCCCGTGCGCCTGCGGTGGTCGACTGCGGCGAGGATCGCAAAGGCGGCTTGATAGGCGCAGGCAATGTCCCATGCCGGCAGCACGTGGTTGACGGGCCGCTGCGATGAGCCGCCACCCGTCACGGCCGGGTAGCCGCTGGCGCTGTTGACGGTGTAGTCCACTGCGGTACTGCCGTCGGCATTGCCTTGGATGGTGCAGCTGATCACGTCGGCGCGGCGCGCCGCCAGCACACTGTGTGCGAGCCAGGGCGTGCCGATGTTGGTCAGCAGCACGCCAGCATCGGCGCCGGGCGCAGTCGCCAGTGCTTGCACGAGTTCGCGGCCTTCGGGTTTTTTCAGGTCGATCGCGACGGATCGCTTGCCCTTGTTCAGACCTGCCCAGTACAGGCTGCGGCCGCCCGCCATGCGGGGCATCCGGGCGTAGTCGATGCCGCCACCGATCATGTCCACTCGGATCACGTCTGCGCCGTACTGGGCCAGCGTGAGGCCAGCCAGAGGCGCAGCGATGAACGCAGAACTTTCGATCACGCGCAAGCGGTTCAGCAAAGGGTATGTCATGGTTGTGCAGCCTTTTCCAGGGCGTTGTCCAGCAGGCTTCTGGCGATGACTTTGAGTGCGAGCGTCTCTTCTGCGCCTTCGAAGATCGAGAGCACGCGTGCATCGACGAAGTAGCGGCTTACCGGTGTTTCCTCCGCATAACCCATGCCGCCATGGATCTGCAGCGCGTCGCGCGTGACGGTTTCCGCAGAGCGGCAGGCGATGAGCTTGGCCAGGCTGGCCTCCATCGAGTTGCCGCCGCTCTCGAGCCGCCGGCCGATCGCATAAGTGAGCTGGCGGCAGGCGGCATAGCGCGCCGCCATTCGCGCGATCCTGGCCTGCGTCAGCGGCAAGCTGGCCAGCGCAGCGCCGAACACCTTGCGGTCCTGCGCATAACGAACGGCCGCTTTGATCGCGGCGCGCATCACGCCGGAGGCGCGCGCTGCCGTCTGCATGCGGCCGCCCGTCATGCCGGCCATGGTGTAGTAAAAGCCTTTGCCCAGGCCGGCCTCGCCGCCGATCACGTGGTCGTCGGATACAAAGAAATTCTCGAATGACAGGTCGAACGAATGCATGCCGCGGTAGCCGATGGTCGGGATGGCGCGGCCGGTGAGGGCGCCGCCGCCTTCTTGCCGGAAACTGAAGTCATGGCCATCGTACGAAGGCTTTTCGACCAGCAGCAGGCTCAAGCCCTTGTGGCCCAGGCTGCGGTCGCGGTTGGTGCGCGTGACCACCATCAGCAACTCGGCTTTGCCGGCGAAGGTGCACCAGGTCTTGGCGCCGTTGAGCAGCCAGCCCCCTGTGGTGCGCGTGCCTGCAAGCATCAGGCTCGCCACGTCGGAGCCAAAGTCGGGCTCGGTGATCGAGATCGCGCACAGCGGCCGCCCGGCGGCGATCTTCGGCAGCCAGTGGGTTTTCTGGGCGTCGGTCCCGCCTGCCAGCAGCGCGCGCGCCAGAATTTCGGGCCGGGTGATCAGGCTTCCCGCAGCCGCGAGCGAAGCCTCGGAGAGCGCTTCGGTCACCGCGATCATCATCATCGTGTCATCGTCATGGCCTGTCGCGCTGCCGCCGTAAGCCTCGGGAATCGACAGGCCGAATGCGCCCATCTCTCGCATCTGCTCGATGATGTCTTCGGGCACCGTCAGGTCTTCGCGGTGGATCGCACCGGCCATCGGTGCGACCACGCCGGCGGCGAAGCGCTCGAAAGCGCCGCTCGCCATGGCCACCGACTGCGCAAGCTCGACCTGCCCGATGTCGCCCTGCGCAGCCACCACGGCCTGGCCCAGCTGTGCCAGCGCGGTGGTGCTCCCAGCAGCCCGACGCAATGCAGTGAATGCTGGAAGCGCTGCCAGCGCCTGAAGGCCTCCGATGTCATGCCCGGTTTCGAGGCAGACCATCTCCAGGCGCGCAATCACCGCAGCGATGGCGTCGATGATGAACAGTCGTGCCAGGCCGGCGTCGGTTCCGTCCTCAGCGGCACTGGCAGCAAGCGTCTCGGCTGCCAGCAGTTCGGCGCTGGCAAAGGCCAGTTCGTAGGCCGGCACCTGCCAGCGGTCTAGCAATGCGGGGTCCAATGCGCCTTGGGTCGAACAGGTGCGCGCGAGTGCGAGCGCTGCCTGGTTGAACAGGCTGCGCAATGGCGTGAGCATGACGTCAACGGGCTGGAATGCGGCTTTCTCGGCGGGCAGATGGTTGGATTTCATAGGGTCAATGTTTGCACAGTTCGATCTGTTTGCTCATGGCCTTGCACTATCAAGGGCGACATCCAGGACCAGCCTGGCGTCAAAATTCACCATGCTTACCGGCAGCCTGCTGTGCAGGCCCAGCCCACAACGCGAGCTGCCGCGGGATCGCCTCCTGAGAAACAAAACGTTCCGCATTGTGGAATGACCCAAGTTCGGTCGTTTCTCCGCGAACGCCGGGCGCCGACAGGGGCCTGGGATGCTCTCAAGTAAATGTGGCTCTCAAGTAAATGTGGCTTGGCCACTTTGCTTGACCTCCATGGGGGGCGGCCGGCGTCGGCCGGCCTCGGGGCGCTCAGGAAGAGCCGATGGACAGCAGGTTCTCGACCGGTCGGTACAAGGCCTCCAGGTAGGCGATGTCGTCGGCCGCCAGCTCGATCTCGGTGGCCGCGACAAGCTGGTCGAGTTGCTCAAGCTTGGAGATGCCCACGACCGGCGCCGTGATGCCGGGCTTGGAAAGCAACCAGGCCAGCGCGATCTGGGCTGGCGCCTTGCCGTACTTGGCCGCGACTTCGATCACGCGATCGGCGATCGGAAACACCGCGTCACCCCGATAGAGACCCTCAGTGCGAACCCGGTCGCCGCCTTGCGAGCGCGCCGTCAGCCCGGCTGCGAAGCCACCTTTGTAAGAGCCGGTGAGGATGCCGCGCGCCAGCGGCGACCAGGGCATCAAGGCCACGCCGCTCTTCTTGCAATACGGAATCATTTCCCGCTCTTCTTCCCGATACACCAGGTTGTAGTGGTTCTGCATCGAGACGAAGGGGGTCCAGCCATGCATCTTCGCGGTCAACTGCAGCTCTGCGAATTGCCACGCGAACATCGAGGAGCCGCCGAGGTAGAGGACCTTGCCCGCTTTCACCAGGTCGTGCAGCGCCTCCATCGTTTCTTCGATCGGTACTTGCGCGGCCCCCGGCACGCCCTGCGGATGGCGATGGATGACCAGGTGATCGATGTAATCCAGACCGAGCCGCTCCAGGCAAGCATTGACGCCCTCCATCACATGCTTGCGCGACAGTCCACCCTGGTTGGCGCCGCGGCCCATCGGCATCGCGATCTTGGTGGCCAGCACGTACTCGTCGCGCGGCAACAACTCGCGCAGCAACTGGCCCACCACTCGCTCGCTGGCGCCGATGCCGTAGACGTCAGCGCAGTCGAAGTAGAACAGCCCGCGGTCTATGGCTGCTTTGAACAGTGGCCGGGCATCGTCCGGGCCCAAGGTCCAGTCGCCTTGATGGCCGCGACCGGGTTCGCCAAAATTCATCGTACCCAGACACAGGCGCGACACCTTCAGGCCGCAGTTGTTGCCGAGTTGAACAGTCTTGAGCATGGGAATGTCTCTGGAGGTCCGCCACATGGCCGCGGCATGCTACCAGCGGGTCCGCTTGCAAGGCCTGACTCGGCAATCTCGCCCTGCCTCCTGTTGCGGCTTGGACCGCCTTGGCGCGCATGCGTATCATCGTTGCAACCCAGGGCTTGCCAGATCCTGCATCAGTAGCCGCCAGGCCGAACCGGGGCATCAAGCCCTGCAACATTGCTCAGATCGCAAGAGGGTATTCCGATGGCTGCCGATTTTGTTTCCCCCACCGACCGCGTGCAGGTTCGCCTGGAATCCGGCGCGCTGCACATCGTGTTCAACAACCCGACCCGGCACAACGCGCTGAGCGTGGACATGTGGGGCGCCGTGCCACCGCTGCTGGCCCAGGCCGCGCAGGACGAACGCGTGCGTCTGGTGGTGTTCTCAGGCGCGGGCGAGAAGGCCTTTGTCTCGGGCGCTGACATCTCTCAGTTCGAGGATCAGCGCGCCGCGAAAGCGGCCGTTCAGCGCTACGAGGCGCTGGCCGAGGACGCGCTGATGAGTATCTACCGTTCGCCCAAGCCAACGCTGGCCTGCATTCGCGGCTGGTGCATCGGCGGCGGGGTCAATGTGGCGATCAGTTGCGACATCCGCATCGCTGCCAGCGACGCGGTGTTTGCGGTTCCAGCAGCCAAGCTGGGCCTGGGTTATCGCTATTCCGCGCTGCAGAACCTGGTGGACCTGATCGGTGTCGGCGCGACGAAAGACCTGTTCTACACCGGGCGCCGCATCGATGCCGCCGAGGCGCTGCGCCTGGGCTTGGTGTCGCGCACCTGCGCTGTTGACCAACTGCCGGCGCTGCTGGCCGAATACACCGACAGCATCGCCTCGAACGCGCCGTTGACCATCGCTGCGGCCAAGGCCATCGTCGGCGAGATCCTCAAGCCCGCGCCGGACTTCGACGCCACGCGCTGCGGTGAGCTCATCCTCGCGTGTTTCAACAGCGAGGACTATGCCGAAGGCCGGCGTGCCTTCATGGAAAAACGCAAACCGCAATTCAAAGGTCGCTGACTGCAGCAACCGCCACCAGGATGACCCCATGAAGTCCTACACCCTGCGTGTGGAAGGCGCAAAAGCTGTGTTGCAGTTGAGCGACGAGCCGCGGCCCGAACCCGGTCCCGGCCAGGTGCTGCTGAAGATGCACGCCGCTGCGCTGAACCGGGGCGAGTTCATTCCCGGCGGGCTGATCAAGAGCGGTGTGGTCAAACCCGCGGGCATCGAAGGCGCGGGCGAGGTCTTCGCACTGGGTTCGGGGGTCACCAACTTGGAGATTGGCCAGCGCGTGATGGGTCGCTGCGCCGCTGCGTTTTCAGAATATGCCGTGATGGATGCGCGCGAAGCGCTGCCGGTGCCGGCCGGTCTGACGATGGAAGCGGCGGCGGCATTGCCGCTGGCCATGCTCGTGGTGCACGACATGCTGGTGTTGCAGGGCCGCCTGAAGGCCGGTGAATGGTTGCTGGTCACCGGTGTGTCCTCAGGGGTGGGTGTGGCCTCGCTTCAGGTGGCCAAGGCGCTGGGCGCCCGGGTCATCGGGACATCCGGATCGGCGGACAAACTGCATCGCCTGAAGGCGCTGGGCCTGGACCTGGCGATCCACACCCGCGAGCCGGACTTCGCGGCCGAGGTGATGCAGGCCACGGGTGGCCAAGGCGTGGGCCTGGTGGTCAACACCGTGGGCGGCAGCGTCTTCGCCGAATGCCTGCGCACGTTGGCCTTCGAAGGTCGGCTGGCGACCGTGGGTTACGTCGACCAATCGCTGACGGCCGAGATCGACCTCCAAGCGCTTCACGCCAAACGGCTGACCTTGTTCGGCGTCTCCAACAAGATGCGCAGCGCCGAGCAGCGCGCAGCGGGCATGCCTGCTTTCGCGGCAGACCTGCTGCCTGCCATTGCTGACGGTCGTCTGCGACCGCTGGTCGACCGTGTGTTCGCGTTCGACGAACTCGCGGCAGCGCAGCACCACATGGAGTCCAACCAGCACCTGGGCAAGATCGTGCTGAAGATCAGCGACTGACCCCACGCCACGGGTCGTGCGGCTTGGCGAGCGGCCGTGCGCCAGCAGGCGGTCTAGGCCGCGTAGTAGCCACCGTCAATGATCTGGCTGGCGCCGGTCATGAACGACGCCTTGTCCGACAGCATCCAAACCACGGCCTCGGCGATTTCCTCGGGCAGTCCCAGACGGCTCATCGGCACCTTGGTCATCAGCGCGTCGTGGCGCTCTGCCATGGTCGGGTCGGTCATCGGGGTCTTGATGTAGCCTGGGTTGACGCAGTTCACCCGGATCTTGTCCAGCGCGTATTCCATCGCGGCTGTCTTGGTGATGCCGACCACGCCGTGCTTGGAGGCGACATAGTTGCTGGCAGAGGGCAGACCGACCAGGCCAGCGATCGATGCCGTGTTGACGATGGATCCTCCACCTTGGGCGAGCATCTGGGCGATTTCATATTTCATGCACAGGAAGACGCCGGTGAGGTTGACCGCCAGCATGCCGTCGAAGCTGGCGCGACTCATCTCGTGGGTGCGCTGGCCGGTCGGGCCGACATCGCGCGGCGAGATGCCGGCGTTGTTGAAGGCGCAGTCGAGTCGACCGAAAGCCGCGACACTGCGCGCCACCATGGCCGCCACATCGGCCTCCTTGGCCACGTCGCCGGCGATGGCGATCGCCTGGCCACCCGCTGCGGTGATCAGCGCGACAGTGGCGGCGGCACTGGCTTCGGTCATGTCGGCCACCGCAACGCGTGCTCCCTCGCGGGCCATGGCCAGTGCAGTGGCACGTCCGATACCCGACGCGCCACCGGTGACCAACGCGCTCTTGCCAGCCAGAATTCCAGTCATAGTTTGCTCCGTTTGCGTGTTTTGATGATTTTATGGATACGTCGGATCGCTCAGGCGTTCCAGGCGCGGCGCATCGCGAGGGTCACCATCGAGATTGCGGTGTCCGAGGCCCGGATGATGCGCCCCATCGTCAGAAAGCCGTGCATCTGGTCGTTGAAGTGCAGATGGGTGACCGGCACGCGGTCACGGTCGAGTCGATGGGCGTATTCCACCCCCTCGTCGCACAGCGGGTCGTGCTTGCAGGTCAACACCAGTGCCGGCGCAGTACCGGCCAGACTGGCCGCGCGCAACGGCGATGCTCGCCAGTCGGCTACGTCGGCATCGTTTCTCAAGTAGTGGTCGATGAACCAAGTCATCGTCGAGGCCACCAAAGGATAGCCTTGGGTGACCCGCTGATAGCTGGCGAAGCCCTGGCCCATGTCTGTGACCGGATAGATCAGCAGTTGGAAGGCAATCTTCGGCAATTCGGCGTCGCGCGCCATCAGCGCCATCACGGCGGCGATGTTGCCGCCGGCGCTGTCGCCGCCGACCGCGACACGGTCGGGGTCGATGGCGAGCTCGGTTGCCTGGGCCAGAATCCAGCGCGTGGCTTCAGCCGCGTCGTCGATTGGGCCTGGGAACTTCGCCTCCGGTGCGAGTCGGTAGTCGACGGCGATGACGCAGCAGTCTGCGGCGTTGGCGATCGCCCGGCAAACCTGGTCATGGCTGTCGAGGTCGCCCAGCACCCAGCCGCCGCCATGAAAGTAAATCAACACCGGCAGCACAGCCTGCGGCGAGGTGCCGATGGCGCGGTAGAGCCGAAGTGGCACCGGCCCGCCCGATGCCGGCGCGGCCAGTTCGCGAACCTGCGCCACCTCGGGTGGGTCGGGTTGCAACACGGCGCGCCCGCCGGAAAAGAATCCGCGCGCCTCTTTGGGCGACAGCGAGTCGAAAGCGGGTCGGCCGGCGGCCTTCATCATGTCCAGCACGCGCTGGGCGTCAGGGTCGAGAATCATTGTTTGTCTCCTTGCGCCGCTCGAGCGCGGGTTGTGATTTGAGTTTTGGGCCAGCCGCGACAGCGGGTCAGTCGCGTGCCGGGTCCATTGTGGATGTTAGGAGCGCTGGATCGGTGGCGGCAGCGCTAGTCCTGGCCCACGGTTCAGCGGCCGCGCAGAAACAGGCCGTCCAACTCCTTGAGCGTGATCTGGCGCCAGGTGGGTCTGCCGTGGTTGCATTGGTCGGCTCGATCGGTAGCTTCCATGTCGCGCAGCAAGGCATTCATCTCGGGCAGCGTGAGCATGCGGTTGGCCCGTACCGCGCCATGGCAGGCCATGGTGGCGAGCAGTTCGTCGCGCGCGCGCTGCACCACCCGTGAGGCATCGACCTCACCCAGTTCGGCCAGCACCGCACGGGCCAAAGCCACCGGGTCGGCGTCGGGCAGTGCTGCCGGCCGGGCGCGCACCGCCAGCACGCCTGGCGAGAGCGGCGCGACGTCCAGCCCCAGCGCAGCCAGGGCCTCGGCATGGACTTCGGCGGCAGCCACTTCGGTAGGTGTGGCCGCAAAGGTCGCAGGGATCAGCAGCGGCTGCGAGGCCATCGCTGCTTCGCCGCCCTCGACCGCGTCGCGGGCCGCTTGCGCGGCCTTGAGCCGCTCATAGACGATGCGCTCGTGCGCTGCATGCATGTCCACCACGATCAGGCCGTGGGCGTTCTCGGCCAGGATGTAGACGCCCGAGAGCTGCGCCAGCGCGCGGCCCAGCGGCCATTGTCCTGGCGGTATTTGTGCCGAGGGCAGGGCTTCGGCGCTGCTCTGGCTGGCCGGATAGCGCAGCGCGCCCGGCGCAGGCCAGGCCGGCGTGTTGTTTCCGATGTCCTGCATTGCAGCCGGGCTCCCTGGCTCGGGCTCCCGTGCATACAGCAACGCCAGATCCTGCAGGCCCAACACGGTTTGGCCGCTGTGGTCTGGACGGGACCAGCTCGGCTTGGCGTTCGGGACGGCGCTCGCCAGGTCATGGGTGGGCGCGTCGGCCGGCAGGCCGTCATGTGCCACGGCCAAGCGTTCGCGGGGCCAGTCGTCGCCCGAGATCGCCGGCGCACGTGACAGCGCCAGCGCCGCTTCGACCGCATGTCGGACCGCTTGGTGCACCTCGCGGCCATCTCGAAAGCGAACTTCGATCTTGGTCGGATGGACGTTGACATCGACCCGCATCGGGTCGATTTCGACGAACAGCACCCAGCTGGGCTGGCGGTTGCCGTGCAACACGTCCTCGTAGGCCGATCGAGCGCCGTGGTTGATCAGTCGGTCGCGGACGAAGCGCCCGTTGACATAGGCGTACTGCTGGTCGGCGCGGGCGCGTGCTGCATCGGGCAGGCCAATGCGGCCCCAGACACGCACCGTTGATCCCGCTGCGGACAGCTGTGTTGCGGAGCCCGCTGCGTCCAGCAGTGCGTCCCGGCTGCGGGCGATGAAGTCGGCACCTAGCACATCGGCCATGCGCTGCTGCGCGCTGGCCCCGCGCCACTGCTCGACCAGCTTGCCTTCGTGCCAGACGGCGAAGCCGACCTCTGGACGCGACAAGGCATGGCGGCGAACCGCTTCCAGGCAGTGCGCCAGTTCGGTGGCGTCGGTCTTGAGAAACTTGCGCCGCGCTGGGGTTGAGAAAAACAGTTCGCGCACTTCGACGGTCGTACCTTGAACCCGGGCGGCTGGTTGCAGTTCGCCGCTGCGCGCGTCCAGCTTCGACGCGAACGACGCTTCGGCAGTGCGGCTGGCAATGCTGAGATCGGAGATTGACGCGATCGCTGCCAAGGCCTCGCCGCGAAATCCCATCGTCGCCACGGACTCCAGGTCGTGCAGGCTGCCGATCTTGCTGGTGGCGTGGCGTTGCAGTGCAAGCACCAATTGCTCGGGCGGGATGCCGCATCCGTCGTCCTCGACGCTGATGCTGCGAACCCCACCGGCCAGCAGCCGCACGGTGATCTGGCTGGCCCCGGCGTCCAGCGCGTTGTCGACCAGTTCGCGAACCACCGAGGCCGGTCGCTCGACGACTTCGCCGGCGGCGATCTGGCTGACAAGTTCATCGGGCAGGGCGAGGATCGGGCGGCTGGGCGACGTCTGCATGCGCGGATTATCCCGGCCTGTGGGTTGCGGCGCATCGCGCTGGCATGGACAGGCTGCGGCTCGACGCGTCCGGGCGCCATGGCCGGGATAATGCCGCGCCATGGATACCTTGATGATGCTGGCCGATTTCATTCTGCATGTCGACCGCCACTTGCGCGAGTTCGTCGAGGCCTATGGGTTGTGGGTCTATGCGCTGTTGTTCCTGGTGATTTTTGTCGAGACCGGGCTGGTGGTGATGCCTTTTCTGCCCGGCGACTCGCTGTTGTTCGTGGTCGGCGCGCTGGCCGGCGCCGGGCTGATGAGCTACCCGCTGGTGATGGCGCTGCTGCTGATCGCCGCTGTGGCGGGCAACCAGACGAATTACGCGATCGGGCGGGCGCTGGGTCCGAAGGTTTTCGGCTGGGAGCAGTCGCGCTGGTTCAACAAGCGTGCCTTCGAGCAGGCCCACGCGTTCTACGAAAAATACGGCGGCATCACGATCGTCGCGGCGCGCTTCATGCCGTTTCTTCGTACCTTTGCGCCCTTCGTCGCAGGGGTCGCGCAGATGACTCGGCGCAAGTTCACTTTCTTCGACGTCACTGGCGGCGCGCTGTGGGTTGGCAGCCTGGTCAGTGCGGGCTATCTGTTTGGCAACATCCCCTGGGTCGCGGCCAACCTGAGCAAGATCGTCTGGGCGATGATCTTGATCCCCGGCGCAGGGATGCTGTTCGGCGCCTGGAGAGCGCGCCGGGCGCAGGCCTGATCGGCGCGCTTCAACCTGTTCAAAGCGTACGCTGTCGCGCCAGCGGCGGATTGCGTGCGAAGTAGCGGCGAATGCCGGTGTGCAGCGCATCGACCAGCTTGTCCTGGTAGTCGTCGTCGCGCAGCCTGGCTTCTTCCTCGGGGTTGGAGATGAAGGCGGTCTCGACCAGGATGCTGGGGATGTCTGGTGCCTTGAGCACCGCGAAACCGGCCTGCTCAACGCTGCGTTTGTGCAGCGCGCCGACCTGGCCGATCAAGGCCAACACCTCGCGACCGATGCGCAGGCTGTCCTTGATCTGGGCCGCTGTGCTCATGTCCATCATCGCCCGCAGCACCTGGGCGTCCTTGACCGCACCCAGGTTGACGCCGCCCACGCCGTCGGCAGCGTTCTCTTTGTTGGCCATCCAGCGCGCTGCGGCACTGGTCGCGCCGGTCTCTGACAGCGCGAACACCGAAGCGCCGCGTGCCGCAGGGGTAAAGAACGCGTCGGCATGGATCGAGACGAACAGGTCGGCCTGGACTCGCCTGGCTTTGCGTACCCGTTCGTGCAGTGGCACAAAGAAATCGGCGTCCCGCGTGAGCATCGCCCGCATCCCGGGCACGCTGTTGATCCGGTCGCGAAGCTTGAGTGCCACGGCCAGCACCACGTCTTTTTCGCGCAGTCCGGTCGGGCCGATCGCGCCGGGGTCTTCACCGCCGTGGCCGGGGTCGATGGCCACGATCACCAGGCGGTCGATGCTGCGCTGTTCTTCGGCTGCCAGCGTGGCTGGGGCGGGACTGGCCAGTGGGGCAGGCGTCGCCGATGGCGTCGTTGTTCTGGGCCGCTCGGCCGCCGTGTTTGACGGGGACCTGGTGGCGAGTGGTCGCTCGATTCGGCCGATGAACTCACCCAGCGCGTCCTGAACGCTACGCACAGCCAGCGCCTCGGCGCGCTCGCGCTCGTGGATCAGCGTGGCCAGTGGGTCTAGCGCCTCGGTCGGGTAGAGGTCTAGCACCAAGCGATGTTGGTAAGCGGCGACCGGCGCCAGCGTGAACTGCTGCGGTGCCACCGCCTGTTTCAGGTCCAGCACCAGTCGCACCACGCGTGGCAGGTTCTGGCCCACCCGCAACCCGGCGATGAACGGATCGTCGGGCCGCACCTTGCCCACCAGTTCACGCAGCGCAGGACTAAGTTCCAGCCCGTCGATGTCGATCACCAACCTGGGCGGGTTGTCGGTGAGGAACTGTCGCGCGGACAGTGGCTGGTCACTCTCGATCGTGACCCGGCTGTACTCGGCCGCGGGCCACAGGCGTACCGCGACGATGGACGCGCCGAGCGCCAACTCAGCCCGACCCAGGCTCAGCGCCAGCGCGCCCTGGCCAAGCCTGCGCAGCGCCGTCCGGCGACCGCTGCTGGACTGTCGGTTGATCGGGTTCATGCCAGCAGGCCCCGTCCGCGCTCGGTCAGGGCCTGAACCAGCACCTCGCGGCGATATTCGTCTATCGGCTCGATCTCTATGCGCAGGTCGGCCACCGGTAGCAGGCCGGCGGCTTTGTCGGCCCATTCGGCGATCTTGAGGCCCTTGCTGGCGAAGATTTCTCGAAAACCCGCGTCCAACCATTCGCGCGGGTCGTTGAAGCGGTAGAAGTCGAAATGTGCCGCCTCGCTGCCGTCGGCCAGCGCATGCGGCTCCATCACCGTGTAGCTTGGGCTCTTGATTCGACCACTGACACCCAGCGCGCGCAGCAGGTGGCGCACCAACGTTGTCTTGCCTGCGCCCAGCGGGCCGTGCAACTCGATGAAAGCCTCTGAGATGGCCGGGCGGGCTGCGAGTGCGTGGGCAAAAGCTTCGCAGCCTGCCTCATCAGCCCAGTCTATGCGGCGGCTTTCTAGAATCGGCCCATGGTCATCAGTCAAGGTCTTGGTCAGGGCGAAGGTTGGGGGTCGGCGCGGGCAACAAACGATGCCGGTCTGGCGCCCGTGCAGAAGGTGGCGGTTCCGGACCTGCAAGCGCTGTGGCCGCAGTTGCAAGCCTGGGCGAGCGAGCTGGGATTCTCCCAGATCGGGGTGGCTGACGTCGACCTTCAGGCCGCCGAGCCCGGGATGACGGCTTGGCTCGCGGCTGGCTTCCAGGGTGACATGGCTTATATGGCCGCGCATGGTTTGAAGCGAGCGCGGCCGGCCGACTTGCTGCCGGGCACGCTGAGGGTGATCACGGCGCGGATGGACTATCTGCCTGCATCGGCCGCGCCAGCAAGCGCCGGCGACTGGCAGACGCTGGCATTTGATCGGCTGGCCGATCCGCAGCAAGCCGTGGTCTCGCTCTATGCCCGGGGCCGCGATTACCACAAGGTGTTGCGACGGCGGCTGCAGCAACTCGCCGATCGGCTGCAACAGGCGGTCGGTCGCGACGGTCCGGCGGGGCGGTCGGGCCACCGCGTCTTCACCGACTCGGCGCCTGTGCTCGAGGTTGAGCTGGCCCAGCGCAGTGGCATCGGCTGGCGCGGCAAGCACACGCTGCTGCTGTCGCGCGAGGCCGGGTCGATGTTCTTCCTGGGCGAGATCTTTACCGACCTGGCGCTGCCAGTGACCGCGCCGGTCACCAGCCACTGCGGCCATTGCACGGCCTGCATCAGCGCTTGCCCGACCGGGGCGATCGTCGAACCCTACCGGCTCGACGCGCGGCGTTGCATCTCCTACCTGACCATCGAGCACGAGGGCGCCATTCCGGTCGAATTTCGTGCCGCGATGGGCAACCGGATCTACGGTTGCGACGATTGCCAGCTGGCCTGTCCTTGGAACAAATACGCCCGCCGCAGTCCATTGCCCGATTTCGACACCCGCGAGCCGCTCGGCCATGCCACACTGTTGCAGCTCTGGGCTTGGGACGAGGCAACATTTCTGCGCCAGACCGAGGGCAGCGCGATCCGCCGTATCGGACTGCGGCGCTGGCGCCGCAACTTGGCGGTGGCGCTGGGCAATGCGTTTCGCGAGACTGGCGACGCTGCGCTGGCATCGGCCTTGGCGCAGCCAGAGCCTGACGCTCTGGTGGCCGAGCACATGGCCTGGGCGCTGGCCCAGCATGGGCCGGTCGCCGGATGAACGAAGATGTGCAGGGATTTCAGCGAATTCACCCAGCTCCGAGAGGAAACAACAAGATGTCAGTTCAAGCCGAGTACCTGCAAAAGCGCGTGTCCGCAGCCGACGCGATGCGCCAACTGCGCGATGGTGACGCGATCGTCGTTTCGACCGGCGTCGGTGAGCCGCCCAGCTTGCTGACAGCGCTCTCGGAGCAGCGACTCGATTTCCATGGCATCAGGGTGTCCCAGGTTCTGGCGATGCGCAGCTACGCTTACCTGGACCCGGCGACGGTAGACCATGTCCGCAATGTCGCTTATTTCTACGGCGGTGCCACCCGAGCCGGCGGGCAGGCGGGCTGGGTCGACTTCATCCCGAACTACTTCTCCGAAATTCCGGCCCAGATCGAGCGTGGCCAGATCCCCGCCGACGTGGTGTTCGCGATGGCTTCGAGCATGGACGTGCACGGCTATTTCTCGATCAGCTTGGGCGCCGACTACACGATGGCGGCGATCGCCAAGGCGCGCGCGGTGGTGCTCGAGGTCAACCCCAACGTGCCGTTCGCCTACGGCAACTGTCATGTCCATATCTCTCAGGTCAGCGCGCTGGTCGAGAGCAACGATCCGGTGCTCGAAGTCGGCTTGCCCAAGATCGGCCCTGTGCAGCAGGCCATCGGCAGGCAGGTCGCTGAGCTGATCGAGGACGGGTCGACGTTGCAGATCGGCTATGGCGGCATACCCGATGCGGTGGTGATGCAGCTCACGCACAAGCATGACCTGGGCATCCACACCGAGATGATCGGCGACGGCATCATGACCCTGGTCGAGAGCGGGGCGGTGACCAACCGTCGCAAGAACTACTTGCCAGGCAAGATGATCGCGACTTTCGCGCTGGGCTCGGCCAAGCTCTACCGCTTCATGGACCGCAACCCAGCGCTGGAGATTCACCCGGTCAATTTCACCAACGACCCGATGCTGGCCGGCCGCAACGACAACCTGGTGGCGATCAACGCCAGCCTTCAGGTTGACCTGCTGGGCCAATGCGGCTCTGAAAGCCTTGGTCATCTGCCTTACTCGGGTACCGGTGGGCAGTCGGATTTCGTCCGCGCAGCCAACCGCTCGCGCGGTGGCAAGGCCTTCATCGTCGTGCCATCGACCGCCAAGGGCGACACCATCTCCCGCATTGTCCCGGTGCTCTCGCCGGGCACCCATGTCAGTACCAGCAAGAACGATGTCAACTACGTCGTCACCGAGTACGGCGTGGCGCAGTTGCGCGGCAAATCGGCGCATCAACGCGCCCGCGAGCTGATCGCGATCGCTCACCCCATGTTCCGCGAGGAACTGACCGAGCAGGCCCGGCGCATCAACCTGGTCTGACTGCAGACCAGGCGTTGATCAGGTGTAGGTGACCCAGTCGGCGTGCTCGTCGGCCTCCAGATGCGGCAGTGTGTTGTAGCTCAGCAGCATGTGTCGCTTCGGGTTGAAGACGAACTCGGTGACGGCGCTGTTGCGCAATCGCATGTTGAGCTCGACCGTGGTGGCTGGCGTGGTGCCCAGCACTTGACCCACCGCGGTGGAGATCGGCCCGCCGCTTGAGACCATCAGCACCTCGCCCTCGCAATGCTCACGCACATGGTCTAGCGCAGCGGCCACGCCGGCGCGGAAATCCACATAGCTCGGCATGCCCTTGGGTTGGGTCTGGCCTGACATCCAGGCCGCCAGACCCTGACGCAGCACGCGGAAGTGTTGGCGGTACTGCTCAGGCGTGTCGGGCTTGGGTAGCGCCTGAGGGTGGATGGCGCTGATCACGGCATGGCTGTCGTATTCGTTCAGGCCGGGCAATTGCAGCGTCGGCTGGGTCAAACCCAGGCCGGCAGTGATCGAGTCCAAGCTTTGGCGCTGACGCATCAGCGTGCCGCTGATCAGCGTGCCGAAGCGCCTGCCTTTGGCGCGGAAGTACTCGCCCAGGCGCAGGCATTGGCGCTGACCCAGCGGGCTGAGTTGATCGTAGTTGGCAGCGCCGAACGATGCCTGGCCATGTCGCACGAGGTAGAGGGTTCCCATCGTCGGATTGTGGCCACCCGGGGCTTGAGGCTTTGTCGCCGCAGTGACCTGGGCCGCGCCAACGCAGCGGCCACTACACTCGCTCGCGATGAACGTGCTGGCCTTCGAGTCTTCCTGCGATGAAACCGGCGTGGCGCTGGTCAGTACCCAGGCCATGGGCCTGCCCAAGCTGCGGGCACACGCTTTGTACAGCCAGGTGCAGATGCACGCGGCCTACGGCGGTGTGGTGCCGGAATTGGCCTCGCGTGACCACATCCGCCGCGCGCTGCCGCTGACCCGCCAGGTTCTCCGAGAGGCCGGCGCGACGCTGGCCGAGGTCGATGTGGTGGCTTTCACGCGCGGTCCTGGGCTGGCGGGCGCGCTGCTGGTCGGTGCTGGTGTGGCTTGCGCGCTGGCGGCTGCGCTGGGAAAGCCCACACTGGGCGTACACCATCTGGAGGGGCACTTGCTGTCGCCGTTTCTATCGACCGATGCGCCCGAGTTTCCGTTCGTCGCGCTGCTGGTCTCAGGCGGGCATACCCAACTGATGCGGGTCGATGCGGTGGGGCGCTACACCTTGCTGGGCGAGAGCATCGACGATGCGGCTGGCGAAGCCTTCGACAAATCGGCCAAGCTACTGGGCCTGGACTACCCCGGTGGTCCAGCGCTGGCGCGGCTGGCGGTGCAGGGCCGGGCCGACGCCTATGCGCTGCCCAGACCCTTGCTGCACAGCGGCAACCTGGATTTTTCGTTCGCTGGACTGAAGACGGCCGTGCTGACCCAGCATCGCAAGCTGGGTTTGTCGCCGACGGCTGAGCAGTTGGCCGATCTGGCGGCCAGCACCCAAGCCGCCATTGTCGAGGTGCTGGTCAAGAAATCATTGGCCGCACTCAAGTCATGCGGTTTGAAGCGGCTGGTGGTCTCGGGCGGTGTCGGCGCCAACGCGGAACTACGCAGGCAACTCAACGAGGCCACCGCCCGTCGCGGACTCCGGGTGCACTATCCCGAACTGGAACTGTGCACCGACAACGGGGCGATGATCGCGCTGGCCGCAGCGATGCGCCTGCAAAGCGGCGCGGCCACAGCGTCAATGGACTATGCCTTCGACGTGCGACCCCGCTGGCCACTCGACCAGATCGACCGGGTCATCCCCATCGGCGCCTGATCAGCTGATGCTGAGTTGCCTGGGTTGCGCAGAACTCCGCTTGGCCAGCGCCAGCGTCAACACACCTTGATCCATTTTGGCGCTCGACTCGGTCTGATCCACCTCCATCGGCAGCGTGAAACTGCGCGCGTAGTTGGTGGCCGAGCGTTCACTGTAGACCACGCGTGCACCGTCTTTTTTCTCCTCTTGGCGTGCACTGGCGGCTTCCAGCATCACCCGACGACCATCGATCGAAATCTTGACATCTTCCTTGCTCATCCCGGGCAAGTCGATCTTGATGGTGTAGCCGTGCTCGGTTTCGGTCACATCCAGCGCCGGGCTCCGAATGCCGGCTCTTGAGCCTGTGTCGGCGCTCGACGGCGTGAGGAAACTGTCATCGAACATGCGATCAAACGAGCGCGCCAACTCGGCGCTGCTTCGTGTCATGGGTACGAAGAACATGCTGAACTCCTTACAATTTGCGGTTGTCTGACCTTGCCGCGAGCCTGGAAACAAGGCCCGTGATCCTGAATTGGACGCGGCCCCAGGCATTTCAAGCGTCTGATTTTTGCGATCGATCAACGCCTTGATCGGCGCTGGCGGGTGAGAGGTTTTCAAGCTTCGAAGGAGCAAGTCCCCAATGCGTGAGGCGATCGACCGGCTGCCAGGCAGTCAGATTCGCGAGGTCGCCAACGCCGGTTTGGGGATTCCCGACGTGCTGGCTTTTTGGTTTGGCGAAAGCGACGAGGTCACGCCCGAGCCGGTACGTCGCGCGGCAGCCGAGTCGTTGTTGCGCGGCGAGACCTTCTACAGCCACAACCTGGGCTTGGCCGAACTGCGCGAGGCTTTGCGTGCCTACACGGCAGGGCTGCACGTTGACCCGGGGCCGGATCGGATCGTGGTCACGTCTTCGGGAGTCACGGCGCTGATGACGGCGATGCAACTGCTGATCGATCCCGGTGACGAGGTGGTGGTGGTTGCGCCGGTCTGGCCCAATTTGCCGGCGCAGCCTGAGATCCTCGGCGCGCGGGTGGTTCGGGTGCCACTGGCGCCCGACAGCGCGGGCGCCTGGCGGCTTGACTTGCAACGCTTGATCACCGCCGTGACGCCAGCCACTCGGGTGCTCTTGGTCAACGCGCCGAACAACCCAACCGGCTGGACCATGACACGCGACGAGCAGCGCACGCTGCTCGACCATTGCCGCCGAACCGGTACCTGGATCGTCGCCGACGAGGTTTACGACCGGGTCTGGTTTGGCGTCGGGCGCGCTGCACCGAGTTTCCTCGACATCGCCAGCCCGCAAGACCGCCTGGTGGTGGTGCACAGCTTTTCCAAAAGTTTCTTGATGACCGGTTGGCGGCTGGGTTGGCTGGTGCTGCCGGCCGGCCACCTGGACGCAGTCGGCAAGTTGATCGAGTTCAACAGCTCTTGCGCACCGGTTTTTGTTCAGCGCGGTGGTTTGGCAGCACTGGGCATCGCCGAGGAGTTTGTGCCGCAATTGGTGGCGCGGCTCAGGCGCGGCCGCGACACGCTGTGCCCGGCCCTCGGCGCGTTGCCGGGCGTGCTGTCTGGCACGCCGCTGGGTGGCATGTACGCATTTTTTCGGGTGCCCGGTGCCGACGATTCCCTGGCCTTTGCCAAGCGGCTGGTGGCTGAACATGGCCTGGGTCTGGCGCCAGGCGCGGCGTTTGGCGCCGAGGGTGAAGGCTGGCTGCGTTGGTGCTTTGCTTCACAGGACCCGGCGCGGCTGTTGGCCGGTGTTGCAAGGCTTAAAGAGGCCATGGGTCTATAATTCGCAGGTTTTGCGCACAGGTCCGTTTGGATTTGCTGCGCGAGGCAGGCACGGCGCGGGTTGGTTTCACTCGCGACCGCAAGTTCATACTGGAAACCGCCTCTGGCATCCAAGGTCAGGCGTGGCGGCTTTCCGCAAAGCAAAGGAAACACCATGTCCGTAGACAAAGCCCACCGGGCCGAGACTGTTGCAGGCAATGCCCGCTCGCCTGGCGATACCGGTTCGCCTGAAGTGCAAGTTGCGCTGTTGACGGCACGCATCAACGACTTGACGCCGCATTTCAAGACCCACCTGAAAGACCACCACGGTCGCCGCGGTCTGCTGCGCATGGTCAGCCGTCGTCGCAAACTGCTCGATTACCTCAAGGGCAAGACGCCTGAGCGTTACACCGCGCTGATCGCCAAGCTCGGCCTGCGCAAGTAAGTACCAGCATTCTGCACAGAGCCTGTCTGGCAAGAAAGCCCAGCACAGGCTCTTTGTTTTTTGGAGCAAGCGACCCCGCAGCGGCGGTGATGTGTCATTCCAACAGCGCCCTGGCCGCAGGGTGTCGCTGGAATGGCATCCAAGCCAGCGAGGTCTGAGGCTTCCGGTCCCCACGAAAGCGCTGACGCGCTGCGTGATCCTGTTATCCAAGGAGACAATTTCATGAGTTTGTTCAACAAAGTCACCAAGACCTTCACCTGGGGCCAACACCAGGTCCGGATGGAGACCGGCGAGATCGGCCGTCAATCCAACGGCGCGGTGCTGGTCGATATCGAAGGCACCGTGGTGCTGGCCACTGTCGTGGCGCGTACCGAGGCCAAGGCGGGTCAGGATTTCTTCCCGCTCACCGTCGACTATGTCGAGAAGACCTATGCCGCCGGCCGCATTCCGGGCAGCTTCTTCAAGCGTGAAGGCCGTCCGAGCGAGCTCGAGACCCTGACCTCACGGCTCATCGATCGACCGATCCGCCCGCTGTTTCCCGAAGGCTTCTTCAATGAAGTCCAGGTGATCATCCATGTGCTGAGCCTGAACCCCGAGGTGCAGGCCGATATCGCCGCGCTGATCGCATCGAGCGCCGCGTTGTCGGTCTCTGGTATCCCGTTCAACGGTCCCGTGGGTGCCGCTCGCGTGGGCTACGTCAACGGTGAATACATTCTCAATCCGGGCAAGACCGCACTGGCCAATAGCAAGATGGACCTGATCGTCGCCGGCACCGAAGCTGCCGTGCTGATGGTTGAATCCGAAGCCGACCAGCTCAGCGAAGAAGTGATGCTGGGCGGCGTCGTGTTTGGCCACGAGCAGGGCAACATCGCTGTCAACGCGATCCATGAATTGGTTCGCGACGCTGGCAAGCCGGTCTGGGACTGGAAGGCACCTGCCAAGGACGAGCCGTTCATTGCCAAGGTGGGCGCGCTGGCCGCCGAGCCGCTGAAAGCGGCTTACCAGATTCGCAGCAAGCAGGCCCGCACACAAGCCTGCCGCGCAGTGACTGCCAACGTGATGGCCTCGCTCAAGTCCGAAGGCTTGGCGTTTGACAAGGTGGCCGTCGAAGGCCTGCTGTTCGACATTGAGGCTGGCATTGTTCGCAGCCAGATCCTGGCTGGCGAGCCGCGTATCGACGGCCGTGACACCCGCACTGTGCGCCCGATCGAGATCCGCACCGGCGTGCTGCCGCGCACCCACGGCTCGGCGCTGTTCACTCGCGGCGAGACCCAGGCCCTGGTCGTCACGACCTTGGGCACCGACCGTGACGCTCAGCGCATCGACGCGCTGGCCGGCGACTACGAAGACCGGTTCATGATGCACTACAACATGCCCCCGTTCGCCACCGGCGAGACCGGGCGCGTGGGCAGCCCGAAGCGGCGCGAGATTGGCCACGGCCGTCTGGCCAAGCGCGCGCTGATCGCCGCAATGCCGAGCAAGGAAGACTTTCCCTACACGATCCGTGTGGTGTCCGAGATCACCGAATCCAACGGCTCGTCGTCGATGGCTTCTGTCTGCGGCGGCTGCCTGTCGATGATGGACGCCGGTGTGCCGATGAAGGCCCATGTCGCCGGTATCGCGATGGGTTTGATCAAGGACGGGAACCGCTTCGCAGTCCTCACGGACATCCTGGGTGACGAGGATCATCTTGGCGACATGGACTTCAAGGTTGCTGGCACGACCGCTGGCGTCACCGCGTTGCAGATGGACATCAAGATTCAAGGCATCACCAAGGAAATCATGCAGGTCGCGCTGGCGCAAGCCAAGGAAGCCCGACTGCATATCCTGGGCAGGATGCTGGAATCGGTGGGTGAGGCCAAGACCGAGGTGTCAGAGTTTGCGCCGCGCCTGTACACGATGAAGATCAATCCCGAGAAGATCCGCGACGTGATCGGCAAGGGCGGCGCGACGATCCGCGCACTGACCGAGGAGACCGGCTGCACCATCGACATCGGTGAAGACGGCACGATCACCATTGCCTCGACGGATGCTGACAAGGCCGAACACGCCAAGAAGCGCATCGCCGAGATCACTGCTGAGGCCGAGATCGGCAAGGTCTACGAAGGCGCGATCACCAAGATCCTGGACTTCGGCGCACTGGTCAACATCCTGCCAGGCAAGGACGGCCTGCTGCACATCAGCCAGATTGCCCACCAACGGGTCGAGAACGTCACCGACTTCCTCAAAGAAGGTCAGATCGTCAAGGTCAAGGTGATGGAGACCGACGAGAAAGGTCGCATCAAGCTGTCGATGAAGGCGTTGATTGAGCGGCCTGAAGGCATGGAGGAAGAGCGTTTCGAACGCGCCCCGCGTCGCGAGTATGGCGATCGGCCGGACCGTGGCCCAAGGCCTGACCGTGGCGATCGTCCGCCGCGGCGTGAGCGTAGCGACCGTCCGGAGCGCAGCGACGCACCGGTGGCTGAGCATGCAGCGGAAGGTGGCGCAGCGCCCGCTGCCGCACCAGCCGCACCAGCCGCACCAGCCGCACCAGCCGCACCGGCAGCGGACACCCCGCCGGCCCATCAGGCCTGAAGCTTCGCAAAGATCCGTCACGAGGAACCACCATGCGAGCTATTGCGATGACCGCTTCTGGCGGCCCCGAGGTGTTGGTCGAAACCCGTCGCCCAGACCCGGTTGCTGCGGCCGGCGAAATGTTGGTCCGTGTCAGCGCGTCTGGCATCAACCGGCCTGACGTGCTGCAACGCAAGGGCGCTTATGCGCCACCGCCTGGCGCGTCCGACCTGCCCGGGTTGGAGATCGCTGGCACCATCATCGGTGGTGATGCCGCCGAGTTGGCCGCTGCCGGTTTCAAGCTCGGCGACCGAGTTTGTGCGTTGGTGGCGGGTGGCGGGTATGCCGAGTTGTGCTGCGCGCCGATCGCGCAGTGCCTGCCTTCACCCAAGGGCCTCAGCGATATTGAGGCGGCCAGCCTGCCCGAGACCTTCTTCACCGTCTGGTCCAACGTCTACGACCGTGGCCATCTGCAGCCCGGTGAGACGCTGCTGGTCCAGGGTGGCTCTAGCGGCATCGGCGTGACGGCAATCCAGTTGGCCAAGGCGATGGGCTCCAAGGTGCTGGTCACTGCCGGTAGCGACAAAAAGGTCGCGGCCTGTGTCGCGCTTGGCGCTGACGTCGGTATCAACTACAAGACCCAGGACTTCGTCGCCGAGGTCAAGGCAGCCACCGGCGGCCGGGGTGCCGATGTGGTGCTCGACATGGTGGCCGGTGACTATGTTGCGCGCGAGATTCAATGTGTAGCCGATGACGGCCGCATCGTGATCATCGCGGTGCAGGGTGGCGTCCAGAGTGGCTTCAACGCCGGTGAATTGTTGCGCCGCCGACTGCTGATCACCGGTTCGACGCTGAGGCCGCGTCCGGTGGCTTTCAAGGCTGCCATCGCCAAGGCCTTGCGCCAGCATGTCTGGCCGTTGATAGAGGCCGGCCGTATCAAGCCAGTGATTCACACTGTCTTCCCTGCTGCGCAGGCGGCTCAAGCCCATGCGCTGATGGAATCCGGCGAGCATATCGGCAAGATTGTGCTTGACTGGACTGTGTAGAAGGAGAGGGTGATGCGACGCAAACTCGTGGCCGGCAATTGGAAGATGCATGGCAACCATCGTGCCAATGCCGAGTTGCTGGCGGGCATCATCGGCGTTCGGCCGTTTGGCTGCGACGTGGCAGTGTGCGTGCCTTATCCCTACTTGTCAGAGACGGCAGTGGCGTTGGCGGGCAGCGATTTGCGTTGGGGTGCTCAGGATTGTTCTGCCCATGAGCAAGGCGCATATACCGGCGAGGTGTCGGCAGCGATGTTGGCCGAATTCGGCTGCCGCTATGTGATCGTCGGTCACAGTGAGCGTCGCCAGTACCACGCCGAGACCGACCAATTGGTGGCCGACAAGGCGAAAGCTGCGCTGGCTTGCGGTATCACGCCGATTGTTTGTGTGGGTGAGACGCTGGCGCAGCGCGAAGCTGGTCAGACCGAGGCGGTGGTCAAGCGCCAGCTCTCGGCAGTGATTCATGCGCTAGGCCATTGTGCTGGCGAGATGGTGGTGGCGTATGAGCCGGTCTGGGCCATAGGCACAGGGCGGGTGGCCACACCCGAGCAGGCGCAGTCCGTGCATGCATTGCTGCGTGCCCAACTCAGTGCCGCGACCGCGCATGCCGGTGACATGAAGATTTTGTACGGTGGCAGCATGAAGCCCGACAACGCGGTCAGCTTGTTGTCCCAGCCCGATATCGATGGTGGCTTGATTGGCGGTGCCAGCCTGAAGGCGGCCGATTTTGCTGCAATTTGTCGCGCGGCAGGCTGATAAGCCTGTCACGCAAGACCTGAGTTCCTGGAGAGTAGACGACATGCAGATTTGGACAAACCTGGTGCTGGTGGTGCAATTGCTGGCTGCCATCGCGATGATCGGCCTGGTGCTGATCCAGCATGGCAAGGGTGCAGACATGGGGGCCTCGTTCGGTAGCGGCGCCTCGGGAAGCTTGTTCGGGGCCACTGGCAGTGCGAACTTCATGTCTCGATTCACGGCAGTGTGTGCAGCGGTGTTTTTCGTCAGCACCTTGTCATTGGCCTACATGTCTAACAGCGTCGCATCACGGTCTCCGAGCAGTGGCAGCAGCGTCCTTGATCGCGCCGCGATACCTGCCAGCGCGCCGAGCAGTGGCGCGGGTTCCATCCCTGCGGGCGGTGCGGTAGCTTTGCCTGCCCCGGTCGCATCGGCTGTTGCGCCTGGCACCATCCCCACCAAATAAGGTGGCGCGGACACTTGCGCGCAACGCAAGTGCAAGGATGCTGAGAAGCTCAGTGGCGAGTCGTTGATTGCGAAGGTTTCCGGTATAGAATCCGAGGCTGTTCAGTGAGCGAGGCCTCAAGCAAGCTGCACAGACGCTGGGTCCAGGCCCGGCAGTATTGCCGTCGTGGTGAAATTGGTAGACACGCTATCTTGAGGGGGTAGTGGCGAAAGCTGTGCGAGTTCGAGTCTCGCCGACGGCACCATTCTTGAATTCATGACCCCGTTGCGATCGGATGTCGCAATGCAGAGCTCGCCTTTCACAGGCTGTAGCCTTGGCCCAGATGGTCCAGATGGTCCAGATGTTCCAGACGGCCTGTCATGGCCAGATGCCTTATCGCTCCAAGTTCTGAACTGCTGTGCGCTATCGCAGCGGCTGATGGGTCTCAACGGCCCCGCTTGGGCGCAGCGCGGCCTGTCGCAGGATGGGCTGGTAGCAACGGGCCGCGGGTTCTTGCAGTCCAAACCTTGAACGCGTTCGGTGTGAGCTCTCGCTTCAGCAGTTGGACCATCTGGCCCGGGGTCAAGCCGTGGCCGACCAGGACAGCCCTGTATGGCGGCCTGTCATCCCAGGCGGTTGCAATCACACGTTCGATCTCTGCGGCGGTCATTCGGGGGACAGGTCTGGCCATAGGCTGATTGTCTGTCATGTGGTGGCTCGGCCCAAGCGTTGCGTGTCTGAGCCGAACTCGCTTATTTGCCGGCTGATCTTTTTGGGCACCAGGGTTTTCAACGCCAGGCGCGAGAATGAATGCGCTGCAGAGTTGATGGGGTTGGAGGCGCAGGTCTGACCGCGTGCCCGAAGGAACCGTCAGGTGCAATCGGGAAAATTTGGCGATAGCCCCGCGATGATTGCCTGTCTGCTGTGGTGTTAGCTGCCGCACAACAGCGCTTTCTGACCGGACCTGCCATGCCGCGAGGTGCTTGACCAGTGGTCAAAGCGAGGCGAGGGCCGTGATGCCGTAAACTTATGGGTATGCCTGGAAATTGCTGTTGGAAATCCTTTCCTTCAGCCGAATCCTAAGTGGTTGTCAGCTCTGATTTTTCAGACTGATCCCGCGCACCAGATCCAACTTTTCTGTGAGTCCCATCATGGCTGTCACTGTTGAAACCCTCGCCAAGCTCGAACGCCGAATCACCTTGCTGATCCCGGCGACAGAGCTCAACTCGGAAATCGAAACCCGGCTCAAAAAGCTGTCGCGTACCGTCAAGGCCGACGGCTTCCGTCCCGGCAAGGTGCCGATGTCGGTGGTGGCCCAGCGCTATGGCTACTCTGTGCAATCCGAAGTCATGAATGACAAGCTTGGCCAAGCATTTTCTGATGCCGCCGGTCAAGCCCAATTGCGTGTGGCAGGCACGCCCACGGTGACGCAAAAGGATGAGTCGCCGGAGGGCCAGCTGGCCTTTGATGCGACCTTCGAGGTCTATCCCGAAGTCCAACTCGGCGACCTGTCGGTGGTGGAAGTCGACCGGATCAGCAGCGAAGTGACCGATGCTGCGATCGACCGCACCGTTGACATCCTGCGCAAGCAGCGTCGCACTTTCGCCCAGCGTCCGGCGGTTGAAGGTGCTGCCGAGAGCGACCGTGTAACGATCGACTTCGAGGGCAAGATCGACGGCGAGCCTTTTGAGGGCGGCAAAGCTGAAGCCTTCCAGTTCTTGATCGGCGAAGGCCAGATGCTTGAGCAGTTCGACAATGCAGTGCGCGGCATGAAGGTCGGCGAGAACAAGACTTTTCCATTGCAGTTCCCTGCCGACTACCACGGCAAGGACGTGGCGGGCAAGGAGGCCGATTTCTTGGTGACGATGAAGAAGATCGAGGCCCAGCACTTGCCTGATCTCGATGAGAGCTTCATCAAGTCGCTCGGCATCGCCGATGGCAGCAATGATGGTCTGCGCGCCGATGTCCGCAAGAACCTCGAGCGTGAGGTCAAGTTCAGGGTCCTGGCTCGCAACAAGGCTGCGGCGATGGACGCCTTGGTCAAGGTCGCAGAGCTTGATGTGCCCAAGGCCTTGATCGACAGCGAACTGGAGCGTCTCGTGGCCAGCGCGCGCGAGGATTTGAAGCAGCGTGGCGTCAAGGATGCCGACAAAGCGCCGATCCCCTCAGAGTTGTTCCAGCCTCAGGCCGAGCGCCGGGTTCGCCTGGGACTGGTCGTGGCAGAGTTGGTCAAGATCAACAACCTGCGGGCCAGGCCCGAGCAGTTGCAGGCCCACATCGAAGAGCTGTCACAGAGCTACGAGAAGCCAGCCGAGGTGATGCGCTGGTATCTGTCTGACCGTCAACGCATGGCCGAGGTCGAGGCGGTGGTGATCGAAACCAATGTGACCCAGCATGTGCTGGGATTGGTCAAGATCAACGACAAAGCCCTGCCTTTCGACGAATTGATGACTGCGTGAACTCTTGGCGTGCCGGCCCTTTGAGCGGCGCGCGTGTTTGCGCAACCCCCGCCTCGGGGCGCATGACTGACCGGTCAGCGCCCCTTTTTTCATCGACTGCCAGCCCTCTTGCCGGGGGCCATAATCAGTCCAGACCAATTGAAGGACTCCCATGAACGCAATGGAGACGCAAGCCCTGGGCATGGTGCCCATCGTCATCGAGCAATCGGGCCGTGGTGAACGGGCCTACGACATTTACAGCCGCCTGCTGCGCGAGCGCATCGTGTTCTTGGTCGGACCGGTCAATGACATGACCGCCAATCTTGTGGTGGCACAAATGTTGTTTCTCGAGAGCGAGAACCCCGACAAGGACATCTTCCTCTACATCAACTCGCCCGGCGGCAGTGTCAGCGCCGGTTTGTCGGTGTTCGACACGATGAACTTCATCAAGCCCGATGTTTCGACCTTGTGCATGGGTATGGCCGCGAGCATGGGATCGTTCCTGCTGATGGCTGGCGCCAAGGGCAAGCGCATTGCGCTGCCCAACGCAAAAATCATGATCCACCAGCCATCGGGTGGTGCGCAGGGCCAAGCCACCGACATTGAGATCCATGCCCGCGAGATCATCAAGACCCGGGAACAACTCAACCGGATTTACGCCGACCGTACCGGCCAGACGATTGAGAAGATCACCTCCGACATGGAGCGTGATTACTACATGTCGCCGGAGGAAGCGCTGACCTATGGCCTGATCGACCAGGTCATCGCCAAGCGCGCCTGAGCTTGCTTTCCTGAACGAGCGTCACCGGCCGCACCGAAATGTCGACTGATCCGGTCGACTATCATTGATCTGACATCACCCGCCCTCCACAGCACAAGCACACACATGGCCGACAAGAAGGGCGCCTCTGGCGAGAAAGTTCTGTACTGTAGTTTCTGCGGCAAGAGCCAGCATGAGGTCAAGAAACTCATTGCGGGCCCGTCCGTGTTCATCTGCGACGAATGCATTGAACTGTGCAATGACATCATCCGCGACGAGGTACCTGCTGACAGCGGAGGAGCAAAAGCGACCAAGTCCGAACTGCCGGTGCCCATCGAGATCAAGACCACACTGGACCAGTACGTGATAGGCCAGGATGCTGCCAAACGGACCTTGTCGGTGGCGGTGTACAACCATTACAAGCGGCTCAAGTTCATGAGCTCAGGCAGCAAGGAGGAGGTCGAACTCACCAAGAGCAACATCTTGCTGATCGGCCCCACCGGTTCGGGCAAGACGCTGCTGGCGCAAACCCTGGCCAAGCTGCTGAACGTTCCCTTCGTGATCGCTGATGCCACCACGCTGACCGAGGCAGGCTACGTTGGGGAGGATGTGGAAAACATCATCCAAAAGCTGCTTCAGAACTGCAATTACGACGTCGAGCGCGCGCAGCGCGGCATTGTCTACATCGATGAGATCGACAAGATCAGCCGCAAGTCTGACAACCCCAGCATCACCCGTGATGTTTCTGGGGAAGGCGTCCAACAGGCGCTGCTCAAGTTGGTCGAAGGCACGATGGCCAGTGTGCCGCCGCAGGGCGGACGCAAGCATCCAAACCAAGACTTCTTGCAGATCGATACCACCAACATTCTGTTTATTTGCGGTGGCGCTTTTGACGGGCTGGAAAAGGTGATCCAGAACCGGACCGAGAAGTCCGGTATCGGTTTCGCCGCGTCGGTCCACAGCAAGACTGAGAAGCGCGCTGCCGATCTGTTCCGCGAGGCCGAGCCTGAAGACCTGATCAAATTCGGACTGATTCCCGAACTGGTAGGTCGGCTGCCCGTGGTCGCGACCTTGGGTGAGTTGACCGAATCGGCGATGGTGCAGATCCTCACCGAACCGCGGAATGCGTTGGTCAAGCAGTACCAGAAGCTCTTCTTCATGGATGGCGTTGAATTGGAGGTCCGGCCTTCGGCTCTGACCGCCATCGCGCGCAAAGCGCTCAAACGCAAGACGGGTGCGCGCGGCCTGCGCTCCATCATGGAGAACGCGCTGATCGACACAATGTTTGACCTCCCGACCATGGACGGCGTGGCCAAAGTGGTGATCGATGAGCATATCGTCGAAGAGGGTGCCAAACCATTGCTCGTGTACCGAGAGAAGAAGGCCAGCGCCTGATCGCCGTCTTGCCTGACAGACGCCCATCGGTTTGGTCCAGGCCTGACCGCTTGACCGACCGCACACTTGCATTCGTCCGCTCAGGCCTCATGTCGACCTGAGAAAGAGAGGTTACCCATGTCTGGACATCCTGTTCTACCCAGTGACCCGATCACGTTGCCGCTGTTGCCGCTGCGTGACGTGGTCGTGTTTCCGCACATGGTCATCCCGCTGTTTGTGGGTCGTCCCAAGTCCATCAAGGCCTTGGAGGCGGCGATGGAAGCTGGCCGTCAAATCATGCTGGTGGCTCAAAAAGCTGCCGGGAAGGACGAGCCCAAGCCCGAGGACATGTTTGAGGTTGGATGCGTTTCAAGCATTTTGCAGATGCTGAAGCTGCCCGACGGCACGGTCAAAGTCTTGGTCGAAGGCGTGCAACGCGCGCAGACCCGCGCAATCCACGAAACATCAGAGCATTTCACGGCCGAGGTCGCGCCGGTACACCCGGCGGGTGAACCGACGCCCGAGGTTGAGGCACTGCGTCGAGCGGTCACCCAGCAATTCGACCAGTACGTCAAGCTCAACAAGAAGATTCCGCCCGAGATTCTGACCTCGATCGCAGGCATTGACGACCCAGGTCGCCTTGCGGACACCATTGCAGCCCATTTGCCGCTCAAGCTCGAAGCCAAGCAATCCGTGCTCGACCTGTTCGTGGTGGCCAAGCGTTTGGAAAAGTTGCTCGAGTTGCTCGAGCATGAAGTCGACATCCTGCAGGTCGAAAAGCGCATCCGCGGCCGCGTCAAGCGGCAGATGGAAAAGAGCCAGCGCGAGTATTACCTCAACGAGCAGGTCAAGGCGATCCAGAAGGAATTGGGCGACGGCGAAGAGGGCGCTGATCTCGAGGAACTCGAGAAGAAGATCGAAGCCGCCCGGATGTCCAAGGAAGCACGCAAGAAGGCAGATAGTGAGCTCAAGAAGCTCAAGCTGATGTCGCCGATGTCTGCTGAAGCCACCGTGGTGCGCAATTTCATCGACACATTGGTCGGCTTGCCTTGGGCCAAGAAGAGCAAGGTCAAGCACGATTTGCCGCTGGCTGAAGACGTGCTCAACGAGGATCACTACGGCCTCGACAAAGTCAAG
The DNA here is from genome assembly GCA_945878355.1 of Bordetella parapertussis. Lineage (GTDB taxonomy): Bacteria > Pseudomonadota > Gammaproteobacteria > Burkholderiales > Burkholderiaceae_C > Pseudaquabacterium. The sequence continues at coordinate 5,766 of CAMCTC010000019.1, read as the reverse complement.
GAACGGATTCTCGAATACCTCGCGGTACAGCAGCGTGTCGACAAGGTCAAGGCGCCGATCCTTTGTTTGGTTGGTCCTCCGGGCGTCGGCAAGACCTCGCTCGGCCAGAGTGTGGCGCGCGCCACAGGCCGCAAGTTCGTCCGTATGGCCTTGGGCGGTGTGCGTGACGAGGCTGAGATCCGCGGTCACCGGCGTACTTACATCGGTTCGATGCCTGGCAAGGTATTGCAAAGCCTGACCAAAGTCGGTGTGCGAAACCCCTTGTTCCTGCTCGACGAGATCGACAAGCTGGGCATGGACTTCCGCGGCGATCCGTCGTCCGCGCTGCTCGAAGTGCTGGATCCGGAGCAGAACCACACCTTCAGTGACCATTACGTCGAGGTCGATTTCGATCTGTCGGACGTGATGTTCATCGCGACCTCGAACTCGATGAACATCCCGCCGGCCTTGCTTGACCGGATGGAGGTGATCCGCCTGGCCGGCTACACGGAAGACGAAAAAGTCAACATTGCCCAGCGCTATCTGTGTCCGAAACAGGCCAAGAACAACGGCATCAAAGACGAGGAAATGGAAGTCACCGAGTCGGCGATCCGCGGCATCATCCAGTACTACACCCGCGAGGCAGGGGTGCGGTCGCTCGAGCGCGAGATCTCCAAGATCTGCCGCAAGACCGTCAAGAGCATCCTGCTCAAGAAGGTCACTGGCAAAGTGATCGTCACGGATGAGAACCTGAATGACTTCCTGGGTGTGCGCAAGTTCGATTTTGGCCGCGCTGAGAAGAAAAACCAGGTTGGCCAAGTGGTGGGTCTGGCCTGGACCGAAGTCGGCGGCGATCTTCTGACGATCGAATCGACCATGATGCCCGGCAAGGGCGTGATCATCCGCACGGGTTCGCTCGGTGACGTGATGAAGGAGTCGGTGGAAGCCGCGCGCTCGGTGGTTCGCAGTCGGGCGCGTCGCCTGGGCATCAAGGACGAGATGTTCGAGAAGCGCGACGTGCACATCCATGTCCCCGACGGTGCGACGCCCAAGGACGGACCGAGTGCCGGTGCCGCGATGGCAACAGCGTTTGTCTCCGCACTGACCAACATTCCGGTCAAAGCCGGCGTGGCCATGACGGGTGAGATCACCTTGCGAGGCGAGGTCACCGCCATCGGAGGACTGAAGGAGAAGTTGCTCGCAGCACACCGTGGTGGCATCAAGACCGTGCTGATCCCTGAAGAAAACGTCAAGGACCTACAGGACATTCCCGAGAACGTGAAGAATCACCTTGAGATCGTGCCAGTTCGCTGGATCGACCAGGTGCTTGAGTTTGCATTGGAGTCCATGCCCGTGCCGCTGCCCGATGACGAACCTACGGCTGTCAAGGTCGAGACGGCCAAGAGCGACGCGATCCCTGCGGTGGGCGATGCCTTGCCGCATTGAAAAATCGTTGGTAGCCCTCTTGTGTTTGGATGGGAATCCGGTATAGAATGCGGGCTGTGCCGAACAAAGGTAGTTCGGCGCAGCAGAAAGATTGATGTTGATGGCTCCAGAAAAGCCAAGTAATTTTTGCGGGAGTAGCTCAGTTGGTAGAGCGCAACCTTGCCAAGGTTGAGGTCGAGAGTTCGAGACTCTTCTCCCGCTCCAAATTCAAAACGGGAAGCCTAGGCTTCCCGTTTTTGTCAGAGGAAACGAATTTACTGATGGGCTTCATCATTTCTGATGATGTCGTAGATTTCAGTATTTTGGCGCGATAGCAAATCGGTTATGCAACGGATTGCAAATCCGTCTAGCCCGGTTCGACTCCGGGTCGCGCCTCCAAGAAAAACCGTTATGCGATAAGCGCTTAGCGGTTTTTTTTCGTCTGTGCATCTTGTGCGGTAAAGGTGTGGTGGGGAACTCATTGACCGACACGGCCAAGAAAATTGCTGGGTACGCTTGACCTGGCTATGTGGAGAGATGGTGGGGTCAAGACCCTGCAACTTGCCGAGTGAAATTGCCGGTGCGGCTGCCGTCGGCCGACTTGCGCGGACAATTGCCATTCGTTTTCGTCCAGAACTGCCTGCTGGCGCCTACCTCTCCGATCGGATACCCATGATGACCACTACCGTTCCCGTGACTTCACTGCAACTGCGCTCACTCGTCAAAGCCAGCGGCGAGCTTGAGCTCTCGCTGGCCAGCATTACGACACCTGAGCCTCGTGACGACGAGGTGTTGGTGCAGATCCAGGCCTCGCCGATGAACCCCTCGGACCTCGGTCTTTTGTTCGGCCTCGCCGACCTGTCCAGCGCACGGGCTGGAGGCAGCGCTGCTCGACCCGTCATCACGGCGACCATTCCCGACAAGCTGATGAAGGCGATGGCCAGCCGTCAGGACCAGTCGATGCCGGTCGGCAATGAAGGCGCCGGCGTGGTGGTGAGGGCGGGGGCTTCACCGGTCGCTCAAGCCTTGTTGGGCAAGACGGTGGCGGTGCTGGGCGGCTCGATGTACACCCAGTACCGCAGCATCAAAGCCGTGCAATGCTTGGTGCTGCCGGCCGGCACTCGCGCGGCTGAGGGAGCGAGTTGCTTCGTCAATCCGCTGACCGCGTTGTGCATGGTCGAAACCATGCGTCGCGAAGGACACAAGGCCTTGGTGCACACCGCTGCAGCGTCGAACCTGGGCCAGATGCTCAACCGCATCTGCCTGAAAGACGGCATTGGCCTGGTCAACATTGTTCGCAAGCAGGCGCAGGCCGACATGCTTCGCGCCCAGGGCGCAAAGCATGTCGTTGACTCGAGCGCGGACAGCTTCGTCGACGACCTGACCCAGGCGTTGGCGGCCACCGGCGCTACCATTGCCTTCGATGCGATCGGCGGCGGAAGGCTTGCCAGCCAGATCCTGACCTGCATGGAAGCGGCGCTCAACCTCAACGCCAAGGAGTACAGCCGCTACGGTTCCAGCACTTTGAAGCAGGTCTACCAATATGGCGGTCTGGATCGCGGCCCGACCGAGATCAACCGCAACGTCGGGATGGCCTGGAGCGTGGGCGGCTGGCTGCTGACGCCGTTCCTGCAGAAGATCGGCTTCGAAGCTGGTCAGGCGCTGCGTCAGCGGGTTGTTGCCGAGCTCAAGACGACCTTTGCCAGCAACTACACCCGCGAGGTGTCGCTCGCACAGGCGCTGACACTGGAGGCCATCGCTGTCTACGGCAAGCAATCGACCGGTGCGAAATACCTGATCAATCCGAGCCTGGACGCGACGGCCTGAGCCCTGTAGCTGGCAGCTTGCCCAAGCTTGGTTTGGGCAAAGGCGGGCTGCACTCTGTGATATTTCCAATCGACATGAATCAATTCGACAACGAGACCCGGTTGGTGGCGGGCGAGGGCGGTTTCACTGGCCTGGTGCACCCGGACTGGAACATCGGCAACAACCCGAACGGCGGCTATTTGCTGGCCCTGGCGGTGACGGCGCTGCGCCAGCAGGCGCCGCACCATCCCGATCCACTGTCCATCACCGTCCACTACTTACGCCCGGGACTCGCGAATCAGCCCTGCCGGATCGATGCATCGACGCTGCGCTCCGGGCGGACCTTGACCACCGCCCGTGCGACGCTGACGCAGGACGGCGCTTCGCGCCTGGAAGTATTGGCGGCCTTCGGTGACCTGGGCGATGGCAGTGAACCGACGCTTGCGCTGGCGCCGCCGGTCATTCCGCCGCCCGATCAATGCATACCGCGGTCGGGCGATGCGCAAGGCGTCGACCTGCCGTTACTGAGCCGTGTCGAGATCCGCCTGCACCCTGACGAGGCCAAGGCTGGCAGCGCTGGAAGCGCGCAGGTGAGCGGATGGATCCGGTTCCGGGATGGCCGGGCGCCTGACACACTGGCCGCATTGCTGTTCGCCGATGCGTTCCCGCCCTCGGTCTTCGGCTTGTTGGGCATGGTGGGCTGGGTGCCTACCGTCGAGCTGACCGCGCATGTGCGCCGACGGCCCGCTCCGGGGTGGATGCTCGGGCAGTTCCGCACCCATGACCTGAGCGACGGCCGGATGATCGAGGACGGCGCGCTCTGGGACTCGCAAGGGCAGTTGGTCGTGCAATCTCGTCAGCTGGGTTTGGTGCGCTTCGCCGACAGCAAAGCCTGAACGCCATCGTTGCGTGATCGGTGCGCCGGCGCCGATTTGCCGGCAGCACCAGCCGGCTGGTGCAAAATACCCGCGCCTGTTTGATCTGGCGGCCGCTGTGGCCTCGTGATTGCGAAAAGAGTTGGACATGGCAACTTAATCCAAGCCCTGGCGCCTGTCGGTGGCGCCGATGCTCGACTGGGCGGCTTCTTAAAAAATCATCGATGAATCAACGTGTTGCCGCGTTTTTTTTGGATTCGTTGCATTTTCGTTGCACTGGAAGTGCAGAAAAGCGCTTGAGTTCGGGGCCGAGTTGCACTTTCCATAACGTCGTCAGCGCCTGAAGCGTCGGCGACGGTGCCAGTCCAGTACGCCCATGGCTGACTTGACTATACGGCTGATATCCGTATGATCTGATGCCTGTACTAGGAGAACCGACATGGGCGCGCTCGCACTCAAAGATGCTCGCATGGAGCTCAAGACCACCAAGGAAGCCAAGGAGCTGCTGAGCAAGGCCGCCGTCCTGGGCGGCATGGACCTGTCGTCCTTCATGCTGTCGACCGCCATGGAAAAGGCGCGCGAGATCCTGCTCGACCACACCTCCATCCAGCTCTCGGTGCAGGGGCAGGCGCAGTTGGCCGCCGTGCTGCAGAAGCCGGTTGCTCCGACCGAGGCCATGAAGGAACTGCGCCGCACGCCCCGCTTGAAAGTGCGTGAATGAGCTTTTTCATCACTCGCTTCGATCCGGGGGCGAAGTATGGGGGCTACAACCAGTTCGATTGCCAGCACGCCGTCATCAACAAGTTCGTCAAGGACTCGCTCAAGAAACAGGTCAAGCAAGGCCTGAGCGTGGCCTACGCATTGCTGGAGGAGGATGGCGCCACCCAGCGATTCGCCGGCTTCTTCACGATCGCCAGCCACACCATTGCGCTGTCGGCGCTGGGCGCCCTGCAGCGTGGCGGGCTTCCAAAAACCATTCCCTGTGTGCGCTTGATCATGCTCGGGGTTCACCATGCCGATGCAGGCCAGGGTCTCGGCTTGCAGCTCATGAACCATGCGCTGGACATCGTGAAGGTGGGGGCGCAGAGCATCGGGAGTTACGGCTTGTACCTGGATGCCGACGCGGGGGCGTTCGGTTTTTATCAGAAGCTGGGCTTTGTGCCGCTGGAGGGCGACAAGCGCCCCGCGCCTTCGCCCATGTTCCTGCCCATGTCGGCGATTCCCTGAGTCAGGCGGGTTACAGGGGCCTGAGGGTCTGCTGTTGTGTGGGCCAGCTCACGGGCGGCACCTTCGCCTGTCGCAAGAAGCTTGGATACTGTGCAAAAACTACATGAATCTGGGGAGGCGAATGGCACGCATACGTCGGCTGGAAATCCGCAACTTTCGATCGATCAAGTCGCTCGAATGGGCACCTTCGGCGGGGATCAACTGCCTCTCGGTCCGGGAGACAGTGGCAAGTCGAGCATCCTGGATGCCATCGATCTATGCCTGGGCGCGCGGCGGACCGTGGGCTTCGCCGACACTGACTTCTATGGGTGTTGGCGCCGACCGAAAACTGAGCCACATTTGAAGGTTGTGCCGAACGAAAACTGAGCCAGGTGAACAACCTACCCTGCTGTTTTTTTGAGCAGCAGGGGACAAGGAGTGATCACCATGGACATGATTGGCAATATCCGGCGTT
>CAMCTC010000018.1 GCA_945878355.1 Bordetella parapertussis | reverse complement strand
CTCGACGCGCTGGCAGGCGAACCGATGGACGTTCTGGTCAACGGCTATTTGATTGCCCAAGGCGAGGTGGTGGTGGTCAACGACAAGTTCGGCATCCGCCTGACCGACATCGTCACGCCGGGCGAGCGCATGCGCAGGCTGAGCCGGACATGAGCCAGCACCTGCGTACTGGCCATTGCCGGCTCAGCGGCCGAGGCCTGCCAGCCTCGGCGCGGCCTGCAAGGCTGAGCCGGACCTGAGGTACACCCATGACCCCTATGAATTCGAGCACCGCCCTCGGCCCGATCGCGGCATTCGCGCTGGTCCTGCTGCTGATTCCGGCCGCGCTGTGGCTGCTCAAGCGCAGCCGACGGTTTACCGGCGGTCTGGCCTCGGGCTGGGCAGGTCGCGCTGCCGGCGACGGCCCGGTGCGCCTGGTCTCGACGCTGACGCTGTCACCGCAACAGCGACTGGTCACCGTCGAGGTCGGGGCTGGCGACGAGCGCTGCTGGCTGGTGCTGGGCGTCACGCCCGCAGGCATCCAGACCCTGCACCGCCTGCCACCACAACCCGATCCGCCCGCCGCCGAGACGACCCCCTTGTTCGCACAGCTGCTGGGGCGACAACTGCGCGGCGGCAAAGCCGCCGCAGGGCCTGTCGATGCGCACTGAACGCAAAGCGCTTCGCAGTGCCGCGCTATGGGCCGGCACTGGCTTGTTGTCGGCATGGCCGGCGCTGGCCGCGGCGCAGCCCGCAGGGCCGGGTTTGCCGCTGTTGATCGGCCAGGCCGCTGGCGGTACCGCCTATTCGGTGCCGGTGCAGACGCTGCTGTTCTTCACCGCGCTGTCATTCCTGCCGGCCTTGCTGCTGATGATGACCGGCTTCACCCGCATCGTGATCGTGCTGTCGCTGCTTCGCCAGGCGCTCGGCACCGCCGCCGCGCCACCCAACCAGGTGATCGTGGGCTTGAGCTTGTTCCTGACCTTCTTCGTGATGTCACCCACGCTAGACAAGGTCTACAACGACGCTTGGCTGCCGTACTCGACCCAGCAGATCGATTTTCAGCAGGCGGTCGAGCGCGGCGCCAAGCCGATGCGCGAATTCATGCTCAAGCAGACCCGCCGCGGCGACCTGCAGCTCTTCGCGCGGCTGGCCAAGGTCGCGCCAGACCTCAAGAGCGAGTCCGTGCCCTTCACCGTCCTGGTGCCTGCATTTGTCACCAGTGAGCTCAAGAGCGCTTTCCAGATCGGTTTTCTGATCTTCATCCCGTTCCTGATCATCGACATGATTGTCGCCAGCGTGCTGATGAGCCTGGGCATGATGATGCTGTCGCCGGTGTTGGTGTCGCTGCCTTTCAAGCTGATGCTGTTCGTGCTGGCCGATGGCTGGAACCTGTTGCTGGGTTCATTGGCCGCCAGCTTCACGAATTAGCATCAGTTTCATCGAGAAGCCAATGGACAGCCAACATGCGTTCCACCTCGGCCAGCAAGGCCTGTACATGCTGCTGATGGTCTCGGCGCCGATCTTGTTGTCGGTGCTGGTGGTGGGTCTGGTCGTGAGCATCTTCCAGGCCGCGACCCAGATCAACGAGGCCACGCTGAGCTTCGTGCCCAAGGTGGTCGCTGCGGTGGCGGCGCTGGCGGTCGCCGGGCCCTGGATGCTGACGATGCTGGTCGAATACCTGCAGCGCACCTTGCTGGCCATTCCCACGGCCATCGGCTGATCGACGAAAACACCGATGATCGGGCTGAGCGAACCGCAGATCCTGGCCTGGCTGACGCCGCTGATCTGGCCGTTTCTACGCGCATTGGCCTTGCTGGCGAGCTTGCCGGTTTTCAGCCAGCGCGCGGTGCCGATGCGCGTGAAGATCGGTCTGGCGCTGCTGATCGCGCTGGCAGCGCAGCCCTCGTTGCCGCCGATGCCGGTGATCGCGCTCGACACCCCGGCGGCGGTCCTGACGCTGCTCCAGCAACTGCTGGTCGGTCTGACATTGGGCTTTGCGGTGCGTCTGGTGTTCGCCGCCGTCGAACTCGGTGGCGAATTGATCGGCCTGCAGATGGGCCTGAACTTCGCCGGCTTCTTCGACCCCTCCACCGCCAGCCAGGGAACAGCCAGTGGCCGCTTTTTTGGCACCCTGGTGGCGTTCTTGTTTGTGCTGTCGAACAGCCATCTGGCGGTGATCGGTGCACTGGCGCGCAGCTTCGAGGTCTTCGCTGTCGGCGCCGAACCCTTCGCGTTCCTGCGCCGCACCCTGCCACAACAATGGGGCGCCGAGGTCTTCACGCTGGGCCTGTGGATCGCGCTCCCGCTATTGGGCATGCTGCTGTTCGTCAACCTGGTGCTCGGCGTGATCTCACGGGTGGCGCCGCAGATCAGCGTCTTCTCGGTGGGCTTTCCCGTCACGGTCTCGATCGGATTGATCGGCATGTTGTTGACGTTGCCACTGCTCGAACAGCCCATTGCGACGGCCCTGGCGCAGCTGTTGCTCCGATTTCAATGAGAGGGCCATGGCCACAGCGCTGGCGTTTGCCTCAGTCGCCCACCAAGCCCTGCCGGATCGCATAGACGGTGAGCTCGGAATTGTTCTGCAGCCCGAGCTTTTCCAGCACCCGCGCGCGGTAGACGCTGACGGTCTTGGGGCTCAAGCTCAGCTGCTCGGCGATATCGCCCAAGCGCTTGCCGGAGGCGATCAACACCAGGGTCTGCATTTCTCGATCCGACAGCTTGTCATGCGCGTTCTCGGACACCGGCATCGTCAGGCTCTCGACCAGCATCTGGGCGATCTCGGGCGTGATGTACTTGCGGCCCTGCGCCACGGTTCGCACCGCGTGGACGATCTGCTGCGGGTCGGCGCCCTTGTTGACATAGCCGTAGGCACCCGCTCGCAGCGCACGGATCGCGTACTGGTCTTCGGGATACATGCTGACGACCAGCACCTTGACCGGCGAGCCTTCGTCCTTGAGCGCTCGCATCACATCCAAGCCGCTGCGCCCTGGCAGGTTGATATCGAGCACCAGCACGTCGCAGCCCATGGCCTGGCCAATCCTGGCCGCGACATCGGACCCGTCCGGCGCAGGCGTGGCCAAGCGGCGCATCAGCGCGCGAAGCTCGGCGTAGTCAGCCGCCTCGCCCACCACGTCGATGTCTGCGGCGTCGGCCAGCGTGTCGCGGATGCCGCGCCGGATCAGCGCATGGTCGTCGCAGACGATCACCTTGATCATGCGGCGTCCCAGCTCGATGGATGCCCGTCGACCGCACCTGGGGTATCGACACTCGAAGCGTCAACCAAGGTCGGGTCAATCGGCACCGACAACAACAAGACCGTACCGGCAGTCGAACTGCTGACCTCCACCCAACCACCGACATGGCGTGCTCGCTCGTGCAGGCCGCGCAGCCCGAATCCGCCCGCCTTGGCCGCGTCGTCAGCGCCCAGGCCGCGGCCGTTGTCGCTGACTTCGAGCGACAACACACCGCCGCTGAGCGACAAGTCGATCAACACCTTGGTCGCGCGGGCATGTTTGCTGACATTGGTCAGTGCTTCCTGGGCGAAGCGGTAAACCACCAAGGGCACGCCAGTCGGCAACTGCAAGTGGTCGTGGCTGCTGCGAAAGTTGCAGACCAAGCCCTCACGCTTGCCAAACCTGCCCGCCATCCACTGCAGCGCCGCCACCAGGCCTTGCTCCAAAATGGCCGGGCGCAGGTTGTGCATGATGCGCTGGCTGGCCTCGACCGCATGCGCCACCGTCTCGAGCGCAGCGCTCAGGCGCTGCTGCACCTCGGGAGATTCGACATGACGGCCTATCCAGGCCAGGTCGAACTTGATCGCGGTCAAGCTAGCGCCGACATCGTCATGGATCTCGCGGGCGATCGCGGCGCGTTCGGCTTCGATGCTGGTCTGCAGGTGCTGGGCCAACTCAGCCAAGCGCTGGCGGCTGCTGGCCAGATCGCGATCGGCGCGCTGCCGTGCGACCCGCTCGAGGTTGGCAGCGATCGCATGTTCGACCGCAGGCGCCAGCCGCGCCAGGTTGTTCTTGAGCAGGTAGTCGGACGCGCCGTTGCGCATCGCCGCGACCGCCATGTCCTCGCCGATCTCACCCGACACCAGGACAAAAGGCAGCTGCAGGCCGCTGTCCTTGAGGATTTGCAGCGCTTGCAGCCCGGTGAAACCCGGCAACTTGAAATCCGACAGCACCAAGTCCCAATCATCGTGGGCCAGCGCATGTCGGTAATCGGCCTCGGTGTCGACCCGCAGCAACCAGGGCGTCAGGCCGGCGTGTCGCAAGTAGGCGACGACGAGTTCGTGGTCGAGCGCGGAGTCCTCCAAGTGCAGAACCCGCAAGCTCCGGTCTGCTGAGACAGGAAATGCCGGTCGAGACGCATGGGCCATGGCTGGAGTATGGCAAAGCCTGATGCCGATCAAATTGCGCGAGACCCTGTGCCGCGGCCGGTCTGCGGTCGGGTGCGAACAAGTTCCTGCCCGATCAGCGGCGCGGCTCCCGCACTACCCGACCCAGGCTCAACCCTGTCCTTGATCGGCCGACAACAAGCCATGCCTGCACGCAACACCTCGACTGCCGGGCCATGCTTTCACGCACATCGGTGCCGTGATGCGGAGTGACGATGCCAGATGAAGACCCAAATCCGGCCCAAACGCTGTTGCCCTGGCGGCTGGCAGCTGACCTGCAGGACAGCCTGATGATCGCCAGCAACGATCTGGACCGCTTGCAGCGGCTGCTGTGCGACGCCAGCGAGACCTTGATGGGCCATTTTCACGCGGCCGCCAAGCAGATCCATCCATTGGCGCGTCTGGCGGCTCAGCACCCCGAGCTGCCAGAAGACCGGCTGCACGAGGCCATGCTCCAGATCAGCGGCGCGATCACTGCGCTGCAGTTCCAGGACATGGCCTCGCAGCTGCTGGAGCACACCCATAGGCGCCTGCGCCACTGCGCTGACCAACTGGCGCAGGCGGCGATGGACGACGACGAGGACGGGGTGGTGCAGGACGCACCGACACGGCCCAACCCGGTGACCCAGGACGAGATGGACGCCGGCTCGGTCGAGCTGTTTTAGTTTCTCCGCCCGCCACCGAAAACAAAGCGTAATTCCGGAGAAAGAGATGCACTCAATCCTCGCTGTCGATGACTCGGCCTCGATGCGCCAGATGGTTTCATTCACCTTGAAGAACGCTGGTTTCAAGGTCATCGAAGCAGTGGACGGCCAGGACGCCTGGGAGAAAGCCAGCCAGCGCGATTTTCAGCTGGTGCTGACCGATCAGAACATGCCGCGCATGGACGGCATCTCGCTGACCAAAAAGCTGCGCGAAAGCCCAAAGTTCAAGTCCACACCGATCCTGATCCTGACCACAGAGTCGAGCGACCAGATGAAGCAGGCAGGTCGAGCCGCTGGGGCCACCGGTTGGCTGGTCAAACCCTTTGACCCCGCCAAGCTGATCGAGGTGATCGGCAAGGTGATCCGCTGAACCGCCTGCCGATGCCCGACCCAGCGCGCACGCCGCGCGAGCAACCTGCCGGAGACAGAACACCATGACCGAGACCAGCCGCAATGCGCAGTCCGCCGATTTCGACCTGAGTCAGTTCTTCCAGGTTTTCTTCGAGGAAGCCAGCGAGAACCTGCAGACGATGGAGCAGATGCTGCTCGCGCTCGACGTCGAGGCGGCTGACGACGAGACGCTCAACGCGATCTTCCGCTGCGCGCATTCGGTCAAGGGTGGTGCGGCCACTTTTGGATTTTCCGACGTGGCCGAGTTGACGCACCAGATGGAGACGCTGCTCGACAAACTGCGCCGCCACGAACTCGCACCCCGGCCTCAGATGGTCGATCTGCTGTTGGCCGCCGGCGATTCGCTGCGATCGCTGTTGGCACGCCACCAAGGCAGCGACGAGGCGGCGCCCGAGACCAGCGGGCTGCTGCGCGACATTCGGGCGCTGTGTGCTGGCGGCGCCGGCACTGCGACGCAGGTCCCTCCCCCCGCCAACGAGCCGACACCGGCCTCTGCGACACCAAGGCTGCTCGAGCTCACCGTCGGCGAGTTGGTCGACGACAGCCTGGCCGACAGCTTGGTCGAGTTGTTCAACGAAATCGCCGATCTCGGCCAGATTGAAGCGCTGGACGCCGGCTGCGCCGCCGACGGCATGCGACGGTTCAAGCTCACCACCACCAGCAGCGACAGCGACCTGCTGGACTTGTTCACCTTCCATGTGCCGCGCGAGGCGCTGCGCCTGGCGCCACTCGGGCCTGGCTACGGCTTCCACGAAGGCGCGCCGGGCGCCCCGCCTGCTGAGCCGACAGGCTACGGATTCTTCGACGATGCCCCGGGTGCGCCGATCGCCCAAGCTGCACCGGCGCCAACCGAGACGCCACCCGGGTTTGCCGTGCCAAAGGCCGAGCCCAAAGCGGCGCTGGATTCGGCCACGCTGCGCGTGTCGATCGAAAAAGTCGACCAGCTGATCAACCTGGTCGGCGAACTGGTGATCACCCAGGCCATGCTGGCGCAACACCGCAGCGAAGGTTCGATGCACCAGCAACTCGGCGCGGGACTGGCAGACCTGGAGCGCAATACCCGAGACCTGCAGGAAGCGGTGATGTCGATCCGCATGATCCCGATGGCGATGGTCTTCAACCGCTTCCCGCGCATGTTGCGCGACCTGGCCGCCAAGCTGGGCAAGAAGGTCGAACTGGTGACGGTGGGAGAGTCGACCGAACTCGACAAGGGCATGGTCGAGAAGATCACCGACCCGCTGACGCACCTGGTTCGCAACAGCTGTGACCATGGCATCGAGTTGCCCGCCGAGCGCGCCGCACGCGGCAAGCCGGCGCAGGGAACCATCACCCTGGTGGCCAGCCATCAGGGTGGCAGCATCGTGATCGAGGTTCGCGACGACGGCCGCGGGCTGAACCGTGCCAAGCTGCTGCAAAAAGCGCGAGAAAAAGGGCTGACCGCAGCCGACACGCTGAGCGACAGCGAGGTCTGGGGCTTGATCTTCGCGCCCGGGTTTTCCACCGCCGAGGTGGTGACCGATGTCTCGGGCCGCGGCGTGGGCATGGACGTTGTGAAGAAAAACATCACCGCACTCGGCGGCACGGTCGAGATCGACAGCGCCGAAGGCCATGGCATGAGCGTGAAAGTGCGGCTGCCGCTGACACTGGCGATCATGGACGGCATGAGCGTGGGCGTGGCCCAGGAGTGCTACATCCTGCCGCTGGGTTCGGTCGTGGAATCGTTCCAGTGCCAACCGGGCATGGTGCGCACCATCGGCGGCAGCGCCAGAGTGGTCGAGGTACGAGGCGACTACATGCCGGTGATCGATCTGGAACAGCAGTTCCAGGTGCCGCGAGCCGATGCCGGCGATGCTGGCAGCAACATCATGGTCGTCGTCGAGGCCGAGGGCGGGCGTGTCGCGCTGCTGGTGGACGAATTGCTGGGCCAGCAGCAGGTGGTCGTCAAGAACCTAGAGGCCAACTACCGCAAAGTGCCCGATGTCTCGGGCGCCACCATCATGGGCGACGGCCGGGTCGCACTGATCCTGGACATCGGCGCGCTGGTACGACGCAGCCGCCATTGAGCCAGGCACACACCCCTCCCAGGCGCCACGAAGACCCATTGGGTCAGCACCCGCCACACCCGATCTCAACCGGAGACCTCCCGATGTCGAACAGCACGATGTGGATACGCCGCTTCTCGATCCGCCTGCGAATGCAGTGCGCCATCGTCATGGTGCTGGGCCTGTTCAGTCTGGTCGGCTTGACCGGTGTGGTGGGCGGGCGCCATCTGGCCGAGCTCAACAGCGAGTTCATGCTGCACTCGATCAAGGAAGTGCACAACGTCGGCACGATCCGCGCCGCGCTGGGCGAAGTCCGTCACCATGAAAAAGACATGGTGATCCACTACGAGGACACTGCGGCCGTTATCAGTCACCGCCAAGCCTGGCGCTTGGCGGTCGACAAGGCACAGACCGGACTGCGTAAATTGCTTGAAGGCGAAGAGGATACCGACAACCCGCTGGCGCGGACCTCGATCCAGGAGATCGACGCCTACGCCGAGGCAACGTCACAGGTGCTGGACCAGATCCAGAGCGGCGCCTACGACAATGCCCGCGCTGCCGATCGGATGCTGACCCGGGCCAAGCAACACATCCAGGCGGTGGAAACAAACGTCGATGCGATCGACAAGATCGTCTCCAACGAGGCCAACGACACCCAGCGCGAATTCGAAGTCTCGATGCGCCAAACCCTGTGGTGCTTCGTCGGCGTGCTGGGCCTGGTGATGGCGATGGTGGTACCGCTGACGCTGCTGAATTCACGCTCGATCATCGGTCCGATGCAGCAGGCCCGGGACTTGGCGCTGGCCATCGCCGATGGCGACCTGCACCGGGTGGTGCCGGTCGATGGCCATGACGAAGCCTCGGCGCTGCTGCGCGCGCTGGCGCAGATGCAGGCCGCGCTGGCCGGGTTGGTCGGCGAGGTTCGGCAGGCCAGTGGAAGCATCCACCACGCGGCCGACGAGGTGGCTGCAGGCAACACCGACCTGAGCGGTCGCACCGAGCAGGCCGCCGGCAACCTGCAGCAGACCGCCGGCGCAGTGCAGCAGATCACCCGCAGCGTCCAGCAAAGTGTCAGCTCTGCAGGTCACGCCTGCGACCTGGCGGCATCGGCCTGCAGCGTGGCCGAGCGCGGCGGCGCCGTGGTGGCGCAGGTGGTGAGCACGATGGACGAGATCAACAGCTCGTCGGGGCGCATCGCCGACATCATCGGCACGATCGATGGCATCGCCTTCCAGACCAACATCCTGGCACTGAACGCAGCCGTCGAAGCCGCCCGCGCCGGCGAGCAGGGTCGCGGCTTCGCCGTGGTCGCTTCAGAGGTTCGCAACCTGGCCCAGCGCTCAGCTGGTGCGGCGCGTGAAATCAAGGGATTGATCAGCGCCTCGGTGGCCAGCGTCGATGCAGGCGCCCGCCTGGTCAAGGACGCCGGTAGCACCATGAGCGACATCGTGACCAGCGTGCGGCACGTGACCGACACCATCCGAGACATCACCCATGCGGCCGGCGAGCAAAGCCAGGGCATCGGCTCTGTCAACGACGCCATCAACAGCCTGGACCAGATGACTCAGCAGAACGCCGCACTGGTCGAGCAGAGCGCGGCAGCGGCCGAAAGCCTGCGCGACCAGGCTAGCAAGCTGACGGCGGTGGTGGCGCGCTTCCGGCTGGCCCCGGCCTGATCTGCTGACAAGCCGGCCCATGCAATCCAGCACAGGCTACACCGCCGCCGATCGCAGCCGATAAACCCATGAACGGCAGGCCCCCTGCCCAACGGAGACCCAAACCATGGACATGATCACCGACGCCGCCCAGGTGGCACGCCACGAGACCCACCGCGCGATCGCCAACGCTGGGAGCCGTGAGGCGCTGGGCAAGTCACCCAAGGGCGAGTACCTCACCTTCCGTCTCGGTGCCGAGGAGTACGGCATCGACATCCTGCGGGTGCAGGAAATCCGCTCGTTCGAGCCGCCCACCCGTATCGCCAACGCGCCGGCCTTCCTCAAGGGCGTGGTCAACCTGCGAGGCGTGATCGTGCCGATCGTCGACCTGCGGCTCAAGCTAGGTTGCGACAGCGCCGAGTACAACCACTTCACGGTGGTGATCGTGCTCAACGTGCGCGCACGGGTGGTTGGCGCCGTCGTCGATTCGGTCTCCGATGTGCTGGAACTGGGCGGTGACGCGATCCGACCCGCCCCGGCGATGAATGCCAGCATCGACACCAGCTTCATCACCGGCATCGGCAGCGTCAACGACCGGATGCTGATCCTGATGGACATCGAGGCACTGATGGGCAGTGCCGACATGGGATTGATGGACGACGTGGTCGCCTGAAGTCCATCTTTCGCAAGTTCGCCGCCTGCTGGAAAACAACCATGAAAATCGCCACCCGCCTGTGGTTACCCACGCTGACCGTGACCAGCGTCTTGGCCGTGATGGCCGTCTGCCTGGCACTGCGCAGCAACCAGCAAGAGGCACAGGCCGATGCGCAGTTGCTGGCCCAGCAAGCCAAGCTGCTCGACGCAGCGACCTGGCAGGGCTTGACCAACGCCAACGCAGCGCGCGTGATCGCCAGCGTGATGAGCAGCGACCCTTCGGTCGAAGCCGCGCTGAAACCCGAGATCGAGGCCAGCACGGCGCGCATCAGCGAGATCGCTCAGCGCATCGACGCGGCCGCGACGGACGGCGAAGAAAAGGCCGCGCTGGCCCGGATTGCGCAGGCCCGCAAGGTCTACATCGACGCCCGCAACGACGCCAGAAAAGCCAGGACAGCAGGCGACGCTGCGGCCGCGCAGGCCTTGCTCAACGACCAGGTTCGGCCCGCCGTCAGCGCTTACCTGTCGGCTCAGCAAGCCTATGTGGCGATGCAGCAAGCCCATGCCGAGGTCGTCCGCGCCCAGGCTGGCGCGCAACGCAAGGCCACGCTGTGGGCTGCGGTCGGGACGATGGCACTGCTGATGCTGGGCCTGGCCATCGCCACCTTGCTGCAGGTGCGGTCAATCTGCCGGCCGATGTACAGCTTGGCGGCCATCGCCAAGCGCATCGGCGAGGGCGACCTCGAGGTCGAGGTCGACACCCGGCGCAGCGATGAGATCGGCGCCGTGAGTCAGTCGCTGGCAGCGATGCGAGATGCGCTGCGCGGCATCGTCGGCCCGGTACGCCAGGCGGCTGAGTCGATCCAACTGGCCAGCGCCGAGGTGGCCTCGGGCAACACCGACCTGAGCCAGCGCACCGAGCAGGCCGCTTCCAGCCTGCAACAGACCGCCAGCTCGACCGAGCAACTGGCCTGCAACGTGCGCCAGAGCGCCGACGCCGCAGACCAGGCCAAGCAACTGGCAGCCTCGGCCTCGGTGGTGGCGCGCCGTGGCGGCGAGGTCGTCTCGCAAGTGGTCAGCACCATGGACGAGATCAACGGCTCGTCCAAACGCATCGCCGACATCGTCGGCACGATCGACGGCATCGCTTTCCAGACCAACATCCTCGCGCTCAACGCCGCAGTTGAAGCCGCGCGCGCCGGTGAACAAGGGCGAGGCTTCGCGGTCGTGGCCGCCGAAGTGCGCAGCCTGGCCCAGCGCAGCGCCAGCGCCGCACGAGAGATCAAGACCTTGATCGGTGCTAGCGTCGACAAGGTCGAGACCGGCGCCCGCCTGGTGCGCGACGCCGGTGCGACGATGGGCGAGATCGTCACGAGCGTGCAGCGCGTGACTGACGTGATCGGCGAGATCAGCGCAGCCGCGCGCGAGCAGGATCAGCGTGTCGGCGAGGTCAACAGCGCCGTCAACAGCCTGGACCAGATGACCCAGCAAAACGCCGCGCTGGTCGAGCAAAGCGCGGCAGCGGCCGAGAGCCTGCGCGAACAGGCGCAGCGGCTGGCGACGACGATGCAGCGCTTCCGCTTCTCTGGTGACCCGGTCTCGTCAGTCGGCGCCAGCCAGCCATCGGTGCGAGCGCAGCCATCGCCACCGGCCAAGGTGACCGCTGCGTTCACAGCACGGAAACCGTCAGCCCGGACAGCCATCGCGGCCCCGCGCACGGCCAATGCTGCCCAGGCCGTGATCGCCAAGGCCATCCAGACCTCGCGCCAGGCCGCGCCGATCGCGGCGCTTGCGTCGGTCGCGTCAGTCGCGTCGGTCACGTCAGTCGCGTCGGACGACTGGGAGTCGTTCTAGACCGCCACGGCAGACCTTGCAGGGCGATGCGCACAAGCTGCCCAGCACAGGTGCAGTCCGCGCCGCCGATTCATTCCGACGAGCGCCGCAAGGTGTCCATCACCGGCCTGCGCAGCACTTCGCGCAAGCCCCACCAACCTGCCGCCCAGGCCAGCAGCGCGCCAGCCAAAGTGCCTGCCAGCGGTACCCAAGGCGAAGGCGCCCAGGCGAATTCGAACACCTGGCGCGCCAGCAAGCCACCCAACACCACCGCGGCCAAGGCCGCCAACAGCCCGGCGAGTGCCCCCACGCCCAGCAGTTCAGCGCGTTGAACCTGGCGCAGCAGCGCACTGCCCGCGCCCACTGCACGCATCACGGCGTACTCGCGGGCCCGGCTTTCGCGGGTCGAACTCACGGCCGCGAACAGCACCACCAAGCCGGCAGCCAGCGTGAAGCCGAACAAGAACTCCACCGCCCGCACCACCTGGTCGAGCACCCCCTGGACCTGGGCCAGCGAGGCAGACAGGTCGACCAAGGTCAGGTTGGGAAACTGCTGCGCCAGCGCGCGGTCCAGCCCAGGCGCCAGCGTGCGGAAAGCGCTGATGTAACTCAGCGGCAGGTCGTCCATTCGCGCTTGCGGAAACATCACAAAGAAATTGACCCGCATCGAACCCCAGTCGACCTTGCGCAGGCTGCTGATGCGGCCCTCGCGGACATTGCCGGCGATGTCGAAGCGCAGGCGGTCGCCGAGTTGCAGGCCCAGGGTTTGCGCCAGTCCAGCCTCGACGCTGAGCGCGTCGGCTTCGTCGGGCGTCCAACGCCCGCCGGTCAACAGGTTGTGGCTGGGCAACTGGGCCGAATGGCTCAGGTTGAACTCGCGCTCGACCAAACGCTGGGCGCGGTCGTCTGGGTATTGGCCTGGCGCAATATCCTTGCCGTTGATCGCCACCAGCCGGCCGCGGATCATCGGGTACCAGTCGTAGCGCGCGACACCAGCAGCCTTGAGCGTGGCCTGGAAGGCCTCGCCTTGTTCGGGCTGCAGGTTGATGACGAAGCGGTTGGGTGCATCAACCGGCGTGGCCGCGCGCCAGGCCGAGATCAGGTCGGTTCGCAGCAGCACCAGCAGCATCAACGCGAGCAGGCCGACCGCCAGCGTCGAGACCTGCAGCACCAGCAGCCCCGGCCGCGCCGACAGCTGGCGCGTGGCGAGCACCAGCCACCGCGGCGCGGCCGCGCCCAGCGTCCACCAGCGCGGCTCGCCAACCGCAGGCACCGCGCGGCGCAGCAGCACCACCGCGCCCCAGGCCAGCAGCGCGAAGACCGCAATCGCGCCAACAAACCCGCCCACCGCCAGCAGGCCCATCTTGATGTCGGATGACGCCGCCACCAGCAGCGCTGCGAAACCGGCGCTGCCGGCGATCAGCACCGCAGCAGACGCCGCGTGCGGGCTGCCGACGTCGCGCCGGATCACACGCAGCGGTGGCACCCGCGCGAGTTGCAACACCGGCGGCAGGCCAAACGCTGCCAGCAGCGTCATGCCAACGCCCAGACCGAAAACAGCAGGCGCCCAGGTGGCCGGCGGCAAATTCGCATCGACCAAGCCGGCCAGCAGGCTGACGAAGACGAAATGCACCGCAAAGCCCAGCGCCGCACCGATCGCACTCGCGATCAGCCCGACGGCGCCGAACTCCAGCGCATAGGCGCCGGCGATCGCGCGCTGCGGTGCGCCCAGCACCCGCAACATCGCGCAGTCGTCGAGGTGGCGCTGGGAGAAGTCGCGCGCTGCGATCGCCACCGCAACCGCCGCCAGCAGCGCGGCCAGCAGCGCGACCAAATTCAGAAAGCGCTGCGCCCGGTCCAACGTCTGGCGCATCTCGGGGCGGCCGGACTCCAAGGACTCGATGCGCAGACCACGCAGCTTGGTCGCGGCGATATGACCCTGGGCCCAGCGCACGAACTCGCGCACCCCCGCCTGGCGGTCGAGCGGCGCGGCGAGCATCAACCGGTGGGTGACGCGACTGGTCGGCTGCACCAGACCGGTGGCGGCCAGGTCGGCGGCGGCCAGCATCACGCGCGGCGCGAAGCTCATGAAACCGGCGCCGCGGTCGGGCTCCTGCACGATCACACGGGCGATCGCAAAGCCCTGCTCGCCCAGCATCAAGGTGTCGCCAGGCACGAGCGCCAATGCGTCGAGCAAGCCGGCATCGACCCAGACCGTGCCGAGCGCCGGGCCGCCGACCAGCACCTGCTCAGGGCCGCCAACGCGCGCGGCCAGGCGCATCTGGCCGCGCAGCGGGTAGGCATCGGTCACGGCCTTGACAGCGACCAGCCGCGTCGCACCGCCCTTGGCATCGGGCGCGCGCGCCATGCTCGGAAAACTGGCGCTGCCGGCCAGTTGCAAGCCGAGCATACGGGCCCGCTCAGCAAATGCCGGCGGCGCAGCCTGGTCGCTGGCCAGTACCACGTCACCGCCTAGCAACTTGCCGGCATCACGCACCAGCGCAGCCTCGAGCCGGGTCGCGAAGAAACCCACCGCGCTGAGCGCTGCCACCGCCAGCACCACCGCGACCATCAACAGCCGCAGTTCGCCGGCACGAAAGTCGCGCCAGCCCTGGCGCCAGGCCAGCGCGAAAATAGAGACAGGCAATGCGTGGGAGTTCATGGGCGGGACGGTACACCAACAGCACGACGGCTCGGCCCGCCCTGCCGATGCGATTTGAACGCAGCGTGCAGCGGCTTCGAACCTGCGGCAGCGCAGCCGCTGCTTTAATCACGGCATGACGATCGCTCCTTTGTTCCTGTCCCATGGCTCCCCGATGACTGCGCTCGAACCCGGCGCCACCGGCCCCTTCTGGCAACAACTGGGCAAGGCCATCTCGGCCAAGGCGCAACAACCGCGTGCCATCTTGGCGCTGTCGGCCCATTCGCTGACCCGGGAGCCGGTGCTGCTGGCCGCAGCCCAACACCACACGGTGCACGATTTCTCAGGCTTTCCCGACGCGCTGTACCAACTGCGCTATGACGCGCCTGGCGCACCCGATCTCGCAGCGCGGGTGGCCGAGTTGCTGCGACGCGCCGGCCTGCCGGTGCACAGCCAGGCCGAGGGCGGACTGGACCACGGCATCTGGACGCCGCTGCGTTTCATGTGGCCGGCCGCCGACATACCGGTGCTGCCGCTGGCGTTCCCACCCGACTGGTCACCGGCCCGGCTGTTTGCGCTGGGCCAGGCGCTCGCGCCGCTGACCGACGAAGGCGTGCTGGTGCTGGGCAGCGGCAGCATCACGCACAACCTGCGACTGGTGTTTGCCAACAGCCGACCACCGCTGGACGCGCCCGAGATCGCCGAATGCGCGGCCTTTCGCCGCTGGTTCGCCGACCGCGCGGCCGCCGCCGACTGGCCGGCGCTGCTCGACTACCGCCGCCAGGCGCCGCACGCGGTGCTGATGCATCCGACCGATGAGCATCTGCTGCCGTTCTTCATCGCGGCCGGCGCCGGTGGGGCCGGCAGGCGGCTGCACCAAAGCCTGACCTATGGCTGCCTGGGCATGGACGCCTATGCTTTTGGCGAATCGGCTGCGGCCTTGGGCTGACGGCGGCGAGCTCAGCGCGACGCGGGCAACACGCCCACCACCCCTTGGACCAACCAGTCCATGCCGGCGATCTGGGCATCGTCGAGCATGCCCCGCACCAACCGGCTGCGACCTTGGTTGTCGACCAGCGGCGCGGCAAACGGCTTGAAGCGACCTTCGATGATCGCCTGCTGACGCTGCGCCAGCTCGGCCTTCACGGCCTCAGACAGCGCTGGATTGACGGCGCTGAGTTGCACCAGTCCGTCCTTCATACCGCCCCAAACCGGTTTCGGCGTCCAAGTGCCAGCGATCACCGTACGCGCCACCTCGGTGTAATAGCCCCCCCATTGGTGGGTCACCGCTGCGAGCTGGGCCTTGGGCGCGAAGCGAGCCATGTCGCTCTGGTAAGCCAGCAGCATCACACCTTTTTCCTCGGCAGCCTGCGCGACCGCGGGTGAACCGCTGTGGTTGGTCAGCACATCGGCACCTTGGTTGACCAGCGTGATCGCGGCATCGCGCTCGCGCGCCGGGTCGAACCAGCTGTTGAGCCAGACCAGTCTGACCTCGGCCTTGGGGTTGGCCGCGCGCATGCCCAGCGTGAAGGCGTTGACGCCCTGCACCACCTCGGGCACCGGAAAGCCCGCCACATAACCGGCCACGCCGGTCTTGCTCTGCTTGCCGGCCAGCCAGCCAGCCAGCCAGCGCGCCTCGTAGTAGCGGGCGTTGTAGGTGCCCAGGTTGGCCGAGGTCTTGTAGCCACCGGCATGCTCGAAGCGCACGGCGGGAAATTCCGCCGCCACCCGCAGCGCGGGCTCCAAATAGCCGAAGCTGGTGGCGAAGATCAGGCCGCAGCCCTGCTGCGCCAGGTCGCGCATCACGCGCTCGCTGTCCGGGCCTTCAGCCACCGCCTCGACGAAGCGGGTACTGACCTGGCTGCGCAGGGCTTTGGCCAGCGCTTGACGCCCCAAGTCGTGCTGGTAAGTCCAGCCGGCTTGGCCGACCGGGCTGACATAGACAAAGCAGGCCTGCAATACAGCCGCTTGAGGCGCTGCCGCGAACGCGCTCACGCCAATGGCACTGACAAGCGCAGCCGTGACGGCGCGCGGGAGGTTTTTGAACATGGTGTTCCTCGACATGGCCCCGTGGAATGGAAAACGCCGGCTTCGGGGGCACGAAACCGGCGTTGCCAGGATTGTCTCAGACCGCCTCCTGCCAACCCGCCACTGCAACCCGGCGTTGGGCCGTCGCTCGCCATTGCACGAGACGCCTTAGGATGGGGCCAACACGAGGAGCCCATCCATGTCCCACATCAGCCATGCCCGGACCCATCCAATCGCTCGCCAACAGCGCACCAAGCCGCACGCCTTCGTGGCATTGCTGGCGGCCCTCGCTGCAACGCTGTTGACAGCGCCGGCCTTGCAGGCCAAGACCTTGGTCTATTGCTCTGAGGGCTCGCCCGAGAACTTCTCGCCCGCGATCAACACCACTGGCACCAGCTTCGACGCCGCGCGCCCGGTCTACGACAAGTTGACCGAATTTGCGCGAGGCTCGACCCAGGTCGAACCCGGCCTGGCCGAGAGCTGGACCGTGTCGCCCGACGGCCGAGTCTTCACCTTCAAGCTGCGCAAAGGGGTGAAGTTCCACTCGGGCGTCAACGGCTTCAAACCGACGCGCGACTTCAACGCTGACGACGTGCTGTTCTCGTTCGAACGCCAATGGAAAGCCGACCATCCCTACGCCAAGGTCTCGGGCGGCAAATACGACTACTTCGCCGACATGGGGCTGAACGAAGACTTGGCATCGATCGACAAGATCGACCCGATGACGGTGCGGATCACACTGAAGAAAGCCAACGTCACGATGCTGGCCAACCTGGCGATGGACTTCGCCAGCATCGCCTCGGCCGAATACGCCGAGATGCTGGCCAAGTCGGGCAAGAAGGAACAGTTCGACCAACAGCCCGTGGGCACCGGGCCGTTCTCGTTCGTCGCCTACCAGAAGGATGCGGTGATCCGCTTCAAGGCGAACAAGGACTACTGGGGCCCGGCGGGCGAAAAAGCCCTGGTCGACGATTTGGTGTTCGCGATCACCCCCGACCCGACTGCGCGCTACAGCAAGCTCAAGACCGGCGAATGCCACTTCGTGATCGCGCCACGCCCGGCCGACCTGCCGGAGATGCAAAAAGACCCGGCGCTCAAGCTGATCAACCAGCCTGGCTTGAACATCGCCTACTGGGCCTTCAACACCCAGAAACCTCCGTTCGACAAGAAAGAGGTGCGCCAGGCGATGAGCATGGCGATCGACAAGGCCGCGATCATCAAGGACGTCTACCTAGGCGCCGGCCAGGCCGCCAAGAACCTGATCCCGCCCACGCTGTGGTCGTACAACGACGCGGTCAAGGACTACGCCTTCGACAGCGCCAAGGCCAAGGCGATGCTGGCTGCGGCCGGCGTCAAGACGCCGCTAGAGATCGACCTTTGGTACATGCCGGTGCAACGACCCTACAACCCGAACGCCAAGCGCATCGCCGAGATGATGCAGGCCGATCTGGCCAAGATCGGCGTCAACGCCAAGCTCGTCACCTACGAGTGGGGCGAGTACCGCAAGCGCATGCAGCAGGGCGAGCACATCACCGGCATGCTGGGCTGGACCGGCGACAACGGCGACCCGGACAACTTCTTCTTTCTGCACGGCTGTGAAGCGGCGCGAATGGGCGGCCAGAACCTGTCCAAGTGGTGCAACAAGGCCTTCGACGAGCGCCTGATCAAGGCCCGCAGCCTGGCCGACGTCAAGGCGCGGACCAAGCTCTACCAGGAGATGCAGGTGATCGAGCATGAGGAAGCGCCGGACTTCAAGATCGCGCATTCGGTGGTCTACGAGGCGATGCGCAAAGAGGTGTCGGGCTACAAGCAAAGCCCGTTCGGCTCACACCAGTTCAATGGGGTGGAGCTGAAATAGGCCCGGCATGTGGCGCGCGAGCGGCGCGGCTGATCCCAAGCCCAAGTCCGGCCCACCCCGCCCGCTCTGCTGCCGCCCGCTGATGTTCGCCTACCTGTTGCGCCGCCTGGCGCTGACCCTCCCCACCTTCATCGCGCTGATGTTCGTCACCTTCGCGGCGATCCGGCTGGTGCCGGGCGACCCGGTGGAAGTGCGTGTCGGCGAGCGTGGCATCTCGGCCGAGCGGCTGGCGATGTTCCGCCACGACCTGGGGCTGGACCAGCCGGTCTGGCAGCAGTTTCTAGCCTATGGCGGCAAGCTGCTGCAGGGTGATTTCGGCACCTCGCTGGCCACCAACCAATCGGTGCTGACCGAGTTCGCGACGCTGTTCCCGGCCACCATCGAGCTGTCGCTGGCGGCCATGCTGTTCGCGGTACTGCTGGGCATCCCGGCCGGCACGATCGCGGCGGCCAGACGCGGCACCGTTTTCGACCAGACGCTGATGGGCTTGTCGGTGACGGGTTACTCGATGCCCATCTTCTGGTGGGGCCTGCTGCTGATCATGTTCGTCGCCGAGCGCTGGGGGCTGACACCGGTCTCGGGCCGCATCGACCTGATCAAGTTCTACTTCGAGCCCGTCACCGGCTTCATGGTGATCGACGCCTGGCTCTCGGGCCAGGCCGGTGCGGTCAAGGACGCGCTGCACCACCTGGTGCTGCCGGCGATCGTGTTGGGCACGATCCCGCTGGCGGTGATTGCCCGCATGACACGTTCGGCGATGCTCGAAGTGTTGAGCGAAGACTATGTGCGCACCGCCCGTGCCAAGGGCTTGCCGGCCTGGCGCGTGATCGGCCTGCATGCGCTGCGCAACGCGCTGATTCCGGTGGTCACGGTCATCGGCCTGCAGGTAGGCGGGCTGATGGCCGGCGCGGTGCTGACCGAAACCATCTTCTCGTGGCCAGGCGTCGGCAAGTGGCTGATCGAGTCGATCTCGCGCCGCGACTATCCCGCGCTGCAAGGCGGGGTGATGCTGATCTCGTCGGTGGTGATCACCGTCAACCTGTTTGTCGACCTGACTTACGGCCTGATCAACCCGCGCATAAGACATGGCTGACTTGTCCCCCCCCCGTAGCGCCTGCGGCGCTCCCCCCCAGGGGGGCAACGCCAGCGGCCCGGCAGAGCCGGTTCCGCGGCGTTTACTTGCCAAGGCGCCCCCCTGTTTTGCGCGACAAGTCGCAAGTCATCCGTTGGCGCCGTTGCGATGAATGTCATCGCAATAGCCGAACAGGCGGAACCGGCCCCACGCCCGCCACTGCGCGCCTTCTGGGACGCCTTCAAGGAGAACCGCGGCGCGGTCGGCGGTCTGGCGGTGGTGGTGCTGATCGTGCTGCTGGCGATCTTTGCCGACGTGGTCGCGCCCTACTCGCCCATCGAGCAGTTCCGCGACGCGGTGCGCGCGCCGCCAATGTGGTCGGCAGGCGGCTCGTCGCGCTTCTGGCTCGGCACCGACAGCCTGGGCCGCGACATGTTGACGCGACTGATCCACGGCGCCCGCATCTCGCTGTTCATCGGTCTGGCGGTGATGGGCGTGTCGTTCGTGATCGGCGTCGGGCTGGGGCTGGCCTGCGTGTCGCTGCGCGGCACCTGGGGCAGCGCGGTCGATGTGCTGATCACCCGGACCATGGACTTGATCATGGCCGTGCCCGGTCTGGTGCTGGCGATCCTGGTGGTGGCGGTGCTGGGGCCCAGCCTGACCAACACCATCGTCGCGGTGACCATCGTCACGCTGCCGCGCTATGTGCGGCTGGTGCGGGCCTCGGCATTGGCCGAATTGGGACGTGACTATGTCACCGCTGCCCGGGTTGCCGGAGTTGGGCCGGCGCGGCTGATGCTGTCGACCGTGCTGCCGAACTGCCTGTCGCCGCTGATCGTGCAGGCCGCGCTGGGGGTGTCAGATGCGATCCTGGAGGCGGCCGCGCTGGGCTTTCTCGGCCTCGGCGCCCAGGCCCCGACCGCCGAATGGGGCACGATGCTGGCCGACGCGCGCGAGTTCATCCGCTCCGACCCCTGGCTCGTGACGCTGCCCGGGCTGGCAATCCTGGTCACGGTGGTGGCGGTCAACCTGGCCGGCGACGGGTTGCGCGACGCGCTCGACCCGAAAATGAGGCGCTCATGAAGGCCCACCCCCAAAGCGCCTTCGGCGCCTCCCCCTCAAGGGGGCGCCGCCAGCGGCCCGGCGAAGCCGGCTCCGCGTCGGCAACTTGGCCGGTCCGCTCCGGCCTGCCTAACAGTTGTTGACATGGCCACATTGCTCGACATCCGCGGCCTGACGGTGCGCTTCGCCACCCGCGGCGGCGCCTTCACCGCGGTCGACGGCATCGACCTGCAAGTCGACACCGACGAGGTGCTGGCGATCGTCGGCGAGTCGGGGTCGGGCAAGTCGGTGGCGATGTTGGCGATCATGGGCCTACTGCCCTGGACCGCCACCGTCAGCGCCGAGCGTCTGGTGTTTGCCGGGCAAGACTTGCGCGCACTGAGCGCCCGCCAGCGCCGGGGCTTGATCGGCCGCGACATCGCGATGGTTTTCCAGGAGCCGATGTCCTCGCTCAACCCCTGCTTCACCGTCGGCTGGCAGATCGCAGAATCGCTGGCCACCCACCTGGGCTTGAGCCGCGCCGCACGCAAGCGCCGGGTGATCGAGTTGCTGGAACAAGTCGGCATCCCCGACCCGGCGCACCGCGCCGGGGCTTTCCCGCACCAGTTGTCGGGCGGCATGAGCCAGCGCGTGATGATCGCGATGGCGCTGGCCTGCCAACCAAGACTGCTGATCGCCGACGAACCCACCACCGCGCTGGACGTGACGATCCAGGCCCAGATCCTCGACCTGCTGCTGTCGCTGCGGCGAGACGGCGGCATGGCGCTGGTGCTGATCACCCACGACCTGGGCGTGGTGGCCGAGACCGCCGACCGGGTGCTGGTGCAGTACGCCGGCCGGCAGGTCGAATCGGCCCACGCCAGCGCGCTGTTTGGCGACCCGCACCATCCCTACACCGCCGCGCTGCTGGCTGCCCTGCCCGAGCAAGCCCAGGGCAAGCGGCTGGCGGCGATCCCCGGCTTGGTGCCGGGGCAGTTCAACCAGCCACCGGGCTGCCTGTTCGCGCCACGCTGCAGCTTTGCCACCGCGCAGTGCCAGACTGCGCCAGTGCCAGCCAGCGACGCGCTAGGCCGCGCGCTGTGCCACACCCCGTTGCGGCAAGGCCAGCCGCGGGCCGCAGCATGACCGACCTGTCCAAGCCCACCGCTGGCGTGGCGAAAGACCGCGCGGCGCCGGTGCTGGAAGCCTGCGACCTGCACCGCGACTACCCGGTGCGGCGCGGCCTGTTCGCGGCGCCCGCCGTGGTGCATGCGCTGGCTGGCGTGTCGTTCACGGTACACGCCGGCCGCACGCTGGCCGTGGTGGGCGAGTCGGGCTGCGGCAAGAGCACGCTGGCACGGCTGCTGACGATGATCGAGCCGCCCAGTCGGGGCCGGTTGCTGATCGACGGCTCGGACGTGGTCGACCGGGCCCATGCCGACGACGCTGCCCGCAGCCGGCTGCGCCGCGCGGTGCAGATCGTGTTCCAGAACCCCTACGGCTCGCTCAACCCACGGCAGACCGTGGGGGCGGCGCTGATGGAGCCGCTGCTCGTCAACGGCGTCACCGATCAGGCTGAGCGCGAGCATGCCGCCCGCGCAATGCTGCGCCAGGTGGGACTGCGCGAGGAGAGTTTCAGCCGCTGGCCGCACATGTTCTCAGGCGGCCAGCGCCAGCGCATCGCGATCGGCCGCGCGCTGATGCTCAAACCACGCGTGCTGGTGCTCGACGAGCCGGTGTCGGCGCTCGATGTCTCGATCCGGGCCCAGGTGCTGAACCTGCTGGTCGACCTGCAGCAGGCCACGGGCGTGGCCTATGTCTTCATCTCGCACGACCTGGGCGTGGTGCGCCATGTCGCCGATGAGGTGATGGTGATGTACCTGGGCCGAGTGGTCGAACAGGGGCCGCGCGAAGCGATCTTCGGCAACCCGCAGCACCCCTACACCCAGGCGCTGCTGTCAGCCACGCCGACCGTCAATCCAGCGCTGCGGCGCCAGCGCATCCTGCTGCAAGGCGAACTGCCGTCGCCTATCAACCCGCCGTCAGGCTGCGCTTTCCACACCCGTTGCCCGATCGCCGTAGCCCGCTGCCGGCAACAGACCCCGACGCTGCAACCGGCGGGTGCCCAGACCGTGGCCTGCCTGGCGGTACAGGCAGCCACAGTCTGATGTCTTGCGGCATGGCCTGGGCCAGCCGCTCGTTGGTCATCCGGCCGGCGGCGGAACCGGGTCGGCGCCCTCCGATGGCAGCGCCGCAGCGCTGCCGGGCGGCAGCAGCCGGATCCGCGCACCAGCCAGGCTGACCACTTGCCCGGCGCGCAGCTTCGCGGTCTTGCGCAGTTCGTCACGGCCATCGACCTGCACCCGACCGTCGGCCACCATGGACTTGGCGCCACCGCCGCTCGCGGCCAGGCCTGTGGCCTTGAGCAGGCGATCCAGCGTGATGAATTCAGCACGCAACTCGAAAGGGATGATCTGCATAGTGGGTCTCGCCAGCCTCAAACCTGCATTGTGATCGGCCGCCGCGGCAGCGCCAGATTCGGCTCGCCAAACCATGGGCTCGAACCACTGCGACCGGGTTGCGTGGCAGACTGCTGGCCCTATGCCATCCATCGCCCAATCCAACGACTCCTGCCGGACCAGCCCTGCTGCAGACCGCAACAAAAGCGTGATCCTCGAAGCGCTGCAGCGACTGCTGCCAGTCAGCGGCAGGCTGCTGGAGATCGCCTCTGGCACCGGGCAGCACGCGGCGCACTGCGCCGCTGGCTTGCCAGGCTGGACTTGGCAGCCCAGCGACCCGGACCCATCCGCCTTGTCGTCGATCGCGGCCTGGGCCGCGCAGCAGCCGTCGCCAGGCCTGCAAACGCCCTTGATGCTCGACGTTCTTGCCGAACCCTGGTCGCTGGCGCCTGACCAGTCCTTCGACGCGGTCTTCTGCGCCAACATGCTGCACATCGCGCCCTGGGCCTGCTGTGGCGCGTTGATGCGTGGCGCGGCGAGCCTTCTCGAACCGCAAGGCTTGCTGATCACCTACGGGCCTTACCGGGTCGAGGGCGAGCCCATCGCCGATGGCAACCTGAGTTTCGACGCCGACCTGCGCGCACGCAACCCGCAATGGGGCATCAGGTGGCTGCACGAAGTGACGGCACAGGCGAACACAGCCGGCCTGCGACTGAACCAACGCCTGGCGATGCCCGCCAACAACCAGATGCTGGTGTTTGCCCAGGCCAGCCACGATGCTTGAACATGGACCAGCCGCAGCGTGGCGCGGCCATCGGCTGACCCTGCTGCCTGCCGGCTGGCAACTGCCCGTGCCGGCGGGCAAGAGCCTGCTTCAGGCCGCCATCGCAGCGGGCATTCAGCTGCCCAGTTCCTGCCGCAACGGCACTTGCCGGGCTTGCCTGGCACGCCTTGTCAGCGGCGACATCGGCTACCTCGTCGATTGGCCCGGCCTGCTGGCCGATGAAAAAGACGAAGGCTGGATCCTGCCCTGCGTGGCCAGCGCGCTCAGCGACCTGGTGATCGAGGCACCGGCCGCCAGACAGATGGGCTGAGTTTCAGCGCCTCGCGCGCTTGGCGGGCTGCAGAGCCTGGTGCAGCGCAAGATACTCCAGCGTGAGCTTGTGGCGTGCATCCAGGTGCACCATCGGCAACGACTGTTCGTGCGATTCCTTGATCTTGACGCTGGCGCTGAGGTAGGGCTGCAGTACCGGCAAACCCTCGGCGATCAGCTCCTGCACCAGGCGCTGCGGCAAGTTGGCGCGCGGCTGGAACTGGTTCACGACAATGCCGGTGACTTGCAAGTCGGGGTTGTGGTCAGCCTGGATCTCTTGCACGCTTTCCAGCAGTGAGTACAGCGCACGGCGAGAGAAGTCATCGCAGTCGAACGGGATCAGGCAGCCTTGGGCGGCAATCAAGGCCGAGCGGGTGTAGAAGTTCAGTGCCGGCGGCGTGTCGATGTAGACACGGTCGTAACCCGTCATCTCGGCCAATGCATCGCGCAGTTTGTAGAGCTTGTAGCGCGACTCCAACTTGCCGTGCATCTCCTCGAGCCTGGGGCTCGAAGGCAGCAGGTGCAGGCGCTCGAAAGGCGTTGCGATGATGAACTCGTCGATGGCCTGGGCTCGCAGCGTGAATTTCAGGGTCTGGTCGAAGAACTCGGCCGCTGTGTCGCGAACCTCGTCGGCACCAGCGCCCAACAGATAACGTGTGGAGTTGCCTTGCGGGTCGAGGTCGATCAACAGGGTGCGAAGGCCCTGCGATGCACTGATCGCGGCGAGATTGCAAGCGATGGTGGACTTGCCGACGCCGCCTTTTTGGTTGAACACGACATAGCGCATGGCGCGAGAGCTCCGGTGGACGGTGGTGAGCGTGAAGGACAGGCTCATTGTGCACTGCAGCATTGTCGATAAACTTCACTGAAACGCGAAAAAACGCCAGCAAAGCCTTGTGGCTCGTCATATCAACGTCATCAGAACGCGTCACAATAAACACGTCTAGGCCAAAACCGACCGCACCAATGGGCGGACCACCGGAACCCGTCACCGGCGCCGACACAACCGGTCAGGGCTGATACCCTGTCCGTCAGCAAGGGCCACCTCGGTGGCCCTTGGCTTTTTCTTGACGGGCGCGCAGACCCGGTCGCATCGGTCGCAGGCCCTCGCTGGCGAATGCCTTATGCTCTGGCCCAGTTTCGACGCGCGACCGGCGCGCGCCAGCCATCTAAAGGAGTACCGCCTTGGCGACCCCGAATTACTCGTACGAGAAACGTCAGCGCGAACTGGCCAAGAAACGCAAGAACGAAGAAAAACTGCAGAAGAAAAAGCAGGGCCCTGGCAGCGAGGATGGGGGTCAGGATCAGGAACCAGCGCCCCCCGCAGAACCCGGCCTGGCCGCGCCGCCGCCGGCCGCCTGAAACACCCTGCCCTGCACGCCAGGGCGGGCCGGACGAAAAAAAACCGCGACCTTCACAGGCGCGGTTTTTTTGTTCATCAGGCGGCATGACCGCCCGGTGAGGTCAGGACGCCGTTGGCGCCCCGGACCGGCTTACAGCGGGCGAATGTTCGCGGCTTGCAGACCCTTGGGGCCTTGCTTGACTTCAAATTCGACGCGCTGGTTTTCGGCCAGGCTGCGGAAGCCGCCGTTGTTGCGGATTTCGCTGAAATGCGCGAACAGATCCTTGCTGCCGTCTTCAGGTGTGATGAAGCCGAAGCCCTTGCCATCGTTGAACCATTTGACGACGCCAGTTTGTGTGGTGCTCATGGAGAAGTTCCTTTTAGAGTCTGTTGATGAAAATAAAACCACCGCACAAGCTTACGCACTGCGCGGACAGAGACACTCAAGAAACGTCGAACCGGGAGTTCAAACCTGGACGGGCCTTTCGGGCGCCAAAACAAAACTTCGATTCGGCGACATCAGGCGGTACGGGAATAAGACCTTGTGGAAACGGCCTCGTGCATGTCTGTGACCGTAATGTAACAGCTATTGCGACTTCGGGCACTGAACGACAAACACTTGTCAGTACGCACCAGCGCCGCAAGCTGCGCTGCAGCCGCACAACACGGGTCGCTATGATGACTGGATCGGTCCGCCGCTGGGCCAGTGACAGGCAGGAGACATGCATCCATGTTCGACTATGTGGTGATCGGTGGCGGCTCGGCCGGCTGTGTGCTGGCAGCACGCTTGAGCGAAGACCCTGCGGTGAGCGTGGCGCTGCTCGAGGCCGGCCCGGTCGACAGCAGCGTGCTGATCCACTGCCCAGCAGGTCTGGCCTTAATGGCCAAGGTCAAGGGCTTGAACTGGGGCTTCGAGACCGTACCGCAAACCGGGCTGAACGGTCGGCGCGGTTACCAGCCGCGCGGCAAGGTGTTGGGCGGGTCAAGCTCGATCAACGCGATGGTCTATATCCGGGGCCAGGCCGCAGATTACGACGGCTGGGCTGCAGAAGGCAATCCAGGCTGGGGCTTCGACGATGTGCTGCCGTATTTCAAGCGATCGGAGCACAACACCCGGGGCCCGGACGCCTGGCACGGCAGCGGCGGCCCGCTGCAAGTGCAGGATCTGCTGCAAGCCAACCGTTGCTCGTCACTGTTCATTCAGGCGGGACAACAAGCCGGCCATGGCTTGAACCCCGACTTCAATGGCGCCAGCCAGGAGGGGGTAGGACCGTTCCAGGTGACCCATCGCAATGGCGAGCGCTGCAGCGCAGCAAAGGGATATCTGACGCCGGCGCTGGGCCGGCCGAACCTGCAGGTGATCACCGGCGCACAGGCCACGCAAATCCTGTTCGAAGGCAAGCGCGCGACTGGGGTCGAATACCTGCAGCACGGCACGAGACATCGGGTGCAGGCACGCGCTGAAGTACTGCTCAGCGCCGGCGCGCTGCAGTCGCCGCAGTTGCTGATGCTCAGCGGTGTCGGCCCGGGCGCGCACCTGCAAGCCATGGGCATCCCAGTGCTGCACGACCTGCCTGGCGTGGGCCAGGCGCTGCACGACCATGTCGACGTGGTGCAGGTGGTCGATGCGCCCAAAGCGACCGATCTGTTCGGCCTGTCATTGATCGGTCTGCGCAACGCGATCTCGGGCATGCTCGAGTGGCGCCGACACCGCAGCGGCACGCTGACGACCAACTTCGCCGAAGCCGGTGGCTTCATCCGCAGCAGTCCTGCGCAAGCTGCGCCAGATCTGCAACTTCATTTCGTGATCGGCAAGCTGGCCAACCACGGCCGCACCACCGTGTTCGGGCATGGCTATTCCTGCCATGTCTGCCTGCTCAACCCCGAGAGCCGGGGCAGCCTGAAGCTCGCCAGCGCCGATCCGCTGGCCGCTCCGCTGATTGACCCGGCTTTCCTGTCAGCGCCAAGCGATCTGGATCGCATGGTCAAAGGCGTCAAGCGGATGCGCCAGATCCTGAGCCAACCGGCGCTGGTCGGCTTGGGCGGTCAAGAGTCGGCCATGTCGGCTTCGGCGCGCAGCGACGAGCAGATCGCTGACTTTGTTCGCCAGCATGCCGACACGATCTACCACCCGGTGGGCAGTTGCCGGATGGGGCCGGGCGCGATGGACGTCGTCGACGCCAACCTGCAGGTGCGCGGCGTGCAAGGGCTTCGGGTGGTCGACGCATCGATCATGCCTCGCATCGTTGCCGGCAACACCAATGCACCGACGATCATGATTGCCGAGAAGGCGAGTGACTTGATCAAGGCCAGCCGGAATCAAGCCGCGCAACACTGATCTGCATCACGTCGCGGCAAATGCCAGCACAGGCCGGCGATCTCTGCCATAATCCTAGCTGACGCCAAGCCCGCTTGGCGTTTTTCGTTCATCCCCTCTGACCCTCATCGAGCCGGGCCTTGCAAAAAAGCTGAAATTTCAGCGCAAGGATCTTCACCGCGTCTTGTGTCCTGGTTGGCGGCGATGCCGTCGCTTCAGGACGTTTGGGCATAGAACTACAGGCAATACCCGTGCAACCGGGTCGCCTGCCCCACCCTTCCAAAGAAGTCGCGACCCCACTGCGGTCGCTCGCAAATCATTTGCGGCGCCGTGGTCTGCTTTGCTGTGGCCACAAGCCACCGAGGCAGGCCGAGCTATTGCTGAAAGTTACTGCCATGAGTTTTGACCTCGCCCACGAACCCGCCCTGGCACTCGACAACGTCGAAGCCCAGCCCAATATCGCCGTGCCCAATGGCGCCGAGTTTGCCGCCCTCGGCCTGGCCCCGGAGATCGTCAAGGCGATCACCCACGCCGGCTACCCAAGCCCGACCGACGTGCAAGCCCGTGCCGTGCCTCCGGCACTGACAGGACGCGACCTGATGGTCTCGTCGCAGACCGGCAGCGGCAAGACAGCCGCCTTCGTCTGGCCAGCGCTGCAACGCATCCTCGATGCCCGCAACGACCCGACCAAGAAGCGTGAGAAGGGCAAGACCTTCGGGCCGCGCATCCTCGTGCTGGCACCGACCCGTGAGCTGGCGCAGCAGGTCTCGAAGGCTTGCTCGGTCTATGGCTACGGCGTCTCAGGCCTGAAGGTGGCCCACGTCGTCGGCGGCGTGCCTTACCAGGCCCAGTTGAAGGCGCTGCGCGCGCCGCTCGACGTGTTGATCGCCACCCCCGGCCGCCTGCTCGACCTGATGAACTCCGGCGCCGCGATCCTGGCCAATGTCGAGATGCTGGTGCTCGACGAAGCCGACCGCATGCTTGACATGGGTTTCATCGACGACATCACGACCATCGCCCAGAGCCTGCCTGAAGCGCGCCAGACCATGATGTTCTCGGCCACCTTCGACGGCAGCGTTGGCCACCTCGCGCACCAACTCACGAAGGAGCCGCAGCGCATCAGCGTCGACAAGCATACCGACAGCCACGCCGGCATCGAGCAGCGCCTGCACTGGGCCGACAGCATGCACCACAAGCATGCCTTGCTCGAGCAATTGCTGACCGACAAGGACATGGACCAGTGCCTGGTGTTCACCAGCACCCAGCGCGACGCCGACGAAGTGGCGTTCAAGCTCGGCCAGATCGGCCATGCCGTCGCTGCGCTGCATGGCGGCATGCCGCAAGGCAAGCGCAACCGCGTGCTGCAAGACCTGCGCAGCCGCCATCTGCGCGTGCTGGTGGCGACCGACGTCGCCGCCCGCGGCATTGACGTGCCCACGATCAGCCATGTCATCAACTATGGCCTGCCGATGAAGCCGGAAGACTACATCCACCGCATCGGCCGCACCGGCCGTGCCGGCCGCAATGGTCTGGCGATCACGCTTGCCGAGCGTCGTGACGTCGGCATGATCCGCCGCATCGAGCGTTTCACGACCCAACCCATCGCTGTCGCAGTGGTGCCCGGGTTGGAGCCGAAATACACCGCGCCCACGATGAACGGTCCCGGCAATGGCCCGAGCTTCGGCCGTGGTCGACCGAGCTTTGGCGGCCCGCGTGGCGGCGACCGTGGCAGCTTTGGCGGCGGCGGCGGCGGCAACTTCGGTGGCGACCGTCGCCCAGCAGGCGGCTTTGGCGGCGGCGGCTTCAGGCAGGAAGACTCGCGGCCGCATGGCGGCCACCGAGACGAAGGTCATGCCAACAGCGGTTTCCGTGACGCAGGTCGTCCGCAGGGCGGCTTCCGTGACGCAGCCCCTCAAGGTGGTTTCCGCGACGCAGCGCCGCAAGGCGGCTTCCGTGAAGGCGGTTTCCGCAACGACAGCCGCAGCCAGGCACCACGTGGCCCCGGCAACTTTGGTGGCGGCAACGACAGGCCGGCCCGCGAAGGCTTTGGTGGCGACCGCCCGACGCGGCCGGCATTCGGCGCCAAGCCAAGCTTTGGCCCGAAGCGCGGCCCTCGCTGAGGATCTACCGGCCTGGCCGCGGCCAGGCTCCAGGCTCCAGGCCTCCATGAGGCCTGTCTGAAGGCGGGCCTCGTGCCCGCCTTTGCCGTTGTGGCCGCCAGAGCGGCCGACATGCCCTTGCATCCGCGCTACCGCTGCAGCAAACGCTATGCTGCCGACCGGTTTGCTGGAGCCGATCATTGCGCTGCAAGCCTGTTCCTGCACCCCAAGCCATCGCATTGAGATCGACTGTTCACCCCATGGCCGGCATCCACATCGTCGACATCGAAGCCGCGATCAACTGGTGGCGCGAGCGCAGGCCTTCGCCCGACGGCATCACGGCTTGCGCGGAGGTACGCGCACTGGCTGAGGCCTATGGACTGATGGTTTACCAACACCGGAAACTGGTCGACGAGGCCTCGATGTCAACCCAGGCCCTGCAGGCCTGGATGGCTTGGTACGCCCAGACCCCTGACACGCCTTGCATCGCCATCTGCTCGACCGCGCAGGGCGATGCGCTGTGCAAGGGTTGTGGCCGCACCGAACGGGAAGTGCAGGACTGGCCGCAGCTCGGCCCGGCCCACAAACGCGCAGTCTGGCAACGCATCACGATGGACGGCACGGCCTGGCGCTTCAACCGCTACGCCGAACGCGCTAGCGGCAGTCTCACCGGCGCGGCCTGCGTCATTGCAACGCGATCGGTGTCTGCCGACAAGCCGCGATGATGGCCGGCTTGCGCGCCAGCGTGCGCCGCATCGTGCCGCTGGCCTGGCCGGTTTTCATCGGTCAGGTCGCCGTGCTGGGCTTCGGCACGGTTGACACCGTGCTGATGGCACGGCGATCGCCCACCGACCTGGCCGCGCTGGCGGTCGGCAGCGCCAGCTACATCACGGTGTTCATCGGCTTGATGGGCATCGTGCTCGCCGTCAGCCCGATCGTCGGCCAGTTGTTCGGCGCCCAAAGGCTGCGCGAGGTCGGCCACCAAGCCTGGCAAGCGCTCTGGCTGGCGCTGGCACTGGGCTTGATCGGTTGCACGTTGCTGGCGTTTCCGGCGCCTTTCCTGGCCTTGGCGCAGGCCAGCCCGGTGGTGGCGGAGAAGGTGCGTGGCTACTTGTTGGCGCTGGCTTTCGCACTGCCGGCCTCGCTGCTGTTCACCGTCTACCGGGGATTCAATGTCGCGGTGTCGCGGCCCAAGGCGGTGATGGCGCTGCAGATCGGCGGTCTGGCGCTCAAGATCCCGCTGTCGATGGCCTTGGTCTCGGGTGTGCCAGCCTTGGGCATCCCGGCGCTGGACGTGCTGGGCTGCGGCCTGTCGACGATGATCGCGATGTGGGTGCAGACCTTGATCGCTTGGCTGGTGCTGCGACGCGACCCGTTCTACCACCGTTTCGAACTGGGCGCGCCCGGACAGCGAGCGCTGCACCTGGGCTCGCTGCGGGCGCTGCTGCGACTGGGTCTGCCGATCGGGATGTCGATCCTGGTCGAAGTGACGGCTTTTGCGTTCATGGCGATCTTCATCTCGCGCCTGGGGGAAACCGCGGTTGCGGGCCACCAGATCGCGGCCAACCTGGTGTCGCTGCTGTTCATGCTGCCGATGGGTCTGGGCAATGCCACCAGCACCTTGGTCGCGCAGCGCATCGGCGCGGGCGACCTGCGCGACGCGCGGCGCCTGGGCTGGCACGGCATGCAGTTCACGCTGATGCTCGCACTCTTGGTCGGCTGTGCAGTGTTTGCCGCCCGCACGCAAGTGCTGCAGTTCTACACCGACAACCCGGCGGTGGTGGCGGCTGCGATGCCGCTGCTGGCCTGGGTGGCCTTGTTCCATACCGCCGATGCGCTACAGACCTCGGCCGCCTTCGTGTTGCGCGCTTGGCGCATCGCGACCTGGCCTTTGCTGATCTTCGTGCTGGCGCTGTGGGGCGTGGGTCTGGGCGGCGGCTACACCTTGGCATTCACGCTGGGCGATGCGCTGCCAGCGGACTGGCGTGGCGCGAGCGGCTTCTGGATTGCGTCGACCGCCGGCCTGACGATCGCTGCCTTCGCCTTGACCGGTCTACTGGCCTGGGTGCTGGCCCGACAGCACAGCAGCGCCCGGCCGGAACGCACTGCCCTTTCCGATCAACCCGAAGGCGATGCCGTCAAGCGGCCGGGCCTGCCATCGGCAGGATGAGCACAAAACAGCTGCCGCCGCCGTCACGCGCTTCGCAAGTCACTTGACCCCCGTGGCGCTGGGCGATCTGGCGCACCAAGCTCAGACCCAGCCCAACACCGCCTTCACGTTCGGTATGGCCGGGCATGCGGAAAAAGGGTTCGAAAATACGCTCGCGCAGTTCAGCCGGCACGCCTGGCCCGCGATCGCAGACCTTCAACGCCAGCATGCCGGTTGCCGTCTGCGCCACCACGACACTGATGTCACCACCACCGTAGCGCCGCGCGTTCTCCAGCAGATTGCGCAGCGCACGGCGCAACAAGCGCTCGCTGCCAGGCAAACGCGGCACATCGTCCAAAGCCTCGACCTCGGCGTCCACGCGCGCAGCCTCCTCGGCCGCAAGTGCCAGCATGTCGACCGGCTCGAGCAGTTCGGGCGCCTGGCCGGCATCGAGCCGGCTGGCCAACAACACCTCCTCGACCAAGGCATCGAGTTCGGCAACGTTGGTATCGATCTCGCACTTGAGAACGGCTCGCTGGGCCTCGGAGCCATCGGCAAACAGCGCCGCCGCCATCTTCAGACGTGCCAGCGGTGAGCGCAGCTCGTGGCTGGCATTGGCCAACAGGTTCTGGTGATTGCGAACCAAGTGCTCGATCCGACCCGCAGCATCGTTGAAAGTGGCGGCAACAGCAGCCACCTCGTCTCGACCCGAAGCGTCAACACGTTGGGACAGATCGCCAGCACCAAATGCCTCGACACCTCGCTTGAGGAGTTCAAGCCGCCGTGTCAATCGACGCACGACCGGATAAGCGCCTGCAGCCACCGCCACAAACAGCATCGCCACCAGGATCAGAGGGCCTACCGCCTTGGGCAATCCCAGCGAGAGATCGGGCGCCATCGGCAGCGCGGACCCGGGCGACATCGAATGACGCCGTTCACCCATTCCAGCGCCTGATGGCTTTTCACCCAGCATCAGGCCACGCAGCGACCATGGTGACTCCGGCCCGCTGGCGCCGTCGCGCCAGCCCAGACCAGGCTCGCCCGGCGGACCCTCTACCGGCGGGCGTCGCATCATTCGCCGCGCCAGCCACAGTGTTCGCCCGTCGTCGAGTCGAACCGCTGTGGCCGGCGACGCGCCTTCGGCCTCGCGCCGCATGAAGCTATCGGATGCGCCGATGCGCAAACCGCGCCGGTCGTCCAATGCCAGCGGCATGCGCAGTCGGGCAGACCAGTCGCGCAGCGCCTCGGCTTGCTCGCCGGCTGGTGCGTCGACCGGGGGCAGCGCACGTTGCACCAACTCGGCCCAGGCGGCCAGTCGATCATTCACGCCCACCTCAAAGCGTGCGCGCTCCTGCTCAAGATGACCTTGCCACAGCCAACCCGAAACCAAAGCGAACAACGCCAGTGCGGCCACCACCGTGAGCCAGATGCGCAGATACAGCGATCTCATCGGCAATTGTTCAAACGAACGCGAAGGCTGGTACCGCCATGACCGGCTCGACAAGGCAGGCCGGCAGCCCGCTCATTCGTCAGCGTCCTGCTTGCGAGCAAACACATAGCCCGACCCGCGCACCGTCAGCACGCGCTTGGGACATTTGGGGTCATCCTCTATGCAGGCACGGATGCGTGAGACGTGGACATCAATGCTGCGGTCGAATGCCTCGACCGGATGGCCCTTGAGGGCGTCCATGATCTGGTCTCGGCTGAGAACCCGACCCGCACCCTGGGCCAGCACCACCAGCAGATCGAACTGATGGCCGGTGAGGTCGCAGGCCTTGCCAGAGATGCGAGCCTGACGCGCCCCGAGGTCAATTTCCAGACGGCCGAAGCGCAACAGATCTTCGCTCGGCGGTTCGGGCTGAGACCGCCTCAACAAGGCCTTGATGCGCGCCAGCAACTCACGGGCCTCGAATGGCTTGGCCAGGTAATCGTCTGCGCCCATTTCCAGCCCCAGCACCCGGTCCAGCGGTTCACCCCGGGCCGTAAGCATCAGCAGCGGCAGTCGCTTGAAACGAGGATCTGATCGCAAAGTGCGTGTCAGGTCTAGACCGTCGCCGTCGGGCAGCATCAGGTCGAGCACCAGCGCGTCGTAATGACCTTGCGCAAGCCGTTCGCGACCCAGCGCCAGCGACCCCGCAACATCCACCTCATGGCCGTTGGCGCGCAGGTAATCGCCCACCATCGCGGTCAGGCGAGCATCGTCATCGATCAGCAGCAGCTTGGTCGCCATGGCATCCGTCTTGAACCCTCAAAAAAAAGAAACCCGACGCGCTAGACGTCGGGGGCAAGCGCCAAATTGACTGAAAACCGGTGTCAGCTGTTCAGCCCGGGCGCTCGGTCGATTGGCGCTCGCGCTGGTGGCGCTCCATCATGTCATGCCGGGCCTTGAGCCGTTCGGCAAGTTTCTGACGCTGCTCAGGGCTTAGAACAGCCGCCGCATCGAGCATCGCTTGCAACCTGCGCTTGCTCGTTGCATCGTGGCTTGCCATCAGCTTCTGGCGCAAGGCCTCACCGGCAACAGCATCGACATTGGGGGCGGCCATCAAGGCCATCATCTGCTGATGCAAGCCGCGGTCAGCTTCGCGCGCCTTGCGGATGTCATCGCGCGCGCCGGACATGATCTCGCGCACCCGGGTCTTTTGCTCGGCGCTGGCACCCACCGCATCGAGCATGCGGTCGTTGACCATCGGTCCGCCATCCATCCCGGGACCCATGCGATGGTGGTGTTCGCCCGGAGGGCGCCCCATAGCACCCTGGGCCTGGGCCGTGGAAGCGACCGTCGCTGAAAGTGCCAGCATCAAAACAGCCAGCGCGAAAGGCCGAAACAAGTTGCGGCGCTCGGACAGGCCAGGACAAGTAGTCATCAGAATCACCTCATGGAGGAAGTTGATGGCATTGCATTCTGTTCAAGCACTTTGTCCGTCGCTTGACGGCGAGGTAAAGATCGGTAAACGCATGGCTTCAAGCTTCAAGCGACCGATTCGAGTCCACAAACAAAAAAAGCGGGCCCGCAGGCCCGCCTTGTCTTGGGAACAGCGGTCAGGTGGCAGATTCGTGACAGCGCAGTGTATGGGCGCTATGAACCACCGGTCGAGCGACCTGCCACCGGCCCCGCGTCAGGCCATCCACCATCCATCAAACAGAGCTTCAGGTTCTGTTTGACAAGCACCTGAAGACGCGCCTTTTTTGCATTGGGGGCAAGACTCAACGGCTGGCTTGAGCCACCAGCGGCACCACATTGCTGTCGTGGCCGGCAGCGCCGAACATCTGTTCGCGCAACAAGGCCAGTTGGTCGCGAACCCGGGCCGCTTTCTCGAACTCCAGGTTCTTGGCATGGTCGAGCATCTGGCGCTCGAGCAGCTTGATGCGCTTGGCCAGGTCTTTCTCGCTCATCGCCTCGACCTCGGCCAGTTCGATCAAGCCATGGACCTTGCTCTTGTCGTCCTGCGCGCTGATCACGCCGTCGATCAACTCCTTGACCTGTTTGATCACGCTGCGCGGCGTGATGCCCATCAGCGCGTTGTGCGCGACTTGCTTGACGCGTCGGCGCTCGGTCTCGCCGATCGCCTTTTTCATCGACTCGGTCATCTTGTCGGCGTAGAGGATGGCGCGTCCGTTGACATGGCGAGCGGCACGGCCGATGGTCTGGATCAAGCTGCGCTCCGAACGCAGAAAGCCCTCCTTGTCGGCGTCGAGAATCGCCACCAGCGAGACCTCGGGGATGTCCAGACCTTCGCGCAACAGGTTGATGCCCACCAGCACGTCGAACACGCCCAGCCGCAGGTCGCGCAGGATCTCGACCCGTTCGACGGTGTCGATGTCCGAGTGCAGATAACGCACCTTGACACCGTTGTCGGTCAGGTAGTCGGTCAGCTGCTCGGCCATTCGCTTGGTCAGCGTCGTGATCAACACCCGCTCGCCAATCACGACCCGGTCACGGATCTCCTGCAGCACATCGTCGACCTGGTGGGTGGCCGGCCGCACCTCGACCATCGGGTCGACCAGGCCAGTCGGACGCACCAACTGCTCGACCACCGCGCCAGCATGCTCTTGCTCGTAGGCGGCGGGAGTGGCCGAGACGAAGACCGATTGGCGGATCTTGCCTTCGAACTCGGCGAACTTCAGCGGCCGGTTGTCCATCGCGCTGGGCAGCCTGAAGCCGTACTCGACCAGCGTGGTCTTGCGCGCCTTGTCGCCGTTGTACATGCCGCCAAACTGGCCGATCAGCACATGGCTCTCGTCGAAAAACATGATCGCGTCAGGCGGCAGGTAGTCGACCAGCGTGGAAGGCGGCTCACCGGGCTTGCCGCCTGAGAGATGCCGGCTGTAGTTTTCGATGCCCTTGCAGTGGCCGACTTCCTGCATCATTTCGAGGTCAAAGCGGGTTCGTTGCTCGATGCGCTGGGCCTCGACCAGCTTGCCTTCGCCGACGAAGAACGCGGTGCGCTCGCGCAGCTCGGCCTTGATGGTCTCGATCGCAGCCAGCACCCGCTCGCGCGGCGTCACGTAGTGGCTCTTGGGATAGATCGTGAAGCGCGGCACTTTCTGGCGCACACGCCCTGTCAGCGGGTCGAGCAGGCTCAGGCTCTCGATCTCGTCGTCGAACAGCTCTAGCCGCACCGCCAGCTCGGAATGCTCGGCCGGGAAGACGTCGATGGTGTCACCGCGAACCCTGAAGCTGCCGCGCGAGAAGTCGACGTCATTGCGGCTGTACTGCATGCGGATCAGCTGGGCGATGATGTCGCGCTGGCCAATTCGGTCGCCCACGCGCACGATGAATCGCATCTGCGCATAGTCGGCCGGGTTGCCAATGCCATAGATCGCGCTGACCGACGCGACGATCACCGTGTCGCGGCGCTCAAGCACGCTCTTGGTCGCCGAGAGCCGCATCTGCTCGATGTGCTCGTTGATCGACGAGTCCTTCTCGATGAACAGGTCGCGCTGCGGCACATAGGCCTCGGGCTGGTAATAGTCGTAGTAGCTGACGAAGTACTCGACCGCGTTCTTCGGAAAGAACTCGCGGAACTCGGCGTAGAGCTGCGCGGCCAGCGTCTTGTTGGGCGCGAAGACGATCGCCGGCCGGCCCAGCCTGGCGATCACATTGGCCATCGTGAAGGTCTTGCCCGAGCCGGTCACGCCCAGCAGGGTCTGGTAGGCCAGACCGTCTTGCACGCCTTCGATCAGTTGCTCGATCGCGGTGGGCTGGTCGCCCGCCGGCGGGTAGGGCTGGAACAGCTGGAACGGCGAGTCGGGGTAGCTGACGAACAAGCCTTCGGCCGGGGCAGTGGTGGTCAGCGCCGGGTCAGGCAGCTCGGTGA
This sequence comes from Bordetella parapertussis, assembly GCA_945878355.1. Classification (GTDB taxonomy): domain Bacteria; phylum Pseudomonadota; class Gammaproteobacteria; order Burkholderiales; family Burkholderiaceae_C; genus Pseudaquabacterium. Next base: position 29,693 of record CAMCTC010000018.1, on the reverse strand, counting down.
GGTCGGACATCGAAGATTCCCAGGAGTGGTAGTGCGTTGCCACTAAAATCGGCCCTCGTGTTTGAAACCGCCAGGCGGCCCACGAGCAACCCGACAGGGTAGCGCAGACCAGACGCTGATGCCAGCCCAGGCCTCCACGACACCTTGTTCTCAGCCCGCATCCCAAAGCTAACGACTATGTCAGGACCTGAGCTATGACGCTTTTTACCGCTGTCCAACTGGCGCCGCGCGACCCCATCCTCGGCCTGAACGAGCAATTCGCCGCCGACAAGCATGCCAACAAGGTCAACCTGGGTGTGGGGGTTTATTTCGACGATGCAGGCAAGCTGCCGCTGCTGGCCTGTGTCAAGGCGGCTGAGCAGCAGCTCAACGACGCCGCCAAGCCACGCGGCTACCTGCCGATAGACGGCATCGTCGCTTACGACAAGGCGGTGCAGCGGCTGGTGTTCGGCGCCGACAGCCCGGTGCTCAAGGCCGGTCGGGTGGCGACCATCCAAGCCCTGGGAGGCACCGGCGGCCTGAAGGTAGGCGCAGACTTCCTCAAGAAACTCAACCCGGATGCGACGGTGTTGATCAGCGACCCGAGCTGGGAAAACCACCGCGCGCTGTTCACCAATGCCGGCTTCACGGTCAGCACCTATGCCTATTACGACGTGCAGAACCGTGGCATTCGTTTCGACGCGATGCTGGCCGACCTGAGGGCTGCAGCGCCAGGCACGATCGCCGTGCTGCACGCCTGCTGCCACAACCCAACCGGTTACGACATCACGGCCGCGCAGTGGGAACAGGTGATCGAGGTGCTCAAATCACGCGGTCTGGTGCCGTTTCTCGACTTGGCCTACCAGGGATTTGGCGACGGCATCCAGGAGGACGGCGCGGTGGTGCAGCAGTTCATCGCATCGGGGCTGGACTTCTTCGTCGCGACCTCCTTCTCCAAAAGCTTCTCGCTCTACGGCGAGCGGGTCGGCGCGCTCAACGTGGTCTGCGCCGACGCCGACGAGGCCGCCCGGGTGCTGTCGCAACTCAAAGTGGCGATCCGTACCAACTACAGCAACCCGCCGACCCACGGCGCGCAAGTGGTGGCCACCGTGCTCGACACCCCGGCGCTGCGCGCGCAATGGGAGCAGGAGCTCGCCGCGATGCGCCAGCGCATCAAGCAGATGCGCTCGCTCTTGCTCGACAAGCTCAACGCCAGGCTGGCAGCCGATGGCAAGCAGCAGGATTTCAGTTTCATCACCCGCCAGCGCGGCATGTTCAGCTACTCCGGCTTGAGCAAGCCGCAGATGGAACGATTGCGCGACGAGTTCGGCGTCTACGGCGTCGATTCGGGTCGCATCTGCGTGGCAGCGCTCAACACCGGCAACATCGACCATGTGGTCGCTGCGATCGCCCAGGTCATCTGATCGGCCAGGCCAATCCGGGGGCGGCTGGCCGAATCGGGCAGGCTCGGACGCGTTTTTCTGAGCATCCATGGTGAGTCAGGCGTGCAAACTTGCTCAATTGGGATCATAATTGCTGCACTGCACAATTTTGACCCCATGACTCAGCACCGAGGCCGGTTGTACAGGCTTGTCGGCTGACGACCTGCCCCACTTTCGGAGAATCGAGACCATGCTGTACCAGCTGTACGAAACCCAACGCGCGTTGATGGCACCGTTCTCCGAGTTCGCCAGCGCCTCGGCCAAGCTCTACACCCACCCGCTGTCGGCCTTCTCGCACACCCCGATGGCGCAGCGCGTCTCGGCCGGGCTGGACCTGATGCACCGGCTGGCCAAGGAATACGAGAAGCCCGAGTTCGGCATCCGCGGCGTGATGGTCGATGGCGTTGAGGTCGCGGTACAGGAGCAGGTCGCGCTGAGCAAACCGTTTTGCCGCTTGCTTCGCTTCAAGCGCTTCTCCGACAACACCCAGGTGCTGGAAAAGATGAAGCATCAGCCCACCGTGCTGGTGGTCGCGCCGCTGTCAGGCCACCACAGCACGCTGCTGCGTGACACGGTCAAGGTGCTGCTGCGCGACCACAAGGTGCTGATCACCGACTGGACCGACGCCCGCACCGTGCCGGTCGAAGCTGGCGCGTTCCACCTCAACGACTACGTGGCTTATGTGCAGGAGTTCATCCGCTTCGTCGGCCCAGAGGTCAACGTGATCTCGGTCTGCCAACCCACCGTGCCGGTGCTGGCCGCCGTGTCGCTGCTGGCGACCCAGGGCGAATTCACGCCACGCACGCTGACCATGATGGGCGGGCCGATCGACGCCCGTTTGTCGCCAACCTCGGTCAACAACCTGGCGACCACCAAGAGCTTCGAGTGGTTCGAGAACAACGTGATCTACAAGGTGCCGAACAACTTTGCCGGCGCGGGCCGGCGCGTTTACCCGGGTTTTCTTCAGCACACTGGTTTCGTTGCGATGAATCCTGATCGCCACGTCAGCTCGCACTATGACTACTTCCTCGACCTGATCCGCGGCGACGACAGCTCGGCCGAATCGCACCGTCAGTTCTACGACGAGTACAACGCCGTGCTCGACATGCCCGCCGAGTACTACCTCGACACCATCAAGGCAGTGTTCCAGGACTTCGCGCTGGTCAACGGCACCTGGTACAAGGATGGTGTACACGTGCGGCCGCAAGACATCACGACCAGTGCGATGCTGACGGTCGAGGGTGAGCTCGACGACATTTCGGGCGCAGGCCAGACCCGCGCCGCGCACGCGCTGTGTACCGGCATCCCGAAGGATCGCATGTTCCACTACGACGTCGAAGGTGCCGGCCATTACGGGATCTTCGCCGGGCGGCGCTGGCGCGACATGGCCTATCCGGTGGTCAGGGATTTCATCGCGCGCTACAACGTGACAGAAAAAGCCGCGTCCCACCAGGACGAAATGGCCACCGAAGCCGCGCTGCAAGTCGCCGCTGCACCCTCGGCCAGGGCGTCAGCCAAGCGTCCAGCCAGGAAGTCGGGCAAGACCGCGCAGAGATAATCGAGGCGGTGAATTTCACCGCTCAACCATCCACGGCAAGGTCGCCGGCGCAGACTGACCACGCAGCGCTGGTCGATCGAATCGACGCCGCGCTGCCTCAGACCCAGTGCACCCGCTGCGGCTACCCCGATTGCCGGGCTTATGCTGAAGCGGTGGGCACCGGTGCAGCCGAGATCAACCGCTGCCCGCCGGGTGGCGCTGAGGGCATCGCCAGGCTGGCAGAACTCACAGGCTTGCCAGCGCTGCCGCTAGACAACAGCCGAGGCCTGGAAGGCCCGCGCCTGCTGGCAGTGATCGACGAGGCTTGGTGCATTGGCTGCACGCTGTGCATCAAGGCCTGCCCGGTCGACTGCATCATCGGCGCGCCCAAGCGCATGCACACGGTGATCGACGCTCTGTGCACGGGTTGCGAGCTGTGCCTGCCGGTGTGCCCGGTCGATTGCATCGCCTTGGTGTCTGTGACCGGCGAGCGCAGTGGCTGGCAAGCCTGGTCGCCACCCCAGGCCGACCAGGCCCGTCAGCGCTATGGCGCCCACCAGCAGCGCGCGGCCAGGCTGCAACGCGAGCAGGACGACCGGCAGGTGCTCAAAGCCGAGCACAAGCTGGCCGACCTGCCGGCCCGCAGCCGCCACACCGACCCGACGATCCTCAGCGCCAAGCGCGCAGTGATCGATGCAGCGCTGGCCCGCGCCCGCGCGCGCCAGGCTGAGCGCGACAAGCCATGACCGCGCTGCCAATGACTCGGCTCAAGGCCAACGCTTTGCTGCTGCTGGCTGCACTGATCTGGGGCTCGGCCTTTGTCGGCCAGTCGCTGGGCATGGCCACTGTCGGGCCACTGAGCTTCACCGCGCTGCGCTTCGCACTCGGTGCTGCCGTGGTCGCGCCGTTGGCCTGGCTCGAGTGGCGCAAGCTGCGAGCAAACGGACGATCACCGGGCTGGGCCGAGGCGGTCTGGATCGTCGCGCTCGGCAGCCTGCTGTGCATAGGCGTGGTGATGCAGCAAATCGGGCTGGTCACGACCAGCGTGACCAACGCCGGTTTTTTGACCGCTCTTTACGTGCCCTTGGTGCCGCTTCTTTCATGGCTTGTCAAACGCGAGTCGCCGCATTGGATGGTCTGGCCCGCTGCTGCGGGCTGCTTGGTCGGCACCTGGATGTTGACCGGCGCATCGATGCAAACCCTGTCGACTGGCGATGTCTGGGTCATGCTCAGCGCCCTGCCCTGGGCCGTGCATGTGCTGCTGGTGGGCCAGGTGGCGAACCGGCTGCGCGGCGCTTTTCTGCTGTCCTGTGGCCAATTCGCGGTCTGCGCGATGTTCAGCGCCGGGCTGGCGCTGGGCACCGAAGCCCTCACGGTCGAGGGCTTGGTTGCAGCCTCCGGCGCGATCGTCTACACCGGCGTGCTGTCGGTGGGCGTGGCCTTCACCTTGCAGGTGGTCGGCCAACGCCACGCCCACCCGGCTGACGCAGCGATCATCCTGTCGTCCGAGACCTTGTTCGCCGCGCTGTTCGGAGCCTGGTGGATGGGCGACCGGTTGACGGCCAGCGGCCTGGCGGGCTGCGCGCTGATCCTGGCCTGCATCGTGGCGGTGCAGATGCTGCCGCAACTCAAGACCCGACTGGCCTGAACCCTGCAGATGAAAACCAAGGACATCGCCCCCTTCTTCGCCACACTGGCCGCCGCCAACCCGCAACCCGCCAGCGAGCTCGAATACACCTCGGTGTTCGAGTTGCTGGCCGCCGTGCTGCTGTCGGCGCAAGCCACCGATGTCAGCGTCAACAAGGCCACCCGACGGCTGTTCGCTTTGGCCAGCACACCGCAATCGATGCTCGCGCTGGGCGAGGCCGCGGTGGCCGAGCAGATCCGCACGATCGGCCTGTACCGCAACAAGGCCAAGCACCTGATCCAGACTTGCCGCATCCTGGTCGAGCAGCATGGCGGTCAGGTGCCGCGCAGTCGCGAGGCGCTCGAAGCCCTGCCCGGCGTCGGGCGCAAGACCGCCAACGTGGTGCTCAACGTCGCGTTTGGCGAGCCGACCAACCCGGTCGACACCCATGTCTTCCGGATCTGCAACCGCAGTGGTCTGGCGCCAGGCAAAACGCCTCAAGCGGTCGAAAAACAGCTCGACAAGCGGGTACCGCCAGCCTACCGGCGCGACGCCCACCACTGGCTGATCCTGCACGGCCGATATGTCTGCACCGCGCGCTCACCGAAGTGCAGCGACTGCGCGGTGCGGGCCTGGTGCGACACCGGCGCAGCCCAGCGATGAAGTGCTGGCTGTTCGGTGCCGTGCTGCTGGCCGGCCTGTCCAATGCCTCTGCTGCGGTGACGCTGCAGGACGATGCCGGCCAGACGCTGACGCTCGCGGCCCCGGCGCGGCGCGCAGTGGCGCTGTCACCGCACCTGACCGAATTGGTATTTGCTGCCGGCGCGGGCGACCGCCTGGTCGGCGTGATGCGCTACAGCGACTCCCCGGCCGAAGCCGCCAAGCTACCGGTGGTCGGCGACGCTTTTGCGATCAACCTTGAGGCGATCGCCGCGCTGCGACCAGACCTGCTGCTGGTCTGGACCAGCGGCGTCAACCCGCGCCAGCAGCAGCGGCTGCCGTCGCTAGGCCTGCCGCTGTACGCCAGCGAGATCAGCAGCGTGGCTGGTATTGCCCAGACACTGCGCCAATTCGGACGCTTGTTTGGCACCGAGCGAGCCGCCGACGCTGCAGCTGGGCGGACCGAGTCAGGCTGGGCCGCGCTGCGCGAACGCTACGCAGGCCGGACACCTGTTCGTGTGTTCTACCAGCTCTGGCATGAGCCGCTGATGACGGTCAACGACAAGCACGGGATCGCCCAGGCCATCAGCGCCTGCGGCGGTGTCAACGTTTTCGGCAGCCAGCCCACGCTGACCCCGACAGTGGGCTGGGAAGCCGCGATCGCCGCCGACCCGCAGATCGTCGTCACCGGCGCCGAGGCCAACGAGCCGGCCCGGCTCGACGCTTGGCGGCGTTTCAACCGCGTCGATGCGGTTCAGCGCGGCCAACTGGTGGCTTTGCCAGGCCACCGGCTGGCGCGGATGACGCCTGCGTTCGTCGATGGCGCACAAGCGCTGTGCGAGGCAATAGACCGCGCGCGGCATTGAGCGCCCCGAGGCCGGCCGAAGCCGGCCGCCCCCCCATGGGGGTCAAACAAAGTGGCAAAGCCACATTTGTTTAAGAGACTCAGGCAGCGACCCAGAAACCACCCACCTCGCGCCAGGCGCAGCCATAGACACGCTGCAGCATCGCCGCATCTATCAAGTCCTCGCAGCGTCCGGCCTCCCACCGACCCTCGCCAGACAAGGCCAGCACGTGAGTCGCGGTGTGGACGATCCAGTTGACGTCGTGCGCGCTGACCACCAACGCAGCGTCGGTACCAGGTGCGACCAGCCCGGCCAGCCAACGCGCGACCTGGATCTGGTGCGCCGGATCCTGGAACGACACCGGCTCGTCCATCAACATCAGCGGCGCGCCCTGCAGCGCGCATTGCGCCAGTGCGATGCGCTGGCGCTCGCCACCCGAGAGCTGCATCACGCCGCGCGTGGCCAGGCCCTGGGCATCGAGATCGGCCAGCAGCGTGGCCGCTCGCCTTGGCCCGGGCCGGACCACCGAGAGCTCGAGCAGGCGCTGAACGCTGAGCGGGAAGCGGTCGACGGCCTGCTGCGGCGCATAGGCACGGGCCCAGGCAGCATCGGCGGCTGACCAATCGGCTTGGTCACGGCCCAGCCAGCGCAACTCGCCGCTGCGCTCGGGAACAGGCAACCCGGCCAGTGCACGCAGCAGCGTGCTCTTGCCCGCGGCATTGCGGCCGATCACGCACCAGCGCTCGCCCGGATGAACCTGCCAGTCCAGGCCTTTCAGCAAGCAGCGCCCAGCCGCGTGCAGGCTCAGGCCGCAGGCCTGCAACAAAGGCGGTGGCACCAAGGTCGCTGTCACCGCGGCCCCCGCGCCAACACCGCGATGAACATCGGCGCACCGACCAAGGCCATCACCGCGCCCACCGGCAGTTCGAGCGGCGCGACGATGGTGCGCGCCAGCAGATCAGCCAGCGTCAGCAAGGCGGCGCCGCCGACCGCGCTCATCCAGGCCAGGTCGCGGATGCGTTGCACCCCCATCAGCCTCAAAGCCTGCGGCACCACCAGACCGACGAAACCGATCGCGCCGGCACAGGCCACCGCCAACCCGGCGGCCAGCGAAGCAGCCACCAGCAGCAGCAGGCGCAATCGCCGCACCGGCTCTCCCAGCAGCGCGGCGACTTCGCTGCCGAGTTGCAAGCGGTCTATCGCCTGACCACGCCAGCTCAACCAAGCGGCGAAGACCAGCGCGGCCGCGCCGCAACCCAGGCCACCCTGGGCACCCGACAGGTCACCGACCAGCCAGAAGATGGCTCCGCGCAAGCGTTGGTCGGGCGTGAGCGCCAGCAGCAGCGTGGCGATCGCGCCGCACAGCGAGGCCAGCATCGCTCCGGTCAACACCAGCCGAGGCGACGCGTCATCGGTCGATGCCAGCGCTACGCGGGTCAAAGCCAGCAACACGGCGCCGGCCAACAACGCGCCCAGGCCAGCGCCCAGCCACAGGCTCAATCCCGACATCAAAGCCAGCAAGCCACCGACCGAGGCTCCGCCTGAGGTGCCCAGCACATAGGGATCGGCCAGTGGGTTGCGCAGCAACACCTGCATCGCCAAGCCGGCCAGCGCGAGCAGCGCGCCAACGCCCACCGCCGCCGCCACCCTGGGAGCGCGCAGTTCGATGATCAGTTCGCGGTCCAGCCCCGCGCTGCCCAGCGCCAGCCCCGCCAGCACGGCGAGCAGCAGCAGCCCGAGCAAGCCCGCGGCCAAGACGCTCAAACGGTTCGCGGTCAAACCCATGTCATGCAGCGTTGTTCAGAGAGACAGCCGCCAACGCAGGCCGGTGAACAGCCCGCGCCCGGGTTGGGCGTAGCCGCTGGCGGTCTGGTAGCGCGCATCGCCCAGGTTCTCGACCCTGCCGAACCATTGCAGGTCGCGGTTGATGTCCCACTGTGCGGTCAGGTCAGCCACCACATAGGCCGGGAGCGCTACATCGCCGCTGTCGGGCCGAGCACCAACCGCACGGACCGCCAGGCCAGCGCGCCAGCCGCCAACGAGCTCCTGCGACAGCGCAGCCGAGGCCAGCGACTGACTCCGACGCAAGCGCTGCGCGCCGGTGCTGGCATCGATAGGGTTCTGCGCCGTCAGGCTGGCGCGAAGGTCGCTGCGGCCAATACGACCGCTGTAGGACAGCTCGAGCCCACGGTTGCGGGTGCGCGCGACATTGCCGAAACTGTTGCTGACCGTGTCGTACTCCAATTCCTGGCTGACCCGGGTCTGGAACAGCGTGGCCCGCAGCCGCTGGCCGGCCAGCGCCCATTGCAGCCCAGCCTCGACCGAACGTGCGAGCTCAGGCTGCAGCGCCGGGTTGCCGTAAAAAGGCGCATACAAGTAGCCCAGAGGCGGCGCGCTGAAGGCGTTGCCGAGGTTGCCTATCAGCTTCCAAGCTGGCGCCACCTGCCAGCCCCAGGCCAGGCTGCCGCTGCTGCGTGACCCGACACCGCCGACTTGGTCGCGCCTCAGGTTGAACGCCAAGTCGTGGTCGCCCAGGCGAGATTGCAGGCCGGCAAACCAGGCCGAGACCTGGCGCGACTTGTCAAAGGTCCCGCCGAAACCGTCGTCGGCGACGATGCGCTGGCGCTGCAAGTCGACGCCTGCACTCAGTGCCGTGGCCGGCGACAGGCTGATGCTGTGGGCCCAGTTCAGCGCATCGACCGTGGTCTTGTAGCGGCCGGCAAAGCCGAAGTCACCGCTCTCGTCGTAGCGCGCATCATCGCGCTGGGTCGACAGGCTCAAGCGGCTGGACCAGGCCGCAGTGATCTGGTCATCGCTGCTCAAGCTCAGCAAATCCTTGCGGCTACGGCTGGTCTGCACGTCGGTTGGGGTGGCATAAGCGCTGTCGTAGTCGAGCCTGCCGTCGCTGTGCACCCAAGCCAAACCCAGGCGATGCCCTTCGGACAGTGCCTGCGACAGCTTGAGCGACGCACTGGTGTTGCGGTAGCCGTCGCGATCGGGGTTGGCAGGGGCCACCTGGACCGGATCCAGCGCAGAAAACCCCTGGTCCGAAACACGCGATACACCAAAGGAAACCTGGGTGCTGCCGAATTGCGCGGTGGTCTGCGCCGCGCCGTGGACCAAGCCGCGCGCACCGGCTTCGATCCGAAGGCTGGCTTGCGGTGTGGCGTCGGCCCGGCGGGTGAAGACCTGGATCACGCCGCCGACCGCACCGCCGCCGTACAGCGCCGACACATTGCCCCGGACGATTTCGATGCGCTCGACCTGGTCGAGCATCAGATGCTCAATGCCGACAAGCCCCGTCGCGTCCTGGCGCGACAGCGTGACGCCGTCGACCAGCACCAGCACCTGGCGCGTCGGCGCACCGCGCAGGAACAACGAGGTCACAGTGCCACGCCCGCCGTTGCTGGCGAACTGCACACCGGCCTCGGCGGCCAGCAATGCTGGCAGGTCCACTGCCTGCGAGCGTTCGATGTCCTGGCGTAGCAGAACGGTGGTGTGAGGCAGCGCGTCAGTGAGCAACTGCGGAGATCGCGCAGCAGTGACGACCACCGTCGCGGCGTCATCGGCGACGGCGCAAAAAGACAAGAACGTCAGGCAAACGCCCAGCGCAGCAGTGGCGCAGCGCGCCTTGAGGATTGGAGTCATGGAAGAAGAATTACCGTGCCCGCCTGCTCCCGCTTCCCCGCGAGCGCCGGCCAATGCGGCCACACGCGCAACACGCGTGCAGCCCCCTGTTGGCCGGTATCCGGGCTGGCGGAAACAACCCCTGTGGCCTTCCCAACCGTGGACACGGTCAGTGGCGTCAGACACAGGAGCGGGAATCGGCTGACCGAAAGGTCTGTCAAATTCCGTCCGCTTACCGTTGCGGGGGCAGCGCAGGTTGGGCTGTTGAGACTGCGACCGATTGGTTGCAAGCTCGCCATCCGCTGGATGGCAGCCTTCCTGCTTCCCGTTTAACCCAGCCATCTTTTGACAAGCGGCCGGAGCACCAACAGCAACAATCCTACCGCAGACGCCGAGCTGCAAGCCTGCGGGTCGATCGGCCTGACCCGCCGCCTACAATGAGGCTCACTTACTTGAAGCGGTTGCAGCCCATGTCGAGACTCGATGATCTTGCCGAGCGAATCGAACGCCTGGTGCTGCGGCACGAGGAACTCAAGCGAACCAATGCGCTGCTCGAGCAACAACTGGGCAGCGTGAGCAGCGAGCGCGACAGCCTGAAATCCAGGCTGGCTGCGGCCCGGGCCCGCATTGACGCACTGCTCGACCGCTTGCCCACCGACGCGGCACCCAAACCGGCCGAGCCAGTCAACGAAGCCGCCCGGAACATCGCATGAAGCAGGTCGAAACCACCATCCTGGGCCAGAGCTACATGCTGTCCTGTCCGCCCGACGGCGAAGCCCTGCTGCGCGAGGCGGTGGCCATCGTCGACCGGGAGATGAGCCTGATTCGCGATGCCGGCAAGGTCAAGGCACGCGAGCGCATCGCCGTGCTGACCGCGCTGAACCTCGCATACCAGCGCGCAGAGCATGCCCATGTCGCACCGCTCCCGGCCAGCAGTGCGGCCGTCGCTGTGGCGACCGAAGCCGGCACGCTCGACGTCGACCACTTGATCCGCCGCATCGACCAGGCACTTGGCGACGACGGTCAACTGCTGTGAAATTTTTCGCAGCCTTTCAACAGTCCGGCAACCCGTCGGCATGCTTAGAATGGGATCGTCCGTTGCGTTTGCGTGAGTCTAATTTCCTTGATCCGATGCTCATTGAGCCAGGGCTTGGGATATTGCGAGGCTGGTGTGATCGTCTCGCGTCAGATGAACCCGAAGCTTCGCTGACCTCGCCCACCTGATCCTCCCTTAGGGATCAGGAATGCGGCTCACGGTTCGCAACGGACACCCATGCCCCGCCACTGGTTGATGAAAAGCGAGCCTGCAGACTGCTCGATCGACGATCTGGCACAGGCTCCCGGTCAGACTCTGAGCTGGGTGGGGGTGCGCAATTACCAGGCGCGCAACTTCATGCGCGATGCGATGCGGCCCGGCGACGGCGTGTTGTTCTACCACTCATCCTGCGCCTTGCCCGGCGTGGCAGGCCTGGCCGAAGTGGTCAGCGAAGCCGGCCCGGATGCCACCCAATTCGACCCGTCGAGCCAGTACTTCGACATCAAGTCGCAACCCAACTCGCCGCGTTGGCTGCAAGTGGCCGTCAGGCTGGTCGACAAGACCCGGCTGCTGTCGCTGCGCGAGATGCGCGGGCGACCCGAACTCTCGACGATGGTCTTGCTCAAACCTGGCAACCGGCTGTCGATCACCCCCGTCACGGCCGCCGAATGGCAGGCTGTGATCGCTTTGTTGTTGCCCCCGGAGACCTGATGTCGTTTCTCGATCCCATGTTGGTGTTGGAGTTGCTTGCGCTGGGGGTGTTCACCGGCTTTTTGGCCGGCCTGTTGGGCATTGGTGGTGGCATGCTGATGGTGCCTTTCCTGACCTTCATCTTCAACCACCGCGGGATCGAGCAAGGTCTGGCCGTGAAGATGGCGATCGCCACCTCGATGGCGACCATCCTGTTCACCTCGCTTTCCAGCGTTCGAGCGCACCACCGGCGCGGTGCGGTGCGCTGGGACTTGGTGCGCCAACTGGTGCCGGGGATCGTGATCGGCGGGCTGCTATCGGGCGCCGGCGTTTTCTCATTGCTCAAGGGCCGGGCGTTGGCGCTGTTGTTCGTCGGCTTCGTCGTCTTCTCGGCCACCCAGATGCTGGTCAATCGCAAGCCCAAACCCAGCCGGCAAATGCCGGGGCCGCTAGGCGCGGGCGCCGCTGGCAGCGCGATCGGTCTGGTGTCAGGCCTGGTGGGCGCGGGCGGCGCTTTCATCTCTGTGCCGTTCATGACCTGGTGCAACATCACGATGAGCCAGGCCGTGGCCACGAGCGCGGCACTGGGCTTCCCGATCTCGCTGGCCAATACCTTGGGCTATGTGATCGCCGGTTGGAACCTGCCCGCCGTCGTCCCCGGCGCGTCGGGCTACCTGATGCTGCCCGCGCTCGGCGTGATCGCAGTCGCCAGCATGCTGACCGCCCCGCTGGGCGCACGCTTCGCGCATTCCTTGGACACGCAACAACTGAAAAGAGTGTTCGCGGTGCTGCTGTACGGCCTGGGCAGCTACATGGCTTGGCGCGTGCTCAGCGAGCCCTGAGCCCCGCACCCGGCAGCGGCGATTCGCCCTCAAGCAAATGTGGCTTTGCCACTTGGCTTGTTCCCCAAGGGGGGCGGCCGGCTTCGGCCGGCCTTGGGGCGGTCAGATCGGCTGCAACGCCAGCCGCCCCTGACGCAGCGCCAGCGTTCGACCGAGCAAGCTGGTGACCGCATGGATCGCCTCGATGGTCGGCGTCGGCGTCCCGGTGATCTGCCCGAGTTCGACCACCGCACCGACCAGCGCTTCGAGTTCCAGCGCGCGTCCGCTCTCCACATCCTGCAGCATCGAAGTCTTGTGCGCGCCGACGGCCTCGGCGCCGGCGATTCGCTGGGCCAGCGAGATCTTGAAGCGCACACCCAGTGCCTCGGCCACCGACTGGCCTTCGGTCATCATGCGTTCGACCAGCGCGAGCGTCGATGGGAATCGGCAGATCTCTTCCAAGGTCGCGTGGGTCAGCGCCGAAATCGGGTTCAAGCTCAGATTGCCCCAGAGCTTGACCCAGAGCTCGGCCCGGATGTCGCGCGACACTGGCGACTTGAAGCCGGCATTCATGAAGACACGCGACAGCGACTCGACGCGCTCGCTGCGGCTGCCGTCGAGTTCACCCAGCGTGAAACGGTTGCCCTCGATCACCCGCACCAAGCCCGGCTCGACCAATTCGGCCGCCGGGTAGACCACGCTGCCGATGATGCGCTCGCACTCGATGCCCGCAGCAAGCGCGCCGTCGGGGTCGACGCGTGTCACCGCCCGGCCTTCATAAGGCCCGGCCAGCTTCTGGAAATACCACCAAGGCACGCCGTTGATCATCGTCACGAGCAGCGTGCGCGGACCGAACAGCGCGCGCAGCCCCGGCAACAAATCGCGAACCTGGTGCGCCTTGACGGTCAGCAGCACGGCGTCCTGTGGCCCAGCATCGGCCATTTGCTCGACCGCGCGAACCTTGGACGCATGCAGCGTGCTGCCGTCCTCCAGGATCAGCCTGAAACCGTGGGCGTTGATGGCGGCCAGGTTGCGGTTGCGGGCGATGAACGTGACGTCCTCGCCCGCTGCGGCCAGCCTCGCGCCCAGGTAACCGCCGATGGCGCCCGCGCCGACGATGGCGATCTTCATGTTCATCGCAACTCAGCCCCAGTCCGGGATCAGCCCAGGCCTAGCTTTTGCGCCAGACCAATGCGCTGCAGCTTGCCGGTCGCGCCCTTGGGGATCTCATCCATGAACAGGATCTTCTTGGGCACCTTGTAGTCGGCGGCCCGGCCGGCGACGAAGGCCTGCAGCTCGCGCTCGGTGGCGGCCTGTCCCTCGCGCAGCACCACCACTGCGGCCACCTCCTCGCCCAGCTTGGGGTGCGGCATGCCGAAGCACACCACCTGCGCCACGGCCGGATGGTCCATCAGCAGCTCGTCGACCTCGCGCGGGCTGATCTTCTCGCCACCGCGGTTGATGATCTCCTTCAATCGCCCGGTGATGCTGACGTAACCCTCTTCGTCCATCTGGCCCTGGTCGCCGGTGCGAAACCAGCCGCCGCGATAGCCCTCGGCGTTGGCGGATGGGTTGTTCTCGTAGCCAGCGGTGACGTTGTCGCCCCGGATCACGATCTCGCCGATGCCGCCCGTGGGCAATAGGCTGCCGTCGCCGGCCATGATCGCCACCTCGGGGCCAGCGGCCCGGCCCACGGTGCCGGGCTTGCGGGCGGCCGGCGGCAGTGGGTTGGAGGTCATCTGGTGGGTCGCCTCGGTCATGCCATAAGCCTCGATCAGTGGCGCGCCGAACACGGCTTCGAGCTCGCGTATCACCTGCGGCGGCATCGACGACGAAGACGAGCGCATGAAGCGCAGCGGATGGCGCGCGATCACCTCGGCGTTCTTGCCGGCACGCCCGACGATGGCCTGGTGCATCGTCGGCACGGCGGTGTACCAGGTCGGCTTGGCCTCGTCCATCCAAGCGAAGAATTTCAGCGCGTTGAAACCCGGGGTGCAGAACACCTGCGAACCGGCCGCGAGCGGCGCCAGCACGCCGGCGATCAGGCCGTGGATATGGAACAGCGGCATGATGTTCAGGCCGCAGTCCCCCGGCACGAACTGCAGCGTGCGGGCGATGCTGCTGGCCGAGGCGCACAGATTGCGTTGCGACAGCGGCACGATCTTGGGCCGCGAGGTGGTGCCCGAGGTGTGCAGCACCATCGAGATGTCGTCGGGCTGGGCGAAGCCGCCCACCTTGGTGGGCATCGCATCACGCTGGTCACGGGCTTGCAGCACAAAGCTGCCGGCGCCTTGGTCGGCACGGGCCACCAGGTCGAGCACGCGCAGGCCCAGCTTCTCGGCCACAGCGATCGCGGGGGAACTGCTGCCCTGCTCGACGATCAGCGCCTTGGCGTTCAGGTCGGCGAGGTAGAACTCGAACTCCTCGCTGCGGTAGCCGGGGTTGAGCGGCGCGCTGGTGACGCCGCAGGCGCAGGCCGCGAAGCAGGCCGCCATCTCGGGGCCGTTGTTCAACACGATCGCCACGCGGTCGTTTCGGCCTATGCCCCAGGCGTTCAGGCTGGCCAGCGTGTCGCCTATCAAGGCACGCAGAGCCCTGAAGTCGAGCGCTGTGCGGCCAGGGGCCGAAATCGCGGGCGCATCGGCAGCGCCGGTGGCCAGCAGGTCGTTCAGGGAGGTCGGCAACATCGGAGGGGATCCTGGAGAGGGCATTCGGTCAAGGTGATCAAGATACCTGGATTGCGTATTTTGACGTCAGGCTGAAACACCGCCCGGGTTTCAGTCCATCTGCAAGCGTATGCGGGCCAGCGCGACGCCGTTGCCACCACGGCGTTGAGCCTCGTCCAAGGCTGCTGAACTGGCCGCCATCAGCTCGGCTTGGCTGCTCGCGGTGTGGGGATAGCTCGCCACCCCCATCGACACACTGAAACGCAGCGCCTCGCCAGCCAGCACCACGATCTGGGTCGCACATTGGCGGCGCAAGCCCTCCATGCGCGAATGCGCAGTCGCCAAGCCCACGCCTGACAACAACACGGCGAAACGCTGTGGACCGATACGGCAGGATGAGTCCATCGCCCGCGTGTTGCCACGCAGCAAGCTCCCCATGGCCTCGCAGACCCGATCGTGCGCCAGCGCGCCGGGCTGATCAGTGTCGATCGTGATGTAGACCAATGCGAATTCACGGTGCTCGCGGGCCGACAGATCGAGTTCGCGGCGCAACTGGTCGTCGAATTGCGCCTGGTCGTAGAGGTCGCCGCTCGCTTCACGCGGTCCTTGGTTGGCCAGCTCGCGCCGCAAGTTCTGGTTGGACTGTTGCGCTTGCTCGAGCTGATCGAGCAACTGCCGCAGCTCGGCCTCACGTTGGCGCTGCGGGCCCAGCTCGTGCCAGATGCTGCAGATCAGGCGCTGGCCTTCAGCGACCGACGACCCGCTGGTGGCCAGCCGCAAGACCTGGAACTCACGGCGCTCGTCTCGCAGCTCAAGCTGGTGCGTGCTGGCCAGCGCGCTGCCCTGCACCAGCGCGGTGTTGTCCGCTGCACGCATCAGTGCCGCCGCCGCTGGGTCCAGCAACTCGGCGTCGCTGCGGCCGACGATCTCGGCCTGCGAGCGGCCGAGCAACTCAGCCAGCGCCAGGTTGACCAGCAGGTAGCGGCCGTCATCGGCCTGTTTGACACCAAGCGCCAGCCCTTGCTGCCGCGCCCAGGCCAACAATGACTGCGCCAACACGCCATTGACGATTGACGCGTCAGCCACAGGGCCGGGTATCGAACCCTCGGTTGCTGCAACAGCGGCGTTCATCATGGCATGGGTCGGCAAGCGCAGATCCTGTGATCAGACCGGTTCGTGGCGGGCAAGATTTTGAAGTCCTGGCCCAGCGGCGCAGACCCCAAGCTGATGATACCGAGCGCCGCCACCGGCTGTTGACGCAAAATGCCGGCGAATTCAGTTCGGCCGGAACAGGGTGGTCAAGCGGTACTTCGGCCCGGAACTTGCTGGGTGTGGACCGACAACAACCTGGGCTGAGGCAATGGGCATCGCGCAATACATCAAGGAGATCGGCCGCGGCAGCGCGGGTGCGCGGTCGCTCGACATCGACCAGGCCCGAGACCTGATGGGCCAGGTGCTCGATGGCCAGGTCAGCGATCTGGAGATCGGCGCGTTTGCATTGGCGATGCGGATCAAGGGCGAGACGGTCGACGAGCTGTTGGGCTTTGCCCAGGCCACCCAGGCCCGTTGCCTGGCGGTGGCCAGCGACCACCCGGTGATCGTGATCCCGAGCTACAACGGCGCGCGTCGATTGCCCAACCTGACCCCTTTGCTGGCGATGCGTCTGGCGCAAGAAGGCGCACACGTGCTGGTGCACGGTCCGCTTCACGACCCTGGGCGCGTGACCAGCGCCGAGATCTTTCAGGCGCTGGGCCTGGCGCCTGCCGAAGGCCAGGCCGGCATCCACAAGCGTTGGCAACGCCACGAACCAGCTTTCGTCACGACCGACACGCTGTGCGCTGCGCTGCAGCGCCTGCTCGATGTGCGCCGGGTCGTCGGCCTTCGCAACTCGGGCCACACGGTGGCCAAACTGCTGCAACCGGTGCAAGGCGCGCCAGCGCTGCGCCTGGCCAGCCATACCCACCCTGAATTCGGCAAGCTGATGGCCGAGTTCGCCGAGCGCAGCGCCGGCGACATGATGCTGTTGCGCGGCACCGAAGGCGAGGCCGTCGCCGATCCAAGACGCTGCCCCAAGCTCGATGTCTGGCTGGGCGGCCAATGGCAGGCCGAACTGTCCTGCCCGCTGCAAGAGGGTGTGTTGGGAGAACTGCCGCTGTTGCCGAGACAGATCGACGCTGCCACGGTGGCGGTCTACATCCAGGGCGTGGTTGCGGGCGAAAAGCCCGGACCGGCACCGCTGGACCGACAGGTCGACCTGCTGATGCGCTCCCTGCGACGGCTGCCTGCGCACAGTCCGGCAACGGATTGAGCCTGGCCAGGCAGCGATGGCGCGCGAAGATAATCGCCCGCCATGTCCAGCCTACCGCCCTCAAAATTCGACGTCGTCGTGCTGGGCGCTGGGGCAGCGGGTCTGTTTTGCGCTGGCATCGCTGGCCAGCGCGGGCTGAAGGTATTGCTGATCGACCATGCCGACAAGGTGGCCGAGAAGATCCGCATCTCGGGCGGCGGTCGCTGCAATTTCAGCAACCGTGACACCACGCCGGCGCAGTTTCTGTCGGCCAACCCAGACTATTGCCGGTCGGCACTGGCACGCTACACAACAGCCGATTTCCTCGACCTGGTGCGACGGCACGGCATCGCATTCCATGAAAAGCACAAGGGCCAGTTGTTCTGCGACGACTCGTCTGAGCAAATCATCGCGATGCTGCTGGCCGAATGCGACAGCGGTGCGGTGCAACGCTGGCAGCCCTGCGCGGTAGCGGCGCTGCGCGCATCGGACGCGGGCTTCGAGATCGACACCGACCGCGGCACGGTGCAGGCGTCGCAACTGGTGGTGGCCACCGGCGGGCTGTCGATCCCCAAGATCGGCGCGACCGACTTCGGCTACCGTCTGGCACGTCAGTTCGGCCACAAGATCGTCGAGCCGCGCCCCGCGCTGGTGCCGCTGAGCTTCGACACCGAGACCTGGGCCCCATTTGTGCCCTTGGCGGGCGCATCGCTGGCGGTCGACATTGCCACCGGCAGCGCGCGGCGCAAGACCAGCTTCCGCGAGGACTTGCTGTTCACCCACCGGGGCTTGAGCGGTCCGGCGGTGTTGCAGATCTCGAGCTATTGGCAACCGGGCGAAGCGCTGACGATCGACCTGCTGCCAGGCGCGGACGCTGCGCAGTGGCTGCGCGAGGCCAAACAGCAATCGAAGCGCCAACTCGGCAACGCGCTGGCAGGGCTGCTGCCGCAACGCCTGGCCGACGCCTGGCTGACCCGGCTTGGCATGGACGCAGCCAAGCCCATGCCCGAGCTGCGCGACCGCGACCTGCAGCGTCTGGCCGAATCGCTGTCGCACTGGACGCTGACCCCCAGCGGGACCGAAGGGTTTCGCAAAGCCGAGGTCACTGCCGGCGGCGTCGACACGCGCGAGTTGGACTCGCGCAGCATGGCCAGCAAGCGCCAACCCGGACTGCACTTCATCGGCGAAGTGGTCGACGTGACTGGGTGGCTGGGCGGCTACAACTTCCAGTGGGCCTGGGCCAGTGCAGCGGCCTGTGCACGGTCTCTGGTCTGATGCCGAGAATTCGAAGTAGAATCCACGCTTTGCTGGTAAACCGCGCGTCGATTCCCCGGCCTGGCCCACTCGACAAGAGCGCCAGAATGCAGCGACCCTGCAGGCCGCGTCTGGAACACCGAGCGCACAATCCTTAGGACTTTGGAGTTAAATGACCACGATTCGCGTCAAGGAAAACGAACCTTTCGATGTCGCCCTGCGCCGCTTCAAGCGCACGATCGAAAAGCTGGGCCTGCTCACCGACCTGAGGGCCCGCGAGTTCTACGAAAAGCCCACATCAGAGCGCAAACGCAAGAAGGCTGCGGCCGTCAAGCGTCATTACAAGCGCGTTCGCAGCATGCAGCTGCCGAAAAAGCTTTTCTAAACTCGAAGCCGTTTTTCTGCTCCGAATCGACGCCCGCGCGGACTACCGCTGCGGGCGTTTTTCATGGCGCTGCGCCTGTTTGCCTTCTTGCTGGAGAAAACCTGATGAGCCTGAAAGACCAGATCACCGAAGACATGAAAACAGCGATGCGCGCCAAGGATGCGGCGCGCTTGTCGACCATCCGCATGCTGCTGGCGGCGATCAAGCAGCGCGAGGTCGACGAGCGCATCGTGCTCGACGACGCCTCCATCGTTGCCATCGTCGACAAGACGATCAAGCAGCGCAAGGATTCGATCACCGCGTTCCAAAGCGCCGGCCGCACCGACTTGGTCGACAAAGAATCGGCCGAACTGCTGGTGCTGCAGGCTTACCTGCCTGCACGGCTGTCAAGCGATGAGGTCATCGCCGAAGTGTCGGCCATCGTCGCCAGTCTTGGCGCCACGGGCCCCGGCGACATGGGCCGGGTGATGGCTGCGGTCAAAGCGCAGCTTGCCGGCAAGGCCGACATGGGCGCCATCTCCGCCGCTGTCAAGTCCGCGTTGTCGAATTAAAGTCAGCCCCCATGAACACCAACCTGCCCTTGCGCGCCATCGCCGACCAGTTGTCGGTGGCCCCTCAACTGATGCCCGATGCGATGGCCGAGTTAGCTCGCCTGGGCTTCAAGAGCGTGATCAACAACCGGCCCGACTTCGAGCATGGCCCCGACCAGCCCGCCAGCGCGGCCGTCGAAGCCGCGGCAGTTGCCGCCGGCCTGCAGTACCGGCATCTGCCGGTCGACGGTGGCTGGCAGTCGCCCGAGCAGATCGCCGAATTCGCGCGCCTGTTGGCCGAGTTACCAACACCGGTGCTGGCGTTCTGCCGCTCGGGCGCGAGGTCGACCCGGCTCTACCAGCAGGCGATCGCGCTGTAGGCCTTCTGGCCCAGGCTCAGGACCAGACTTCCTGGGCTGTCTCGATCACCAGTCGAAGCTTGGCGCGCTGGGCTTCGACGGCGATGTTGTTGCCGTGAACGGTGCTGGAAAAACCGCACTGCGGGCTCAAGGCCAGTTGGTCTAGCGGCGCGTACTTTGCGGCTTCCTCGATCCGTCGCTTGAGCGCGTCCTTGCTCTCCATCTCGCCGAACTTGGTCGTCACCAGACCAAGAACGACGATCTTGCCCTTGGACAGGTAGCGCAGCGGACGGAAATCGCCCGATCGCTCGTCGTCGTATTCGAGAAAGAATGCGTCGAGGTTCATCTCAGACAACAAGGCCTCGGCCACAGGCTCGTAGTTGCCGGCCGCAGCGTGCGTGCTCTTGAAGTTGCCCCGGCACAAGTGCATCGCCAGCGTCATGCCAGCAGGCTTGTAGGCCACGACCTTGTTGATGAACGCGGCGTAGCGGTGCGGCAACTCGTTGGGGTCGTCGCCTCGCAGCCGGGCGGCCTCGCGCATCTTCTCGTCGCAGAGGTAGGCCAGATTGGTGTCGTCCATCTGCACATAGCTGCAACCAGCATCGGCCAGCGACTGCAATTCCTGGCCATAGGCCTTGGCCACATCGTCGTAGAAAACCGGATCAAGTTCGGGGTACGCCTCGCGGTTGATGCCGGCACGCCCGCCCCGAAAGTGCAGCATCGTTGGCGACGGAATCGTCACCTTGGGCGTCAAACCTGCCGCCACCTGGCTCTTGAGGTATTCGAAATCGGCCAGCTGGATGTTCTTGGTATGGCGCACCTTGTCGATCACGCGGATCACCGGCGGCGCGAGTTCCTCGGTGCCGTCAGGCCGCAACACCGTGACCGGGATGTCGGTCTTGACACCCCCGAGCTGGGCCAGGAAGTCGATGTGGAAATAGGTGCGGCGGAATTCACCGTCGGTGATGCTCTGAAGCCCGACGTCTTGCTGGAAATTGACGATCTCGGTGATCGCCTTGTCCTCGACGAGGCGCAGTTGCTCGGCGGTGATTTCCTTCTTGACGAAGAACTGCTCGCGCGCGTCGAGCAGGTATTTCGGGCGCAGAAAGCTGCCGACATGGTCGGCGCGAAAAGGCGGTTTGGTGCGAAGCGTCATATTGGTGTCCAGGGCTTGGGATGGTTGATTCATTGCGCCGAGACGCCCAGCCACTGATCCAGCGGCGCCGGATCGTCGAGCAGGACAGCGCTGTCGGCACGGTAAGCGATGCTGCCACGGTCGAGCACGATGCAGTCGTCGGTCACGCCCAGCACCATGTGCGGATGCTGTTCGACGACGATCGACGACAAGCCTTCCTCACGCGCAACGCGGCGGATCGCACGCAGCAGCTCTTCGATGATGATCGGCGCCAGGCCTTCTAGCGGCTCGTCGAGCAGCAGCAAGCGCGGGTTGAGCACCAGCGCGCGGCCGAAAGCCAGCATCTGCTGCTCACCGCCCGACAACTGGGTGCCGAGGTTCTTCTTGCGCTCGGCCAAGCGGGGGAACAGGTCGTAGACACGCTTCGAGTCCCAAGCGCCTGGCCTGGCCACAGCGCTCAAGTTCTCATCGACCGTCAGCGACTTGAAGATGTTGCGCTCCTGCGGCACCCAACCCAGACCCGCGCCGGCGCGGGCGTAGACCGGCAGCTCTTGGATCTCGCGCCCGGCCAGCAGGACCCGGCCGGCATGGCGGCGCGTCACGCCCACCAGCGTGTCGATCAGGGTCGTCTTGCCAGTGCCGTTGCGACCCAGCAAAGCCAAGGAACGTCCCATGCCCAAGCTGAAGCTGACGTCGGTCAGCACCACCGCGTCGCCGTAGCCGCAGCTCAGGCCGTGCACCTCGAGCAGGTTCTCAGCCATGTCTTGCCGCCTGGCTCGCGAAGTCTTCAGGGCGCCCGCGCATGCCGGCCAGCGAGTCGCCCAGGTAGACCGCCCGCACCTTCGGGTCGGCGGCGATCTGCTCGGGCGTGCCTTCGGTCAGCACGCTGCCGTTGACCAGCACGGTCATCGTCCTGGCGAAGCTGAACACCAGGTCCATGTCGTGCTCGATCAGCACCACCGCGACCTCGTCGGGTAGTGCGGCCACGGTCGCCAGGATGTCGGCGCGCTCGGCGCCCGGCACGCCGGCGGCCGGCTCGTCGAGCAACAGCACGCTGGGTTTCTGCGCCACGGCCAGCGCGATCTCGAGCAGTCGGCGCTTGCCGTAGGGCAGCTCGGAGGTCCTGCGGTTGGCGAAGTCGCTGAGACGGAACTGTGCGAGCAACTGCTCGCATTCGGCAGCGATCTCGGCATCGCTGCCCATAGGCGCCCACCAGCGGTGCGCCCGGCCCTGCCGGCCGGCCACCGCCAGCGCCAGGCTTTGCAGCGGGGTCAGCGAGGCAAACAACTGGTTGATCTGGAAGGTGCGCACCAGTCCCAACGCAACACGCCGGTGCGGCGCCAGCGTTGTGATGTCGCGCCCTCCCAGCACGACGCGGCCTTCGCTGGGCGGCATCACCCCAGTGAGCTGGTTGATCAGCGTGGTCTTGCCGGCGCCGTTGGGGCCGATCAGCGCGTGGCGCGCACCGCGACGTATCGTCAAGGACACCTTGTCGGTCGCGGTGATGCCGCCGAAGCGTTTGACCAGGTCGTGGGTCTGGAGCACCACATCACTCTCAAGCAAATGTGGCTTTGCCACTTTGCTTGATCCCAACGGGGGGCGGCCGGCTTCGGCTGGCCTTGGGGCGCTCATGACTGACCCCGTTTGAACCAGGACCAGGGCCGGAACAGCCGCTCGCGTCCGACCAGCATCAGCAGCACCAGGAACAGCCCGATCCAGAAGGTCCAGTACTGCGCCGTGAAGGACGAGATCAAGTCGTGCAACACCTTGAAAGCGATCGCCCCCACCAACCCGCCCCACAGCCAGCCGGCGCCGCCGATCACCAGCGCGAGCATCACGTCAGCGCTGCGGTGAAATTCAAGCACATCGAGCGAAGCGAATCCGGTGGTCTGCGCCAGCAAGGCCCCGGCCGCGCCGGCCAACCCTGCCGCCAGCGTGTAGACCGCTGCCAGTCGGCTGTTGACCGACAGGCCGATCGCCATCAACCTCAGCCGGTTGTCACGCAAGGCCTGCAGCGAGATGCCCAGCGGCGAATGGACGATGCGGCGCAGCAGCAAGAAGGCGATGAACAGCACCGTCAGTGAATAGAACGATGCCACCCTTGCGCCCAGGTCGAACTCGAAGCGACCGACGAACGGGACCCACAACGGGCCCATCACCACACCCTGCAGCCCGTCGGTGCCGCCGGTCAGGCCGTCGAACTTGTTGGCCAACTCCAGCAGCACCAGGGCCACGCCCATCGTCACCATCAGCCGTGTCAAGTCGGTGCCGCGAACGATCATCGGGCTGGTGACCAGACCCAGCAGCGCGCCCAGACCGGCACCCACCACCAGCCCGAGCAACGGGTCGGGCATCACATGCTTGGCGAACAGCGCCGCGCCGTAAGCACCGACGCCAAAAAATGCCGCGTGTCCTAGCGAGACAATGCCGGCATAGCCCAGGATGAGGTCGAGCGAGAGTGCGAACAGCGCCAGGATCGCGATCTCGTTGACCAGCGCCGCATGCTGGCCGAACACGATGGTCGCGCCCCAGATCGCTGCCCACAAAGCGATTTCCCAGAGCCGCCACTTCGAAGGCGCCAGCAAGCTGGTCGCGCTTGCGCGGCTCATTGCAGCCTCCGCCGGGCCGTACCCAGGGAACTGCGCGCCCCCTGGGGCAGCGAACGCAGTGAGCTTGAGGGTCTCATTTCTTGCCCTCGCGCGAGAACAAGCCTTGCGGCCGCCACAGCAGGATTGCGATCATCAGCACATAAACGATGAAGGCGCCGAGCTTGGGCATGTAGTACTTGCCCATCACGTCAGCAATGCCCAGTACCAACGCAGCTACCAGCGGGCCGGTGATCGAACTGGTGCCCCCCACAGCACAGACGATCAGGAAATAGACCATGAATTTCAAAGGAAAGCTCGGATCCAGACCGAGGATGTCGGCACCCAGCGCGCCGCCCAGTCCTGCCAGGCCCGAGCCCACCGCGAAGGTCAGCAGGAAGATTCGGTTCACCGGGATCCCCAGCCCGGCAGCCACCCGCGGGTCGTCGACTGCGGCGCGCAGCCGGCTGCCGAAACGGGTCTGGGTCAGCACCGCCTGCAGCCCCAGCGCCAGCGCGAAGCAGGTCGCAATGATGAACAAGCGGTACGCCCCCATGCCCAGCATCCACGGGCCCGTGCCGAATTCGAAGCGCTGGCGCAGCCAGTCCGGCAACTGGACGTTCTGCGGCGAACTGCCCATGATGAAGTCGACCGAGGCCACGGCCATAAAGGTCAGGCCGATCGAGAACAAGACCTGGTCGAGGTGAGGCTTGCCATACATCGGCCGGTAGACCAGGCGCTCGAGCAGCGCGCCGGCGGCTGCCGTGGCGATGAAAGCCGCCGGCAGGCAGGCCAGGAAAGGCCAGCCGGCGCGCTGCATCAGCACGATCAGGATGTAGCCCCCAGCCATCGCGAAAGCGCCATGGGCCAGGTTGATGAAGTTCATCAAACCCATCGTGACGGCCAGCCCCAAGGCCAGCACGAACAGCAGCATGCCGTAGGCAATGCCGTCGAAGAGCAGGGTCAGCATGGCATCGGGCGGGTCGTCGCGGAAAGGCACACTGAGGGCGTCGCAGCAAGCAGACGCTGCGGAACCGGCTCTGCCGGGCCGCTGGCGTCGCCCCCCTTGAGGGGAGCGGCCGCAGGCCGCTTCGGGGGCTTACTTCAACTTGCCGGGATCCTTCACCGATTTGATCGTGTCGAACTCGACGTTGAAGAGCTGGCCGTTGACCCTCTCCACCTTGCGGATGTAGACGTCCTGCACCACGTCGCGGGTCTGCGCGTCTATCAACACCGGGCCGCGCGGGCTCTCGAATATCTGCCCCTTCATCGCCGCCAACAGCGCGTCGCCACCGACGCCCTTGGTGGTGTCGAGTGCCTTGAAGATCACCCGCATGCCGTCGTAGCCGCCGACCGACATGAAATTGGGCCTGAACTTGTTGGCCGCCTGGAAATCGGCGACGTATTTCTTGTTGGCCGCACTGTTGTGCGCCGCCGAGTAGTGGTGCGAATTGACCACGCCCAGCGCGACATCGCCCATGTCGTTCAACTGGTCGTCGTCGGTGACGTCGCCGGTGGCGATCAGCTTGATGCCAGCCTTGTCCAGGCCGCGCTCACCGAACTGCTTCATGAACTGCGCGCCTTGGCCCGAGGGCAGGAAGACAAACAGCGCGTCCGGCGACAAGTCGCGCACCTTCTGCAACACCGGCGCGAAGTCGGCGCCACGCAGCGGCGTGCGCAGCTTGTCGGTGATCACACCGCCGTTGAGCTGGAATTGGCTCGAGAAGAACTTCTCGGCGTCATTGCCCGGGCCGTAGTCGGCCACCAGCGTGACGACCTTCTTGATCTTGTTCTTGGCCGCCCATTCGGCGATGCCGATCGAGACCTGGGGCAGCGTGAAGCTGGTGCGAACAATGTAGGGCGAGGCCTCGGTGATCATCGAGGTCGCAGCCGCCATCACCACCATCGGAGTCTTGCTCTGGGTGGCGATGGGCGCCGTGGCCAAGGCCAAGGGCGTCAGGCCGAAACCAGCCAGCGCAACGACCTTGTCGTTGACCACCAACTCCTGCGCCAAGCGGCGGGTGGTGTCGGCCACACCCGCGTCATCCTTGATGATGACCTCCACCTTCTTGCCGCCGGCCTTGCCGCCGCTCTGCGCCATCCACAGCTTGATCGCAGCGTCGATCTGGCGGCCGGTGGACGCTGATGGGCCGGTCATCGGCAGGATCACGCCGATCTTGACGCTGTCCTCGGCCCGCACTGCGCCGACAGCTAGAACGCCCAGCGACAAGGTGGCCAGGGTCAGCAAGTGATTTCGTCTCGTCATGGTGGGATCTCCAGAAGTTCTAAGCGTGGGCGATTGTGCGCGGAGACGGCAGCTTCATGTCTAAGCGCAAGTCCGTAGCCGCTAGGCCCAGGATCAAGCCGCCGCCTGGCGTTCGACATGCCACTCCACCAGCCGGCCCATGTTGCCGAGCGAGATCTGGTGCGCATGGATCAAACCCAGCAAACCGTTGCGACTGAGCATCAGCACATCGGCGTCAGACAGCGCGGCGAGCTTTTGCTCATCGATCGTCAGGAAGCCATCAACCCCGAGCTTGGTGCCATCGGGCAAGGTCGCGTCGAAGCGCATGTCGCGCAGCAAGTCCTTCTCGACCAGCAGCGCACCAGCCATGCGGGTGCGCTCGATCTCGGACTCGAAGGTTTCGAGCTGCTGTTGCACGGTCTTGGTGAACTCGGTCGGCTCGCCGTTGGCATCGAACAATGCCTGGCCCTCGGCCCCGATCCCAGCACAGGCTTCGTCAATGCAGACCACCATCTCGTCGGCCGCCACCCGGGCCAGCGCGAAGGGGTAGAGCCGCAACATCGCCGGCACGTAGCGCACGCGCCAGGCATTGCCCTCGATGCACAGGTTTTGCCCGACCTGCAGGCCAAAGACCGCGACCGGCGCGACCTGCACTTTGCCGGCATCGTCCTTGCCGGCGTTGACCCAGACCACGGGGAATTCCTTGCAGGCGTCGGTGAACTCGGTGCCCGCGACAAAGAACGCATTCAGCGTGGACATCACGCTGAGGTCGCGCTGTTCGAGGTTGAGCTTGAGCTCGCGATGCTTGACGCGGTCGAGTGCGACCGCTTGCTTGTGCAGGTTTTCGTTGATCATGGTGACTTGTTTCCAGGCTGGTCGGTTGGTGCGATGCGGCTCACCAGCACCTTGTCGACGCGCTTGCCGTCGAGGTCGACCACCTCGAAACGCCAAACGTCCCATTCCACCACATCGGTGGTCTGTGGCAGCCGGCCCAGCAAGAGCATCACCATGCCGGCCAGCGTGTTGTAGCGGCCTCGGTCCTCCTCAGGCAGCTCGCGAATCTCAAGCCTGTCCTTCATCTCGGGCACCGGGATCAGACCGTCCATCAGCCAGCTGCCATCGGCGCGCCGAACCGCCCAAGCGTCGTCGGCGCTGGGCGGGCTGAACTCACCGGTGATGGCTTCGAGCACATCGCGCACGGTGATCACGCCTTGAACGGCGCCGTACTCATCGACGACGAACACCAGCTCGGCGCCGGTCGCCCTGAAGTGGTCTAGCAACTCCATGCCCGACAAGGTCTCGGGCACGAACACTGGCGCATGCATCAACTCGGCCAGATTCGGCGACTCGCCGCGCGACAAGGGCAGCAACAAGTCCTGGGCCTGGATCACGCCAACCACGTCGTCGAGGCCGTCGCGGCAGACCGGGTAGCGTGAGTGGCCGTTGGTCGTCATCTGCGACAGCAGTTCGGGCAGCGGCGCGTTTTGGGCCAGCCAGGTGATCTCGGCGCGCGGGATCATCATCGAGCCGATCTGGCGCTCGTCGAGGCGGAACACGTTGCGCACCATCTGGTGCTCTTGGGCCTCGATCACGCCGGCGTCCAGCCCTTCTTCGAGGCTGGCGGCGATCTCCTCCTCGGTCACGCTGCGCGAAGGCGCGTTGCGGATGCCCAGCAATCGCAGCGTGGCCTGGGTGCAGGCCGACAGCAGCCAGACGAAAGGCCGCACCGCCGACGACAGCATGTCCATCGGCCGCGCCACCAGCACCGCCACCCGCTCGGGGTACATCTGGCCCAAACGTTTAGGCACCAACTCGCCAAAGATGATGGTCAGGAAAGTGATGATCATGACCACCAGCGCGGTGGCGGTGACGTCCATCGCGCGGTGGCCGAGCAGCGGGAACACCCGGTGCAGCAGGTCTGCCAGCGGTTGCGAGAAAGCCGCATCGCCGACGATGCCGTTGAGCACCCCGATCGACGTGATGCCGATCTGCACAGTCGACAACCATTTGGTCGGGTCGTCGTGCAGCACCTGCGCAGCTGCCGCGCCGGGCTCGCCCGCTTCGACCATCACCGCCAGCCTGGCCTTGCGTGACGCGGTCAGCGCCATCTCGGACATCGCGAACAAGGCGTTGACCAGTATCAGAAAAACCAGTAGCGCAACTTCCATGCAGTGGCGCCGCGAAAGACGCCCCCGAAACCTATAAGGCCTCGAGCGTAGCAGAATCAACCCATGCATTACCTGATAGGCGACCCTCAAGGCTGTTGCGATGCGCTCGACCGACTGCTGGCCGAGATCGGCTTCTCGCCCTCGCGCGACCATGTCCATGTGCTGGGCGACCTGGTCAACCGAGGCCCGGCGTCGCTGCGCACGCTGCAGCGATTGATGGCGCTGGGCAACGCAGCGAGCTGCCTGCTGGGCAACCACGACCTGCATTTGCTGGCGCTTTCGGTGGGCGCGCGCAAGCCGCACCGAAGCGACACGCTAGACGACATCCTCGCCAACCCACAGCGCGAGGCCTTGCTCGAATGGCTGCGCCACCGCAAGCTCGCCGACCAGGCCCAGGGCTGGCTGCTGGTCCACGCCGGCGTCGCGCCACAGTGGGACGCGGCCAAGACGCTGGCGCTGGCCCGGGAGGTGGAGGACGTGCTTGCCGGCCCTGGCATGGCGGATTTCCTGCGGGTGATGTACGGCAACGACCCGGCGCGCTGGGACGACGCGCTGACCGGCCCGCGTCGCTGGCGCATGGTGCTCAACGTGCTGACACGCATCCGCTACTGCACGCCCGACGGCACGCTGGAGTTCGACACCAAGGACGGCTCGGGCCAAGCGCCTGCAGGTCACAGAGCGTGGTTCGACCACCCCGAGCGGCTGACCCGTGACACACCGATCGCGTTCGGCCATTGGTCCACTCTAGGGCTGCAAAACCGACCCAATCTGCTCTCGCTCGACACCGGCTGCGTCTGGGGTGGGGCGCTGACTGCGGTGCGCGTGGACGGTGGCAGGCGCGAAGTGGCGCAGGTGTCATGCAAACAGGCGCAAGCGCCGGGCTGAATTCGGCCGAGTTGGCGTCGGACGGGCCGTGGCCCATCAATTGCTGCGGGGCATCAAGGCCGACAGCCGCGCCAGCATCGTCGACACCACCGGGATCGCCGCCATCGTGCTGGCAAGACCCAAGGAGCGCCTAGAATGCCGACCGCAAGCAAGCTTCGCCGGAAGGCTGAGGCTGCGGCAAAAATGGCGCAACATGGGCCTCAGATCCAAAGGAAGCGTGGCCGAGTGGTTTAAGGCTGCAGTCTTGAAAACTGCCGTGGGGGTAACTCCACCGTGAGTTCGAATCTCACCGCTTCCGCCAGATACCTATACAAATCAATCACTTAGGTGGTTTTTTTGTTCCAACTATCAAATTGACCATCGAGCCAGATTGACCTCGCCAGCGGCGAGCGTTCGACGGCGATCTCGGGAATCCCCCCAAGCTCCAGGGCGACCGCAGGCAGCACAGCGACGCCCTCCTCGCCACCATCCGCAAGCTCGAGTGCCAGTCCGTCGAGGCCAAGACGCTCGACGGGTAAGCAAGGCGCTGAAGGTCGATCAGCCCAGGAATGAAGACGACGTGCTCGATCTGGCCGCGCGCCTGGAACTCGAAGCAACCGATGCCAACTTGGGCGTGATCACCGTGTTCAATGACCCGACGCTGGGCAAGATCGTGGCGCGCCTGCCGGCCGACGAAGTGGGGCACTTCGCGCTGCTGAACTTAGACCTGAAGAGGCCCTCGTCCAAGGCCTTCGCCTTCAGGCCCTGCGCCTCACAGCCATGGCCACAGCGCGCTGCCATGGTGGCCATGGCGCCACATCACAGGAAGACCTCTTGAGCAAGCCCTCCACGATCCTGCCGACGGTGCACTGATGGCTGCCGCTTCGGCGGTATTTGCCGCCGGCAACGTCGCTCGCGGCCAGCAGCTGTACGAGAGCCGGTGCATCGCCT
>CAMCTC010000017.1 GCA_945878355.1 Bordetella parapertussis | reverse complement strand
ACGATTGGACGTACGCCCGCGCGGCTTTCACCGCATCGTGCGCCCGCTATCCTCCGGTGATTGAGAAGATCCCCGCGCACCTGGGACTGCGGGCGTGGGCCTGCCTGGGGCGCCAGTCCGTGGCCAGGCGCTGCAAGCGGCCTGAAGCGGCCCATGACCATTGAAGCAACCCAGCGAACCGGCCGCTGGAGTCGGCGGGATCCGAGTATTTGCAGGATCGATGGGATCGCCCTAGCGACAAGGGATAACCCGCAGACAGCGCCCGGAAAAAACGCCTTCGGCGGCGCTGTCAACGCTAAACAGAACTCAGCCACCTTCAAAGACCGACTCACGCGTGTCGGATGCCCTGTTCGGGGTGCCAAGGGGAAGGAAAAAGGGCGTTTGAAAACACTATCCTCACCGGGCGCTTCAGCACCGAGTTTGAGAAAAACCTGGCTCCCTTTATCGGCGGCAAGCACCTGATCACCATCAACTCGACCTCGTCCGCCAACCTGGCGGCCTTCAGCACGCTGACCTCACCCAAGCTGGGCGCACGAGCCATCCAAGAAGGTGACGAAGTGGTTGGCGTAACAGCGGGTTTTCCAACCACAGTCACCCTCGTACTCCAGTTTGGCGCCGTGCCAGTGTTCGTCGACGTGGACCGCATGACGCACAACATCGACGCCCGCATGATCGAGGCCGCCATCGGCTCCAAGACCAAGGCCATCATGCTGGCGCACTCGCCGGGCAACACTTACCACGGCCAGATGGTCGGCAACTTTGGCGACATTGCGACCTTAAGCTTTGACCCCGCGCACCATGTCACCATGGGTGAAGGCGGCGCGATGTTCACCAACAACGATGCGTTCAAGAGCATTGCCGAGAGCTTCCGCGACTGGGGCCTCAGCTGCTATTGTGCGCCCGGCAAGGATAACACCTGAGGTAAGCGTTTTGACTAGCAACTGGGCACGCTGCCCCAAGGCTATGATCGCAAGTACACCTACAGTCAACTGGGCTACAACCTGAAGATCACCGACATGCAGGCCGCCTGCGGGCTGGAGCAACTAGACATGGCAAACGCCTTCATCTGTGCGCGCATGGTCAACTTTGCGTTCCTGAAAGAGCGCTTGAAAGACTGCTCGGCGTTTATCAGTCTGCCTGAAGCTACGGAACACGCCGCCCCGTCCTGGTTCGGCTTGCCAATCACGCTCAAGGACAACGTACAGGTGAGACGCCTGGACCTGCTGACATACCTGGACCAGAACAAGGCTTGCACGCGCCCGTTGTTCGCCAACCTGAGGCGCCAGCCCTTCATGGTGGATACAGAGTACCGCATCAGCGGCGACCTGGCCAACACTACACCGACAACGTCATGAACAACACCTTCCGGATCGGAGTGCAACCGTCCCTCACCCACGAGATGATGGAATTTGCGGCACGCAAGATCGAAAGCTATCTGGTTGTGAATTTCTAACCCACCCATGCCTGCCGCCCTGCCCCCTGAAGACCTGGACCTGGTGCTGTCGCTGACACCGGCGTTCTGGTCTCAGTATGCGGGCTCGCGGTTGTTCATCACCGGGGGCACGGGCTTCATAGGCTCGTGGCTGGTGCAGGTTGTGCAGCGGGCCAATGACCGACTGGACAGCCAGATCGAACTGCTGGTGCTGACCCGCAACCCTGAGCGCGCCCGCCAGCAATCCCAACATGTATTCGAGCGGGCTGACACCCGACTGGTAGCAGGCGATGTCAGCACCTTTGCCGCATCGGTGGGTGCGCTCGACCTGTGCATCCATGCCGCTGCCGAGGTTGGCAACGCGCACCAGGCGGACCAGCCGCTGAAGGTGTTTGACACCATTGTGCAAGGCACCCGGCGCATGCTGGACCTGGCACAGGCGGCAGGCGCACGACGCTTCCTGTTGGCGTCGAGCGGAGCGGTCTATGGGCCGCAACCCACCCACCTGGAACGCATACCTGAAAGCTATAGCGGATCCTCCGATCCACTGCACGTGGCCAGCGCCTATGGCAATGGCAAACGGGCGGCAGAGTGGCTGGCCTGCGCCTATGCGCAGCGGGCTGCCCGGTCCGCTGAACCCGCACCATCCGCAACGTTGGCCGCGCGGTCACCCGAGGCCAGTTTTTCGCCCGCCATTGCCCGCATTTTTGCGGTACTGGGCCCGGGCCTGCCGCTGAACGGCCCCTTTGCCGCCGGCAACTTCATCCGTGATGCGCTGGCCGGGCGAGCCATCCAGATCAACGGCGACGGCGCACCGCTGCGCTCGTATCTGTACACGGCCGACCTTTGCGTCTGGCTGCTGCGCATTCTGGAATCTGGCGTTGCGGGCCAGGCGTATAACGTGGGATCGGAACACGCGCTTTCGATTGCCAGCTTGGCGCAGCGTGTGGTCGAGGCTGCGGGCCAGGCAGTGTCCATCCATGTGCAAACACCGTCGGACGCGACACACAGCAGCCTCCCCATGCGCTATGTGCCCAACACGTCCATGGCGCGCCAAGCACTGGACCTGGCCGAATACACAATGATTGAAACGGCACTGCGTAAAACCATGCGATGGACGCGCTCGACAACGATGGCACCATGATGAACACTACCCCAACCACAACCGCCTCTAACGCAAACATATTGCCGGCTTAGACAGGGTGAACTGGCGCATCTGGCGCCATGTATACCCGAAATGGGTTTTTTAGGCCATTCTCTCAATTTTCATTGGCAAAATGAGGCTCTAGCCCTCATCGAAATTGAGCATACAGCGACCAAAACAATAGCATACCCATTGCCAATGGGGGGTGTACGCAAACGCTACGCGTCAGGCCGGCACCACCTTGACCACATACTGCAGCGGCAGGCTGTCCTGCACCGCCAAATCAGGGTCCGCACCCACGCCAATCGCCATAGAGCGGATCGCAGCAATCACATGCTCATTCTTTAGCTCGCCAAAAATGCGGGGGAAGCCCGCTTCCAGCTTGAAGCCGGCGCCGGAAAACATCTCCAGCATCGTGGCGCGGGTAAACCAACGCAGGTGGGCGCGATCCATTAGACCGCCATCGGTGTAGCGAAAATCTCCGATGATCAGTTTGGCCTGCACGCTCCAGTGCTGGGCATTGGGCATGCAAACGATGACACAGCCATCTGAAGGCATGGACATCCGTATCCTGGCCATTAAGTCCCAAGGGTTTTGCAGGTGTGTGAGCACATCATTCAATATCCAAACGCAACAGTTGGAGTAGTTATCAAAAAATGCGGCGTGCGCGCTTTCAATGTCCAACTGGTGCACCTCGTCGCAAAAACGGCGAGAGCGCTCGGCACGCGCGGCGTCCGCTTCAATGCCGGTGTATTTGCAAGTCAGATTAATTCGCTTGTAGGCACGCGCCAAGGCGCCGTCATTACAACCCACCTCAACCACTGTGCGCGCGTTGGCAGGAATCAGTTTCAACACATCAAGGTTGTAGTCCGACTCCACATCTAATCTTGAGTCCGCGCTCTGAGCGAGCGCGACGCTTCTTTGCCATTCTTCCAGGTGGTACCCGCCGGTGCGTTTAACAGTACCCTGCCAGTCGTGACGTAGGTAGTGCTTGGGTATGTCGTCACGCAGGAAGTCATCCTTGATCCAAGCAATGCCTTGAATCAAATGGTGCTGGCCGGCCTTGTGAATCGCCAGCATAGGTTCGATGTTCGGTGCGCCGTGCTTGATCGGCATGGGCCAGCGGCGCACCACCTCGATATTGCACAGCATGCAGGCTGGGTGCAGATAGCGCACCGCGCCTTCCTCATAGGTGACGTCAAAACCACCCTCGTTGACGTGGTTGACATATCCCACACCGTACATGCCGGGCTTGAGTTGTTCGACCATTGCTTCCACTACGCCGGGGTTGAGCACGATCACATCGGAGTCCAACACCAGCACCGGGCCTTGCAGCTCCAGATTCTGGAACGCCCAGGCCATGCCGGGGCCGTGGTGGATGTTGTAGTCAAAGTGGATGAACTTGACACCCGCATAGCGGGCGCAGACGACCTCAATCGCCGGGGCGTGTTCGGCGCTGGAGCCGTCGATGATGGTGACAGGGTTGGCGTAGTACTGCCGGAACGAGCCCAGCAATTCATCCACCAGCTCGGCTGAGTTGTAGGAAACAGAAACGAGCGGAATGGTATGGATGTTCATCAAAGATGGTCCTCAGCGGCATCAACAAACGCCACGCACATTGGCTCAAAACGCCCCTGTTGTTATGTATTTGTGTGGCAATCCCTGAACGTGGCGTTTGTGCAGATAGTCTCCATACGCTTGCTTGAACATTTGCATACTCTGTAAATAGTTGCTTTCCTTGCGAACCAGTCCGACGAAATACAAGCAATCCATGTCCTCGACAAAGAAAAAATCAGAAAACCAGTGCTCCATCTTAAAGGCGTCCGTAAAGTCCTTGGCCGTAAGATTTCGGTAATAGTCCGTACTTTGGGCAACATGCGGCGCAGCATGCCCACTGAAAAGGCTGGTGCCGTGCTGCGTTCGCCCGCGGCTCGCGCATGAGAAGGCGACCAAACCATCGAGCTTAGCCAAGCGCAGCATATTCAGGAAAATAAGATCCCAGTTCTCCGCGTGTTCAAACACTTCCGTGGACAAAACCACATCAAATGTATTGGCTGCAGCGGGATAGTCTTCGCCGCGGCACACCTCGTCCACGCAGTCTCCAACTCCAATGTCTATACCAGTGTATTGCGCTTTATCGAAAAAAATCCGTACTGTTCCATTGATATTAAGTGCGCCTATTTCAAGCACACGTGTCGCATGAAAGTAGCGAGGAAAAAAGTGTTTCACATTCTGAAAGAAAAACATCTGTTCAATGTGTGCCATTGGTGCTCCTGAAATGATGCATAAATATTTTTCCAATCAGTGTCATCGAGCTAAAAAAGCCAGTGCCGCTGGATACTCAACGGCGTGGATTTGAACCTCCGCAAACCCAGACTGCATGACATACCCCCATGCGTCGGCTCCGAATTCCGTCTGAACGACGAAATCATTTGCTGTTGTGGTCGACGCACCATGGCAACTTTTGGGTAAGCCAGC
Organism: Bordetella parapertussis; assembly: GCA_945878355.1. GTDB lineage: Bacteria > Pseudomonadota > Gammaproteobacteria > Burkholderiales > Burkholderiaceae_C > Pseudaquabacterium. Next base: position 62,867 of record CAMCTC010000017.1, on the reverse strand, counting down.
ACGGTTGCGAGACATGCGCCCGACAATCACAGGCACCGTAAAACATAGCGCGCCACCCGGCTTGAGCACCCTGCGGCATTCTGTCAGTGCATGTACAGGATCCACTACATGCTCCAAGGTATCGGAGTGGACAACCAAGTCAAAGCGCTGGTCCGGATAAGGAAGCCGATGAATATCAACTTCCGGGTAGGCACCAAACACATAGTGAGGAAACTGCCGAAGCATCGGAGACAACATGCCCGCCTCATTGATCTCCAAGATTGACAATTCGCGCGCACGTGGCATCGTCGCGAGCTCGCGAAACAGGGTGTCCGTGCCAACATAGGCTCGGATCGCGTTTGCCAAGGCGATGGAGCGCAGGTTGCAACCACAGCCATTGCAGAATTCACCTTGCTGGCGGTCCACATAAGAAACCTCATGGGGGGCGAGTTGCCATTCATTGACCAGGCCGTCCCACAAAACGTGCCGACTGGTAAAACTTACCCCGCCGCAAACACCACATTTCATTTCTGACTTATTCATTAAATCCCCAATCAATTGCCGCGGTCAAATGGGCTACTGTCAGCTGTGTGCCTATACAAAGCGCTGCTGTCCGAACAGAATGCCCGCGGCCTGTTGCAACACCCCCTGCAAGCGCTCCACGCTATACGCTCCGGCCTTGACCTCTTCACGTAGCGGCAGCAAGAACCACAGACAGGTCACCAGCTTGGAGCTGAGCAGTTCGTGAGCCATCGCCTGATCAGCCATGAATTTTTGCTGTTCATGGCTGTCGCAAAAAAGCTCCAACCATTCGATGTTGGCCTTGATCTTGATGCCATTGCTGCGCTGGTCCTGACCGCCGTGTATGCGGAAATAGCTCAGAGCCTCTGGCAGGTAGACACAATCCTTGTGCGAGAGGATAGACAGCCAAGTGGCCACATCCGACAGCGTGGTGTACTGCTTGCCGCAGAAGCGGCCAAACTGGTCGCCGACATCGCTCTTGCGAAACAGCACCGTGGTGGGCTCGCCAATCATGTTCTGGCCGGTGGAAAAAATCATATTGCCCAGCGAGCGCCCGCCGATCAGGGTATCGATCTCAAAGCTGCGTTCGGTGCCGGCAATGGGCGCCATGTCCTTGCCTTGGGAATCAATCAATTGCCGAAAGGAGGTGACCAGGCCAATGCTGGGTTTGGCCAGCATGAAGGACATCATCTTCTGTATCTTCTCGGGGTGGAACAGGTCATCATCCATCAGGTAGTTGACGTATTCTCCATGGGATCGGGTAAAGCAGTGGTGAAAGTTCTCCATCGCGCCGCAGCCCGGCACCCTTGCATAGTGGATGTGGGGGTGGCGTGCCAGGTAGGGCGCAAAGCGCTCCTGCGTCAGCGTGTCGTCGCTGTTGTCATTGACGATGATTTCGACGTGGGGGTAGCTCTGCGCCAGCGCGCTTTGTAGTGCCAGTTCGGCATAGTCGGGCCGATTGTGCGTGGGTATCAGGATGCTGACCAGGGGAAAGCCATGGCCGGGAAAGCCACCCTGGCCGCCCGTGCTGCCCGACGTACCGGCGGGGGCTTCGATTATGTTTTTTCGTGTGCTGACAGCCATCACTGCGACCTTCCTAAGAACGAGCTCTTCTTTGTCCACCAAGGGGTCGGCCACCACTTTGCAGCCCTGCCCCGCTTGCATCAGAGTATCGCAGCAGCGGGCGATGATATTTTGATCCTGGAAGCCAGTCACGAAGGCCCGGTACCAGGCTTCGCCGGTCTGGGTATCGCCGTCGATGCGGTGGCTTGGCCGAACCGTTGGAGCCGCCCGCATAGCGTGCATCCATGTCACGCCACAGCGGCAACAGGCTGCTGCGGTGGGACACGCCGGGCAGTTCCACCTCCCATAGGCCAATGGCATTCGTCGGGATCAACACGTCGGACAGCAGCACCGGTGCACCGTCCACAAAGTCTACGCGCAGGTCACCGGCTGAGACGTCAAATTCTCCACCTTGGCCCGCAACCGGGCCTGTCCAGTCCGATCATGACTCGGTTGACCTTGTTGCTGTCCACGTGGGCGGGCAGGCCCATCCTTCTGGCGGGCTCCGGCATTGACGGCGTTCGATGGCTCCGTCTTTGAGCCGAACACCCGCTGGCGTAGGTCGCGAATCTGAGCCTGGGCCATGTCCAACTCGATCTTCAAAAGCTCTTCGCGCTTGCGCCCAAGCGCAAGCTCAAACTGGCGACATTGAAATCCGCACCATGGGCAGCTGCGGCATCGCCAAGGTAATCAAGACGGGTACGGCCCAGGAAGCCAGTACCGCCGGCTATGAAAATCCGTCGGCGGCGTAGATCGACCGGTTTATATGGTCGTGAGGAAATCACGAATTCGCAACTCGACAGTGCGAGCGTCCAAGCCATGCTCGGCCAGCAGGTATTCGTAGCTGCCGCAATGCTCCGAAAACCGGTCTTCAACGCCTATTCGCAGAACACGACAAGGCGCAGTAGAGGTGCAAATCTCGGCGACCAACGACCCCAGGCCCCCGTACACGGAGTGCTCTTCAAGAGTCACCAACGCCCTGCTCAAGCGACAGAGGTCCTGCACCTGGGCGGTGGCGATCGGCTTCAAACTGGGAGCGCTCCACACGGCAGCGCCCGGGAATGCCTTGGCGGCCACGTCAACAGCTGTACGCACCAGCGAGCCCGTGGCGATGAGCGCGAGGGCGCCCAACTCTCCCTGTCTGACCTGCAAAAGGGCAGGCCCGCCCAGCCTGACCGGGCTGCTGTGCACGTCACCGCGATCGGATTTCCCAATGCGAAGATATACCGGCCTCCGCACTGCGTAGGCATGATCCATACACATCGTCAACTCGAATCGATCGGCCGGTGACAGCACGTCAAGTTGCGGGATTGCTCGGGTGCAGGCGATGTCCTCGGTCGACTGATGGCTGGTGCCGAGATGGCTGTAAACAAAGCCTGCGCCGTCGCCGATCAGTACGACGGGAAGGTTGTCGTGCGCAATATCGAGTTTGATCTGTTCGACGACGCGAACCGGCACGAATGCGCTCAGTCCATAGACGAAAGGTCGGAATCCTGCTCGTGCCAGTCCGGCGGCCATGCCGACCATGTTCTGCTCAGCAATCCCGGCATTGATGTATTGCTCGGGGCAGTGCTGCCTGAAGGCGTCGAACAAGGCGTAACCATGGTCGCCAGTCAGCAGCAGCACTCTCCGGTCAGCGCGCGCGATACGCACCAGTGCGTCAGAGAAAGCAGCTCTCATGGCGCAACGACCTCAAGCGCCGCGACCGCTTGCATGTAGGTTTGTGCGTTCAGGCGCGTGTAATGCCAGACGTTGTTATGTTCCATGAACGGAACACCTTTACCTTTGACGGTCTTGGCAATAAGCGCCTTTGGTTTGCCTGAGGCGCTGGCTGACAAAGATGACAGCCCGGCACCAATCGCACCTTGGTCGTGTCCGTCTACCGCCAGCGCCTCGAATCCGAAACTTTCGAACTTCGATCGAATGGAGCCCAGTCCGATGACCTCGCTGGTAGCGCCCATGGCCTGAAACCCATTTTCGTCGACAATCACGAAAAATTTGTCCAAGCGGTGGTGCGCTGCAAACATGGCCCCCTCCCAGATCGGACCTTCGTTCAGTTCACCGTCACCGACCACGACGAAGACCTTTTGATCGGTCGCCTTGAGCTTGGCCCCCAATGCCAGACCGACGCCGACTGAGAATCCGTGGCCCAACGAGCCCGAAGTCACTTCGAGGCCGGGAATACGTGAATCGGACAAGCCCTTGAGTTTGCTGCCGTCTGAAAAATAACCTCGGACCTCCGCGTCTCCGATCCAACCTTTCTCACGCATGCAGGCATATTGCGCCATCACGCCATGGCCCTTGCTCAGCACAAAGTAGTCACGTCCCTCAGCAAGCGGGTCGTTATCCGGATAGCGCAGATGGGAACGGTACAGGACAGCGAGCAACTCGATGATGGAAAAGGCACAACCGATATGCACGGTCGAGCCGGCGTAGGCCATGTCTAGCACGGTTTTGCGCAGTACCTGCGGATCGAACGATTGGGGATTTTGATGCATCAGACGCTCCGATTCAGAAGCTCAGACCGAAGAACTCTTCGAGCTTGTCACTGATGTAATCCAGGTGCTCGGTCGTCAGCCCCGGAAAAGTGCCCAGCCAGAAGGTCTGGTTCATCACGGTGTCGGTGTTGGTCAACTCGCCGCTGACGCGGAAGTTGCGGCCGATCATGTAGGGTTGCTTGGTGAGGTTGCCGGCGAACAGCAGGCGAGTGGCGATCTTGTTCTGGTCCAGGTAATTGATCAGGTCGCTGCGCTGAATGCCGGATTCGGCCTTGACGATGAGTGGAAAGCCGAACCAGGAGGGGTTCGATTTCGGCGCGGCCTCAGGCAGATGCAGGAACTCACTGCACGACTGCAGGCGGGCTTTCAAGTAGCTGAAGTTGGCTCGCCGCGTAGCGATGAATTCGTCCAAGCGGTCCAATTGCGCCAACGCGCAAGCCGCCTGCATGTCGCTGATCTTGAGGTTGTAGCCCAGATGCGAATAGGTGTACTTGTGGTCGTAACCTTCTGGCAACTGGCCCAGTTTCCAGCAGAAGCGCTTATTGCAGGTGTTGTCCTTGCCCGGCGCGCAGTAACAATCGCGGCCCCAGTCGCGGAAGGATTCGGCGATCAACTTGAGTTCGGGGTTGTTGGTGAACACGGCACCGCCTTCACCCATCGTGATGTGGTGGGCGGGGTAGAAACTCAGCGTGCCGATGTCGCCGAAGGTGCCGACCAACTGGCCATCGTAGGTTGCGCCAAGCGCGTCGCAGCAATCCTCGACCAGCCACAGGCCATATTTTTTGCACAGCGCCGTCACCACGTCCAGATTGAACGGGTTGCCAAGGCTGTGGGCCAGCATGATGGCTTTGGTCTTGGGCGTGATGGCGGCTTCGATCAGGCTGGCGTCGATGTTGTGCGTGGCCAGGTCGACGTCGACAAACACCGGTACCGCGCCGAATTGCAGGATGGGGTTGACGGTGGTCGGAAACCCCGCCGCCACGCCGATTACTTCATCGCCCGGTTGGATCGCGCGGTCGCCCAAGCGGGGCGACGTCAGTGTCGAGAACGCGACCAGGTTGGCAGACGATCCTGAATTGACGGTGATCAGGTACTTGACACCCAGGTAATTGGCCAAGCGGCGTTCGAACTCGGCGTTGAAGCGGCCGGTGGTCAGCCAACCGTCCAATGAGGCTTCGACCATCAACTGCAGTTCCTTGGCACCTATCACCTTGCCGGATACCGGCACTGATGTGACACCGGGCACAAAGGGTTGCGGTGCGTACTTGAAGTGGGCGAATGTGGGCACATCCAAGCCCACAAGACGGCGCAACACATCTTCTGCAGCTGAATCCGTCAGGCGGGCAACGGGTTTTTCGAAGCGGCTGATGTGCAGCGAGAAAGTCTTTGAGAAGCGGACGAAGCTGGGTCTTGGCAGTGGTGCGCCAGCAAAATCGGTGGCCTTCAAGGCCAAGCCCTCTGCTTCTTCTGCAGCCGTGCTCGTGATGAATGCCACGCGCACGTCACCATGGCGGTCGGCTGGTGCCAGTGCCAATACGGGCCGCTTTTTGGTCGCCGACAGATCGCTGAACGGATAAAAGGCGCTATAGATCGCGCCGGGGACAATTTCAGAGATCATTCCAGCAGTCCTCTTCCGGACTGCTCAACACATCTCGCGCAAAACCGGTTTGATCGGCCAAGTGGGCCATTGCCAGACTGTCACCTGTCAGTGCGCCGGCGGGCGCCAAGATGCGCGGCATGATGATCACGTCCACTTCATCGCCCATCTCGGGAGGGAGCGTGAAGTGGATGGTGTGCGTCGCATCTGCCGTCAGGCGAGTGCGCAGTGTGGGGTGTGTCATGGCTGCTTGTCCTTCATGTACCGTTCGATCTGCTGCAGTGTTTGATGGTAAGCGCTGTTGTGGTTCAGCCATGCATGGTGCCATTCCACGATGGATTGCAAGGCCAACTCAAGACTCCATCGAGGCGCCCAGTTCAGCCGCTGCCCTGCCTTGGAGATGTCAAGTTTGAGCGCATTGGCTTCGTGCGGGTGCGTTGCTTCATCAACATGCCAGGATGCATCTTGGCCCCATAAATTTGCCATTTTCTTGACAATCCAGCCGACGGGGCGGGCGTCTTCGTCGCGTGGGCCGAAATTCCAGGCTTCGGCAAAGGCTTGCCCTTGCTGGAAAAGCTGCTCAGCCAAAGCCAAGTAGCCCGACAGCGGCTCCAGCACATGCTGCCAAGGGCGGGTGGCAGTCGGATTGCGGATAACCACCGGCTCGCCGCGCTCGAAAGCCCGCAAGATGTCTGGCACCAGCCGGTCGGCCGCCCAATCGCCACCGCCGATCACATTGCCGGCGCGTGCCGAGCCCAGGGCAATGCCGCTGTGCTGGAAGAACGAGCGTCGGTAGGCCGAGGTGACCAGTTCCGAGCAGCCCTTGCTGTTGCTGTAAGGGTCGTAGCCGCCCATGGGCTCGTCCTCGCGGTAGCCCCAGACCCATTCGCGGTTCTCGTAGCACTTGTCGGTCGTCACGTTGACGATCGCGCGCACGCTGCCCGCATGGCGCGCGGCTTCGAGCACATGGACGGTGCCCATCACGTTGGTGGCGTAAGTGGCCACCGGCTCGGTGTACGACAAGCGCACCAGCGACTGCGCGGCCATGTGGATGACAATCTCGGGCTTGAATGCCAGCAGGCAGGCGCGCACGGTCTCGTAGTCGCGGATGTCGCCTAGAGTCGACGCCATGCCGGCGGCGACATTGGCCTCAACAAAGAGACTGGGCGTGGTGGGCGGGCTCAAGGCCAGGCCCTGCAACTCGGCGCCCATCGATTGCAGCCACAAGCTGAGCCAGCCCCCCTTGAAGCCGGTGTGGCCGGTGATCAGCACGCGCTTGCCGTGCCAGAAGCCGGGGTTGACGGTGTCGGTCATCGCGGGCTCAGTCCCAGGTCTTCCAGGGTGCCTTGCCCGATTGCCACAGATCTTCCAGCAACTGCTTGTCGCGCAGCGTGTCCATCGGTTGCCAGAAGCCTTCGTGCTGGTAGGCCATCAACTCGCCATCCGCCGCCAATTGCGCCAGCGGTTGTTGCTCCCAGACGTCGCCGTCACCCTTCAGGTGGGCAAGCACCTTGGGCGAGAGCACGAAGAATCCGCCGTTGATCAACGCGCCGTCGCCTCGGGGCTTTTCCTTGAAGCTCAGCACTTGGCTGCCTTGAATCTCCAACGCTCCAAAGCGGCCAGGCGGGTAGGTAGCGGTCAGCGTCGCTGCCTTGCCGTGGCTGCGGTGGAAGTCAATCGAAGCGCTGATGTCGATATCGCCCACACCGTCGCCATAGGTGAAGCAGAAGGCCTCGTCTTGCTGCACATACTTGGCCACGCGAAGCAGGCGGCCTCCGGTCATCGAGTCGTCGCCAGTGTCGACCAGGGTCACATTCCAGGGTTCGGCGCGCTTGTGATGCACTTCCATCCGGTTGCTGCGCATGTCGAAAGTGACGTCCGACATGTGCAGAAAGTAGTTGGCAAAGTACTCCTTGATCACATAGCCCTTGTAACCGCAGCAGATCACGAAGTCGTTGACGCCGTGCTTCGCGTACATCTTCAAGATATGCCACAGGATGGGCTTGCCGCCCACCTCCACCATGGGCTTGGGACGGCTGGCGGTTTCTTCGCTCAGGCGGGTGCCCAGGCCTCCGGCCAGGATGACGGCTTTCATGTCTCGATACCTTGGTGCGGTCACGCCGCTGAAGAACAGACGAAAACGTCGGAATGGAAACGGGTCTGGGCCAACCCTGCTGCCACGAGTTCTGTGCGGGCACTCTGAATCATCGCGTCCGAGCCACAGGCATAGACCACAGCATTGCTCAGTTCGGGATTGTCCTGCAGCACAGCCTGATGCACATGGCCGCGCGCGCCGGTCCAGCCCGCATCGGCTCTCGACAAGACCGGCACGAAGCGATGGCCTATCGCCAGCGTGGCAGGGTCCCAATACAGGTCTGGCGCGGTGCGGCCGCCCCAGTAGAGCGCGACTGACCGTGGCAACATCGCCACTGGTGCAAGGGCCAAACCTTCCAGCATGGCCTTGATCGGCGCGATGCCCGTGCCCGTGGCCAGCAGCAGCAGGTTCAGCCCTGCCGTGTCGCGCAGAAAGAACGTGCCCAACGGGCCGTTTAGCCGCAGCATGTCGCTGGGCTTGGCCTGGTCGAACCAGTAGTGGCTCATCGCGCCATCGTCGACTTTTCTCACATGGAGTTCGATGTGCTGCGAGGCCGAGACCGCATTCGCCACCGAATAGCTTCGCCGCAATCCGCCATGGCCTATCACATCAATGTACTGGCCCGGCAGGCAGCGAAAACCGCTGTTCGGTGGCAGGCGCAGCGTCACCTTCATCACATCGCCTGCCAGACGCTCCAGCACCTGGATGCGGCATGGCAGGGTGCGGGCGGGTTCGAGCCTCACGTCGCCCAGATCCTGCACATCCAGAGCGAGATCAGTGGTGGCGCTGCTGACGCAGCTCAGCATCCATCCCACCGCACGCTCCTCAGTCGACAGTCCGAGCTCAACATGTCGTGGTGCCGTGCTTCCGCTGCGCACCTGACTCTTACAGGAACCGCAGCGCCCGGTGCGGCAACTGTGTTCCAGCGTCACGCCGTTGCGCAATGCCGCGTCCAGCACGGTTTCATCGTCCTGTGCAGTAAATTGCCGGCCGCTTGATAGGGTGATGATGGGCATGTGGGTTCAACGTTCTGCGATGGCGCTGGACATCACTCGTCGCAGCAGTAGGCCTGAAAGCCCGCCGGCTTGATCAGGCTGGCGCGCATAGCGGAGTTGTAATCGCTCGCCAACATCTCAAGCGTCAGCGCAGGGGAGCCCAGCTTGCCTCTGGCGTATTTCGGTCGACCAGAAGGGCTTCGGCCTCGATGGGGCGGAAATCGCGTACCCCCCAATCTGACGAGCAGGTAGCCAAGTTTGCACTTGGTCAGCTTCTCACCCACGGCGACTAGCCCCATGCAAATGATGACGGCCCGTTGGATCCAAGGTAAACCTACTATAGCAGTGGAGCTCAGATTTGGATCGGCGCTTAAACCGCCTTGGCCTTGCCCCCGAAAAACGTATTGCTTGCTGAGTGGTTCAATTCAAGCAACGAGAGTTAGCGCCGCCTCCTCGTAACGTAGCTCCAACCCCCTCGCCAACCCCGCCACATCAAACCCCGCCCCCTCATGCCGCGCGCTGTGCAGCCGCGACCTCAAGCCCCGCAGACGCTCAGCATCCCGCCCCAACCCGATCGCCGTTTCCTCATACTGCAGGTGGCTGTGCGTCACCAATTCGGGCAAGCCCAGCACGTTGAGCAAGCTGCCGCCCATACGCGAGACGAAGGTCCGGCCGCTCAGTGTCAGCATCGGCGTGCCGACCCACAGCACGTCGTTGGCGGTGGACCCGGCGTTGTAGGGGTGGTTGTCCAGGAACAGGTCGGCCAGCGCCAGGCGGGCGCGGTATTCGGCGGTGGTCACGCGAGGGGCGAAGATCAACCGCTCGCGGCCCACGCCGCGGTCGGCGGCAAAGGCCGCCAGGTTGGCGGTGGCCGTGGGGTTGTCGTCCAGCAGCCACAGCACGCTGCCGGGCACGGCGCGCAATATACGCATCCAGCTGTCGAACATCACCGCGTTCAGCTTGTAGGCGTTGTTGAACGACGCAAAGATGAACGCGTCTTCCGGCAGCCCGGCATCCATCCGGCTGATGGTCGCGCCGACCTCGCGCCGGCGGTCGCCAGGCAAAAAGCTGGACTCCAGATACAGCGGCCGCTCGCTGAACATCGGTTGCAGCGCTGGCGGCAGCGCGAAGCGGTCGGCGATCACGAAATCGATCCAGGGCAGCGCAGTGGTGCCGATGAAACCCAGCCAGGTGGCTTGCACCGGTGCCGGCCGCAGCGCCAGGATGCCTTGCCGGGTGCCGGCACTCAGGCCGTGCAGATCGACCAGCACGTCGATCTCGCAGTCCAGAATGCGCTGCGCGGCCTGGGCATCACTCAAGTGGGCAATACGCTCAAAATGCTCGAACGAGGCCTTGAGTCGCTCGCGGTAGGCGGTGCCGTCTTCCCGGCTGTAGCAAAACGCGTAAACCTCGACCCGCTCGCGGTCATGCTGCTCGAACAAATCGGCCAGCAGCAGGCCCACCGCGTGGGTGCACAAGTCGCCAGACAAATAGCCCACTCGAAGGCGCTGGTGACCATAGCGCTTGCCGGCGGCCAAGGCCGCCACCGGGTGCTGCAGCTTGCGGTCGACGAATGAGCGCGCCGCCATCAGTTGCAGCGCCGGGTCGTCGTGCGCGGCCAGCATCGCCAGCGGTGAGGTGGCCGTCAGCATCGCGTTCTCGCTGACCTGGCCAAAGGGCTGGTACACCGGCCAGATGCACTGGCGCTGGCGCAGGTGGATCCAATGCTGCAACGCGTCGGTCTGGCGCGGGTCGATCTCAAGGCTGCGGCGCAACGAGGCCTCGGCCTCGGGGTAGCGGTGCTGGATCTCGCACAGCCGGCCGCGCTGGTTCAGCGCCTGTAGCAGCATCGCCTGCTGCGCTGGCATGGCCAGGCCGGGGTGATCGGCCACGGTCTGCCAGCAGGCGACGGCCTCGTCGGGCCGGCCCTGAGCCTCCAGTTGGCTGCCCAGGTTGAGCCAAGCCTCGAAGAAATTCGGCCGACTCGCAATCGCCGCCCTGTAAGCTGACTCTGCACCACTGTTGTCGCCCGAGTTTCCCAGCGCGACACCGAGATTGAAGTGGGCAGCAAACACCATTGGCGCCTGGGCTGCGCTGACCGAATCGATCCACAGTCGGTACAGCGTAATGCCAGCGTTCGCACGCCCGGCGTTGACCTGCGACTCGGCCAGACTCATCAGGTCACCCAGCGCCAGCGTCCCAGCTCGCGCTTGCGTCAATGCGGCGTCAAAAATATCCGCCGCTGAAGGATGCTCTACGCTCAAAGAAAGACCCCAGATGCAGCAAAAAATATTAGCAACCGTACGCGGGAATGGGATTTTGGAAAATTAAACAAAACTCAAACCATTTTATGAAATTAATTTTCCCGAATTCGGCACCCGATATCGCATTAACGTCGATGCTGAGGCGGCACGTAGTTCGATTTGCACAAGCGGAGCCTGCCTCTGAGAAATCGGCGTCTTCGACAACCCCGTTTGGTAACACACGTCAAGACTACGATAGCACAGACTCGCGCTAGAGATGGCTCTTCGAACAGATTGACACATGGAACTTTTTTAAGCGATTAAAGCCCGCATTGCATGGGTTACAGTCTTAGGTCATGCCCGTCCTCTACCCCCACTCCACCGTCCAGTGCCTGACGGCGCTGGCGCAGCACCACGGGGTGGCGGCGCTTCCTGAGCGCTTGATTCACGACTTCGCGCTCGAGGCCGCCGAGCCCGACAGCAAGCTGGTGGTGCGCATGGCCACCGAGCTGGGCTTCAAGGCCCAGGCGGTCAGCCTGCGCTGGGACGAGCTCACCGCGCTGGAGGGTGTGTTCCCGCTGATCGCCAGGCGCAGCGATGGCCACTCGGTCATCGTCGCCGGCATCCCCAAGCAGGCCGCCGGGGGCGTCAAGCAGGTGGCGATCCTGGACCCACTGTCGGGCACCGCGATCAAGCTGGTCGGCGAGGCCGAGTTTTGCGCCGGTTGGGCCGGCGAGGCCATCCTGGTCAAGCGCCAACACAGCCTGCTGGACGCCAACCAGCCCTTTGGCCTGCGATGGTTCATCCCGGAGATCCTGCGCCAGCGCAGCGCTTTTCGCGACGTGGCGATTGCCGCCGTGATGCTGCACCTGCTGGGCCTGGGCACGGCCATCTTCACGCAGTTGGTGCTAGATAAGGTGCTTACGCACGAGAGCTATTCCACGTTGGTGGTGCTCACCGTCGGCGTGGTCGGCGTGCTGCTGTTCGAGGCCGCTTTCGGCTTCATGCGCTCTTACCTGATGCTGCACGCCACCAACATCATCGACATGCGCTTGGCCAAGCGCACCTTTGCGCACCTGTTGTCGCTGCCAATCGACTACTTCGAGACCAGCACCGCAGGCATGGTGGTGCGCCACATGCAACAGGTCACCGCGATCCGCAACTTCCTCACCGGCAACCTGTTCTTCACCGCGCTGGACGCCACTGCGCTGGTGATCTTCATCCCGCTGTTGTTCTCTTACAGCGTCAAGCTCGGTGTCGTGGTGATCGTGTTCTCAGCGCTGATGGCCTTGGTGGTCGTGCTGATGATCAAGCCCTTCAACGTGCGCTTGCAGGCGCTGTACAACGCCGAGGGCATCCGCCAGTCGATGCTGGTGGAAACCATCCACGGCATGCGCACCGTCAAGTCGCTGGCGATCGAGCCCAAACAGCGCAAGGTCTGGGACCAGCGCTCGGCCAATTCGATCAACATGATGTTCAACGTCGGCAAGATGTCGATCGCTGCCAGCACCTTGACCGGTTTGCTGAAGAACCTGATGACGGTGGCGGTGATCGCGCTCGGTGCGCTCGATGTGTTCAGCCTGCAGCTGACCGTGGGCGCGCTGATCGCGTTCCAGATCATGTCGGGCCGGGTGGTCGGCCCGCTGGTTCAGATGGTCGGGCTGGTGCAGGGCTACCAAGAGACCGCGCTGGCGGTCAAGATGCTGGGCGAGGTGATGAACCGCGCACCCGAGCGCCGGTCGTCAGGCGGGTTGCGGCCCGACCTAAAGGGCAGGATCGAGCTGGACGGCGTGACCTTTCGCTACCCCAACTCGACGGTGGCCGCACTGGACCGGGTGTCGCTGGACATCGCCCCCGGCACCGTGGTTGGGGTGGTGGGGCGCAGCGGGTCGGGCAAGACCACGTTCACGCGGCTGATCCAGGGCTTGTACCCGGTGCAAGAGGGCGTGATCCGCTTCGACGGCGTTGACATCCGAGAGGTCGACCTGGCCCATCTGCGGCGCAGCACTGGCGTGGTGCTGCAAGACAACTTCATGTTCCGCGGCAGCGTTCGCGAGAACATCGCGATGGGCCGGCCCGACGCCAGCTTCGAGGCCATCGTGGCGGCGTCGCAGGCCGCAGGCGCCGATGAGTTCATCGAGCGCTTGCCCCAGGGCTACGACACCTTGCTGGAAGAAAACGCGGCCAACCTGTCGGGCGGCCAGCGCCAGCGCCTGGCGATTGCACGGGCGCTGCTGCCGCAGCCGCGCATCCTGATCCTGGACGAGGCTGCCAGCGCGCTAGACCCAGAGAGCGAAGCCATCTTCATGCGCAACCTGGGACGCATCGCCGCCGGCCGCACGGTGGTGATCGTCAGCCACCGCTTGTCCACGCTGGTCAAGTCAGACCGAATCTTCGTCTTCGAACAAGGCCGGCTGTCCGACGCCGGGCGCCACGCCGAGCTGCTAGGCCGTTGTGAACCCTACACACAACTATGGAACCAGCAGACCATCCACCTGTGAAACCCGTCAAAGCACCCGCTGCCAAGCCCGACAAGGCTTGGGCGGTCGCGTTTCTGCCCGACCCGGACGAGCTGGAGAAGCGCCAGCTGCCCGCCGGCTTGAACCTGACGATGTACCTGTTGCTGGGGCTGTTTGCCGCGGCGATTGCCTGGGCTTGCTTGTTCGAGGTAGACATGGTCGTGATGGGCCGCGGCAAGCTGGTGACGCAGCAGCCCAACATCGTGATCCAGTCTTTCGAGACCGCGCAGATCACCGCGTTGAAGGTCAGCGCCGGCCAGGTGGTCAAGAAAGGCCAGATCCTGGCCGTGCTCGACCCCACTTTTGTGACGGCCGACCTGGCGCAGGCGCAAGACCGGCTCAAAAGCCTGGACGCCGAGCTGCGCCGCATCGACCAAGAGCAGGCTGGCAAGACCTATGGCGGCAACAGCCGCAACCGCGACGAAGCGCTGCAGTCCAGCCTGCAAGCCGAGCGCCAGGCCAGTTTTCAGGCCAAGCTGCTGCGGCTAGACGAGGGCATAGGCCGGCTCAAAGCCACCTTGGCCACCAACGAGAGCGACATCGCTGCGCAAGAAGCGCGGATGAAATCGCTGCTCGAGATCGAGGCGATGAACGAGGAGCTGACCAGGCAAAACTTCCAGTCCAAGCTCAAGCTGCTGGAAAGCCGCGAGCGGCGCCAGGAGGTCGAGCGCGAGATGGTCTCGACCCGCAACCGCACGCTGGAGTTGCGCAAGCAGTTGGCCGAGGCCGAGGCCGAAAAGCTCTCATTCGCCAAGGACTGGCGCCAGAAGTCGACCGAAGACCTGGTCGCGGTGCGGCGTGAGCGCAACAGCGTTGCCGAGCAAGTCAACAAGGCCGAGCGTCGCAGCCGCTTGATCGAGCTGGCGGCGCCCGCAGACGCGGTGGTGCTGGAGGTGGCGGCGAACAAGTCCACCGGCTCGGTAGTGCGTGAATCCGAGCAGTTGTTCACGCTGGTGCCGCTGGGCGTGGCGCTGGAGGCCGAGATCCAGATTGAGTCTCAGGACATCGGCTTCGTCAAGCTCACCGACCCGGTGCGGCTGAAGATCGACGCTTTCCCGTACCAGAAGCATGGCTTGATCAAGGCAGAGCTCGACAAACTGGGCCAGGACGCTTTCACCCGCGACAGCGGCACCGGCGCGGCGCGGCCTGCGTTCTATGTCGGGCGAACCCGGGTCAACATGAACGAGCTGCACAACCTGCCCAAGCAGACCCAGCTGATCCCTGGCATGACGCTCAGCGCAGAGATTGTCGTCGGCAAGCGATCAGTGATGTCGTATGTGATGTACCCGGTGATGCGGGGCTTGAGTGAGGCGGCGACTGAGCGTTGATCTTCGAAGCTCCGCCTGCGTGCACGCCGACAGTGCGGATGACGGCCATGCTGGCGATCCGACAACCTCCGACCTTCAATGCCAGCATTCGCCACTGTGACCTTGCGTCGAACGGGGTGCCGGCGTTGACCAGCAGCACCGGGAGAGCAGGTGGGTCAAGACGCAACCTTGGTACTTACAGCATCTCTTGCAAGCTTCTGCAAGATTAAGAACAGCAACCGCTTTAACATCTTGAAACGCTGTTGATGCTGAGGGCAAGCAAACGACAGCCACGCGGGCGCTAAACGCTTTGACAGATCCCGCCGTTAGGGAGTCATATGGTGGGGCTATGCGACCCGCCCGCATGCTGTAAAGTGTGTAAAAAGCTCATTTTTCTCTCAGCTTTCGTCTTGGCGAGCGCTGAGGATCGGGGTTGTTTTCTAAATTTTCTCGTTCAACACTGGAACTCAAATGTCAATCGTCTATGCAAGCATGACCACAGGCCAGATAGCAGCGCTGACGACTGACCAAGTCTCAGAGTTGGTGACGGCAGATCTTGTCGCATTGAGTTCAGATCAGGTCAGGGCGTTGACCACGCTTCAGCTACAAGTCCTGACAAGTGCCAGCCTCAATGCGCTGACCACCGATCAGTTCCAAGCGCTGACCACGCTTCAAATCGCAGGGCTGACGACCGATCAGGTGAGCACGCTGGAGTCTGCGGACCTGGCCGCGCTGACCACGGCCCAGGTGCGTGCGATCACCACCGCCGGCATCGTCGCGTTGACCACCGCCGAGTTCAGGGCGCTCACCACGGACCAGGTTGCGGCGATCACCACCGCACAGGCCCGCGCGATCGAGACCGGTGATCTTTCGACGATCACCAGTGAGCGCATCGTGGCACTGACCACCGCGTCGATTGCCGCTCTGACCACGGACCAGCTCAACGCCATGGGCACCGGGCAGATGGCTATTCTGACCAGCGCGCAGGTCGCGGCGATCACCACCAAGCAGTTGCCCGGCTTGACTTCCACCAACCTCAACGCGCTGACCACCGATCAGTTCCAGGCGCTGAAGGTCACTCAGATCGCAGCGCTGACGACCGATCAAGTGAGGACCTTGCAGACTGCGGACCTCGCCTCGCTGACCACGACCCAGGTGCGCGCGATCACCACTGCTGGAATCGCCGCGCTGACCACCACCGAGTTGTGTGCGCTGACCACGACTCAGGTGCAGGCGTTGACGACTCAGCAAGCTCGAGCCATTCTCCCTGGAACCGTCACGCCCCTGATGCTCGACCTCGACGGCCTTCTTGGCCCGCTGACATTGAGCATCGCTGCAGGCGTGCAGTTCGACGTCGGCAACAGCGGACAGGTGGCCGCCACAGGCTGGGTGTCACCAGGTGACGGGCTGCTGGTGCTCGACCGCAACCACAACGGCGTGATCGACAACGGCGGCGAGCTGTTCGGCAGCGGCACGCTGCTGCCAGACGGCAACCATGCGGTCGACGGCTTTGCGGCCCTGGCAACGCTGGACGCCAATGGCGACGGCGTGGTCAATGCGCAAGACCCGGGCTTCAAGGCCTTGAAGGTCTGGGTCGACGCGAACAGCGACGCTGAGACGCAATCGGGCGAGTTGAAGGGCCTGGATGCACTGAACATCACGGGCTTACATCTGGACGCCACACAGACGATTGCGTTCGACAACGGCAACTTGGTGGGCTTGCTGGGCCGTTACGACAGCGCCGACGGTTCGACCCACACGCTGGCCGACGTCTGGCTGACCACCGGGGCACCGGCAGCGCCAACGGACGAGCCGGTGGCACTGCGAACGGCGGTGTCTGACCTGACGGCATCGCTGGGACGCTTCACCGAGCAGTTGGAGGGTTCGCTGAACATCGCCGGGCCGGTGCTGAACCTGCCAACGACCACGGACGCTGCCAGCGTGGGGCCGCTGCAAGCCGAACTGTCTAGAAGTCTGGCTGCGCAGTTGTCTGCCTTCGTCGACCAGAACTCGGTGGCCATCACGCCGCTGGCAGCAGCACCGGCAGTCGACCTGTTGAGCAAGGACTTGACGCTGGCACCGGCAACATCGGTGAACGGGTCGATCGACCCGCTGACCGGCAAGCCGCCTGGCAAGTGATGGTTTGAACCGCACCAGGCCATGACTGCAGGCCCACTGATGTCTGGTGGGCCTGTCCTCTTTTGCAGGCCAAGCCGCAAGACAACCCGATTGAACCGGTCTGCCATGCCTCTTGCCCTTCAGTCGATGTTGAAAATACCTGCTGCGGCTGACGGCCTGTCAAGCTGCAGCCTGCGCTGCTTGGTGTTGGAGGCCGCAGCAGCATGACCCTCTTCAATGGCACTGCGGCTGCTGACACCCTGACGGGAGGATCGGGCAACGACACTATCGATGGCGACGGCGGCAATGACTTGCTCGATGGTGGTGCCGGGGACGACAAGATCTACGATCAAGGCGGCACCGGCAACGACACGCTGATCGGCGGCGATGGCAACGACCTGCTCAGCACTTACACCAGCGCGGGTGCGGATTCGCTGGTCGGCGCCAACGGCAATGACAGCGCAGACGGCGGCACGGGCAACGACACGATTCTCGGCGGCGCCGGCAATGACTCGCTGCGAGGTTTCGAAGGCAACGACTCGATCGATGGCGAAGATGGGTCGGACAGCCTCACCGGCGGACTGGGAAACGACTCGCTGATCGGTGGCGCTGGCGACGACACGATTTACGATCAAAACGGCGGTCTCGACACGCTGATCGGCGGCGACGGCAACGACTACCTCAACACCTACACCAGTGCCGGTGCTGACTCGCTGCTCGGCGGCAATGGCAACGACACCTTGATCGGTGGCACGGGTGCGGACACCTTGGACGGTGGCGCGGGCATCAACGATCTGAAAGGCTTCGACGGCAACGACGTCTACCGCGTCAGCAGCAGCCAAACCCATATCGAGGATTACGGCAGCAGCGGCGGTTCAGGCGGCAGCGCGGATTCAGCGCAAATTCTGGTCGATTTCTACCGTGTGCCCTCGACGATCGAGACCGTGAGCTATGGCACGGGTGTGCAGCAACTCCCGAACTGGATTGCCGCCATCACGGCCGACAACGCCAACGGCGACTATTTCAAGGATTTGCTGGCGGGCATGCCCGGTGGCAATACCTACTATTACCACTTCGCCACGAGCGCGCCCAGTTACGGCAGCGCCAGCGACAAGACCGGGTTTGTGGCTTTCAATGCCACCCAGAAAGCATTCGCCAAGACTGCGCTGGCGTACATCGAAACCGTTGTCAATCTGAAATTCGTCGAGACAAGCAACCCTTTACAAGACTCGGTCATCGTCTTTGCGAACAATGCGCAAACCAATTCAGCCGGTTATGCGAGATATCCGTCCAGCGAATATCCCGGATCCGACGTCTACCTTGACACCGGCGCGAACAATGGCAACCTGAACCCGGCAGATGGCCTGGCCTCGGCGCTGACCTTGATCCACGAGATCGGCCATGCGCTGGGTTTGAAGCACCCGGCGGATGTCAACGCCGGCGGCGGCGGCACCGAAGGCCCGTACCTACCGGCCTTGCAGGACAGTCCGCTGTGGACGGTGATGACCTACAACCCCAACGACGTGCCGGAGGAGCCCTATTTCCACCTGCAATACCGACCCTTCGACATTGCGGCGCTGCAATACCTTTACGGCCCGAGCGCCACGGCCACTGGCAGCAATACTTACCAGGTCGACACGGCTGCGGCCAATTTCATCTGGGACGGCAGCGGCACCGACAGCATCGACGCGAGCGCGCTGGCCCAGAATGTGTCGATCTATCTCTCGCCCGGCTACTGGGGATATGTCGGCGCATCGCGGTCGGCAGCGATCACCGATGCGGGGCAGATCACGGTCAACTTCGGCACCGAGATCGAGAACCTGAAGGGTTCGGCGTACCACGATGCCTTGTACGGCAATGACATCGACAACCAGATCGAGGGCGGCGGCGGCAACGACACGCTGACGGGTGGCGACGGCGACGATGTCCTCAAGGGCGGCGACGGCAACGACCTGGCGGTGTTCAGCGGCAACAGAAGCCAATACACGATCACGGCGAATGCCAACGGCAGCCTGCAGGTGAGGGATCTGCGCGCAGTGTCTGCTCAAGACCCGACCAGCGGGCTGTGGTCGGCCCATGACGGCACGGACCAGGTCTCCGAGGTCGAGGCGCTGCGCTTTGCCGACGGCGATGTCCCGAGCACCGCGACCGATGCCACGCCGCTGACCGCCTGGAGCAGCGGCAGCGCCGCGCTGTTGACGCTGGCGGGATTGCCGACGCTGGCGATCGATCAGCTCAACGTGATGCCCGACAACTTGTGGCAAGGCTTGAGCGCGGCGCTGTTGGCCGTGCTCACGCCGACCCAGGTGCGCGGGCTGACGGCGGACCGGCTGAACGCGCTGACGGCCAGCCAGTTCCAGTCGCTGACGGTGGCGCAGATCGCCTCGCTGACGACCGGCCAGGTCAACGCGCTTGGCGCGCCCAATCTGGCGGCAATGACCCTCAAGCAGGTCGCGGCACTGACCACGCCCGACATCGTCGCGCTGACCTCCGCCCAATTCAACGCGATGAGCACCGCGCAAATCGCTGCGCTGACCACCGCGCAGGCCCAGGCGATCGAGACCGGCGACCTGCGCTCGCTGAGCATTGCCAACCTGATGGCGATATCGGTGGCCGACATCGCCGCGTTGTTGCCCACGCAGCTCAATGCGCTGGCCATCGACACCCAGGTGCCGGCGCTGAAGACGGCGCAAGTCGCCGCAATCACCACTGCTCAATTGAAAGCGCTGAGCACCACCGCGCTGAACGCCTTGACCACCGGCCAATTCAGGGCGCTGGCGGTTGCGCAGATCGCCTCGCTGACCACCGGCCAGGTGACGGCGCTCGAGACGACGGACGTCGCTGCGCTGTCGACCGGCCAGATCAAGGCAATCACGACCGCCGGCATCATCGCGCTGACTTCTGCCCAGTTCAATGCGATGACCACTGCGCAGATTGCAGCGCTGGGCACTGCGCAGTTCCAGGCGATCGAGGTCGCCGACCTCAGCGCGCTCAACAGCGACCGCGTCATCGCCTTGAACACGGCAGCGATCGCTGCGCTGACCACCGCCCAGTTCAATGCGATGGCTGCAGGTCCTCAACTGGCCAGCCTGATGACCCGCCAGATGGCGGCGATCACGACGGCGCAGCTGTCTTCTCTTTCGTCGACCGTCCTGAACGCGCTGAGCACCGCGCAGTTGCGCGCGCTGACGGCGTTGCAGATCGGCGCGCTGACGACCGCACAGGTCAATGCGCTGTTGACCGCCAACCTGGCCGCGCTGTCCACTGCGCAGGTCAAGGCCTTCACGAGCGCCGACATCGTCGCGCTGACCCCCGCCCAGTTCAACGCGATGGGCACCGCGCAGATCGCCGCACTGAGCACCGCGCAGGCCCGGGCGATCGAGACCGACGACCTGCGCGCGCTGAGCATTGCCAACCTGATGGCGATATCGGTAGCCGACATCGCCGCGTTGACGCCCACGCAACTCAATGCGCTGGCCATCGACACCCAGGTGCCGGCACTGAAGACGGCGCAAGTCGCCGCGATCACCACCGCTCAATTGAAAGCGCTGAGCACCACCGCGCTCAACGCCTTGACCACCAGCCAGTTCAAGGCGCTGACGGTTGCTCAGGTCACCTCACTGACCACGGGTCAGTTGATCGCGCTAGAGACGACGGACGTCGCTGCGCTGTCGACCGCCCAGGCCAAGGCGATCACGACCGCCGGCATCTCGGCCCTGACTTCTGCTCAGTTCAACGCGATGGGAACCGCCCAGATCGCTGCGCTGAGCACCGCGCAAGTTCAGGCGATCGAGGTCGCCGACATCGCCACGCTAAGCAACGAACGGGTTGCGGCATTGAGCGCTGCATCGGTCGCTGTGCTGAGTGCGAACCAGTTCAATGCGCTGGCGGCGAGCCCGGCCGGACCGCTGGCGAACATGACCAGCGCCCAGGTTGCGGCGATCACGACCGCGCAGCTCGTGTCGCTGTCGACCACGGGCCTGAATGCACTGAGCACGACGCAGTTTCGCGGGCTGACGCCGGCACAAATCGCCTCGCTGAGCACCGCTCAGGTCACCGCGCTCGAGACTACAGACGTTGCTGCGCTGTCGACCGGCCAGGTCAGGGCGATCACGACCGCCGGCATCATCGCGTTGAGTTCTGCCCAGTTCAACGCGATGACCACCGTCCAGATCGCGGCGCTGACCACCGCGCAGGTCAAGGCGATCGAGGTCCCAGATCTCACCGCGCTCAGCCGCGACCGCGTCAACGCGCTGAGCACGGCGTCGATCGCTGCGCTGGTCGCTGGCCAGTTCAACGCGATCGCCGCAGGCCCTCAGCTGGCCGGTCTGACGACGGCCCAGGTCGCGGCGATCACGACCGCGCAACTGTCGTCGCTGTCCAGCGCCGCACTGAACGCGCTGGACACGGCGCAGTTTCGAGCCATGACCAGCGCTCAGATCGGCGCGCTGAGCACGGGCCAAGTGGCCGCGCTAGAGCCCGCCGACCTAGCAGCGCTGTCGACCACTCAGATCAAGGCTTTCTCGACCGTCGACATCGTTGCGCTGAGCTCGGCTCAATTCAACGCGATGAGCACCGCGCAGATCGCCGCACTGAGCACCGCGCAGGCCCAGGCGATCGAAGTATCCGATCTGGCCGCTTTGTCCAGCAACCGGATCGCCGCACTGAGCACCGCTGCAATCGCTGCGCTCGGTACAGCGCAGTTCAATGCGGTCGTTGCGAGCCCGCAGGTCGTCGGCCTGACCACTGCCCAGGTCGTGGCGATCACAACGACCCAGCTGGCATCTCTGCCGAACGACGGACTCAACGCGCTGAGCACAGCGCAGATTCGAGCCCTGAAGACAGCGGCGATCAGCGCCCTGAGCACCACTCAGGTCAATGCGCTGCGCACTGCGGACCTGGCCGCGCTGACCACTGCGCAGATCAAGGCAATCACGACCGCCGGCATCATCGCGCTGACTTCTGCCCAGTTCAATGCGATGACCACCGCGCAGATTGCAGCGCTGAGCACTGCGCAGGCCGCTGCGATCGAGACCGGCGACCTGCGCGCGCTGAGCATCGCCAACCTGATGGCAATGTCTGCGGCCGACATCGCCGCGTTGACGCCCACGCAGCTCAATGCGCTGGCCATCGACACCCAGGTGCCAGCGCTGAAGACGGCGCAAATCGCCGCGATCACCACCGCCCAGTTGAGGGCGCTGAACACCACCGTGCTCAACGCCTTGACCACCGGCCAATTCAGGGCGCTGACGGTCGCGCAAGTCGGCGCGATGACCACCGGCCAATGGCGTTCGCTAGAAACCGCAGACCTGGCCGCGCTGTCCACCGCACAGGTCAAGGCCATCACCGTGCCAAGCCTGCTGGCGTTGACGAGCAGCGAGGTGTGCGCGCTGACATCGGCTCAGATACGCGCACTGACAACAGCGCAGGTCCAAGCCTTGAACACTGGGCAGATCACGCCGCTGATGCTCGACCTCGACGGCCATGGTGTGCAGACACTGGGCATTGCTGCCGGCGTGCAGTTCGACGTCGGCAACAGCGGCCTGGCCGCTGCCACCGGCTGGGTGGCGCCGGGTGACGGGCTGCTGGTGCTCGACCGCAATGCCAATGGCAACATCGACGATGGCGGTGAGCTGTTCGGCAGCGGCACGCTACTGCTGGACGGCCATCATGCGGCCGACGGCTTCGCGGCGCTGGCGACACTGGACGCCAACCACGACGGCTTGATCGATTCGCGGGACTCGAGCTTTGACGCACTGGCGGTCTGGGTCGACGCCAACAGCGACGGCTTGACCCAGGCCGGCGAATTGAAGGGCCTGGACGCGTTGAACATCACAGGACTGCACCTGGCTGCAGACCGGACGATCTTTTTCGACAACGGCAACCTGATTGGCCTGATAGGCCGCTATGACAGCGCAAACGGCTCGACCCAGGTGCTGGCTGATGTCTGGCTGGCGACCGATGCGACCGTGGCGCCTGCATCGGTCTCGCTTCGGACCGTGGTGTCGGACTTGACCGAATCGCTGGGGCGCTTCACCGAGCAGTTGGACGGGTTTCAGCCCATCGCCGGGCCGGTGTTGAACCTCCCCACCGCTTCAAGCGCGGCGCCGACTGAGCTGTCGCGAAGCCTGGCTGCGCAGCTGTCGGCCTTCATCGACCAGAACTCAATGCCGATGGCTGCGCTGGTCGGGGTCGCACCAGCAGTGGGGCTTTTGAGCCCCGACCTGACGCTGACGCCAGCCACGGCAGTCAACGCCTGGATGGCCCCATTGACGGCCAAGCGGCCAGACAAGTGAGGCCAGGCCAATGAGGCTTGGCGCTGAGGGCTCGAACTGGTCAGGCCGGTGGTTCGAACCCGGCGCCAGACCAGCGCTCAGGCCTGGCTTTGCTGAACGCTGACCCAGGCCTCGCGAAGCCCAGCCAGCAAATTGGCGATCTCTCTCACCATCTGCGCATCCTTGCGCAGTCGGGCCTGCAACAAGCGCCGAAGGCCGTAGTCGTAGATGGCACCGAGGTTGTCGGCGATAGAGCCACCTCGCTCGTAGTCCAGCGCAGCGACCAGACCCATGCTGATCAGGTCCGACGCCTCGCCGATCGCCTGACCCAGCAGCTCGTCGTTTTGGTTGGTGATGGCGGCTTCGGCGGCGTTGAGCTTGTCGGCAATGCGGTCATAGACCAGCAGGATCAACTCGATCGGACTCCGGTCAGTGACCGCGCCGACATTGTCCACCGCACGGTAGCGATCACGGGCTCGGGCTAGCATGAAGGGGGGGGGGTGTCGTCACGCGCCGGTCGTCGAAGCGGTCAGTCCGGCCAAGGCAGAGGCCAGCGCTGTGCTGGTCTGTTGCATCGCGGTCAGCTGGGCGTCGAGCGTGGCGTACTGCTTGGTATAGCTGGCTTGCTTGGCCAACAGCTTGGCGTTCAAGCTCAAGCGCTTGGTGTTGAGCGTGGCCAGCTCAGTCTTGCGGCCTGCGCTGTCTGCGCCTAGCAGTCCACTGCTGAGCGCTGAGGCCGACAGAAAGCTCTTCATATCGGTCGCACTCGACGTTGAGCCCATGAACAGGCCGTTGGTCATGATCGTGCCCAGCGTGCCACTCAAGGCCGTGGTCAGCGCCGTGCTGTCGACCGACAAGGTACCGTCTCGCTGGAAGGTCACGCCGGACCGGGACCAACTCGCCTGGTTGCCGGCGTAGTCATAAGCGCCAGCGTTGAAGTAGGTCCGGACCTTGTCCATGAAGGTGCTCAGCGTGGAGTCGCCATTGAGCGGCCCGCGGGTCGCAGCCTCGGCACCAGAACGGGTCAGAGAGTTGTACTGGGCCAGCAAGTCGTTGTAGGCCGTCGCGACCGCTTGGACAGCGGTCGATGTGGCGCTGCCCTGAGAGGCCACTGTCACGCGCGAAGTACCGCTGACAACGCTGCTGGCCACTGTGGTGACGGTCGACGCACCGACCGAATCGATGCTGGTGTTGGTGGTGGAGCCGACCGACTGATTGACCTTCAATGTCACACCCGACAACACGTTGCTGAAGGTGTTGGTGCCGCTCTTGTAAGCCACACCGTTGACGGTCAACGCAGCATCTGTAGGCGCGAGCGTTGTTTTCGACGCGCCGCTCAGCAGCGCTCCTGACGATGTCGCGCTGAAGGTCTGCGCAGCACCGGTCGCAACAGCCGTCAGCAACAGGTTGTAGGCACTGGGGCCGGTCTTCACGACCGATGCCGTGACGCCATAGATGGGCGCCGTGGTGGTCGCGGCTGTCGCGGTCGTGCTGCCGACCGTGGACGGCGCGGTGAAGCTGAAATCCGCTGTCTTGGCGGTCAACTTCAGACCAAAGCTGCCGTCGTCCTGCTGCTTGACCGTGGCAGTGACCTGGTTGCTGCCGTCGGCGTTGATCGCACTGGCCAGTGCGCTCAGCGTCGTTCCAGCATCGGTCGCCATCGTCTTCGTGCCGATCACCAGCGAACCTAAGCCTACCAGGCTGTTCGCGGTGGTGAACGAGGCACTCTTCAACACGGTTTGCTGACCCTTGGTGTTGATCATGGCCGCCAAATCGGTCAACGTGGTGTCGTCCTGGGTGGTCAAATCCTGACCCACCGTCAGTCCGGCGGCGCTGTCGATCGACTCAAGGCGAAGCGAACCGGCACCGACCAGCGCGCTGGCCGATGTGAAGTTCGCAGAGCCCCACAAGGACTGCTGGGCGCGGGCAGAGCTGGTGACCTCGACATCCAGATCGCCCCGCACCGCGCCAGCGGTGGTGGTAGCGGTGGCAAGCGAGGCGTTGGTCGATGCCGTCGCGGGCGCGGTCGAAGCCGTGGTCAATGCGGTGATCGCGGTCTGCAACGCGCTGGCCTTGGACATGAAGACACCGAGCATCGAAATTTTCGAGGTGACCGACCCGATCTTCTTGTCCAGCGTGGTGAGCGGAATCTGCTCGACCGTCATCAGCGAGCTGACGATCGAGGAGACATTGAGCGCGCCTGTCCCCAGGTTAGGTGTGGATGCGACAGCCATCGATGTACCTCGTCAATGAAAACAGCGGTTCAAGCCTCAGGCGCGTTGGTGGACCAGCACGTTTTGAAAGTAATCGATAGAGCGTGCAATTCTCAGTGTTTCGTCAGCGGGCAGTTGGCGTATCACCTCACCGCTGTTCGGGTCGACCACCCGCAAGACCTGATGACCAGTGCTGGCGTCGACACTGAAACTCAGCGATCGGCCCACCGATTTGACAAAGTCCTCGATATGGCGTGCCGCCTGGTCCACCGCCTCGCGGGACGGCGCGGTGGTCTCATTGATATGAGAGGGGCGAGGCGACGGCGCGACGCTGAGAGGCGCAGGCGACGATGCCGGCACGGCAGGCGACCGCTCCGGCAAGGTTCCAGCGGTCTGCAGCAGGGTTGGTGCTGCAGCAGCAGCACCGACATTCAATGCACTCATGATGCTTCACTCCATGAAGACGGCGCCAGGGCCTTGAAAAGAACCCGGCGCCCGCTGTTTAAGATCGGTCCAGCGCCTCGATCGCCGCCTCGCCAATCGAAAAGTGCATATTACTTCAGCAGTGACAGCACCACGTTGGGCATTTGGTTGGCCTGTGCCAACATCGCGGTGGCCGCTTGCTGCATGACCTGGTTCTTGGTCAGCTTGGCGGTTTCCACCGAGTAGTCGGTGTCCATGATGCGGCTTCTGGAGGCCGTCAAAGCCTCGGTCTGCGCTTGCAGATTGGCGATGTTGTGATCCAACCGATTCGCCACCGCACCGAGGTTGGAGCGAGCGCTCGCAATGGCACCGATGGCGGCGTCGACTGCCGTGCCCATCGTCCCGTACAAAGTAGATGTCGGCGTGACGCTGGTCGGGCCGGTGGCTCCGTCGACCGTCGTACCGGCGGCGGCGTCGATCGCCGAGCCCAACGCCGTCATGATCGCGGCCATCGTCGACGCGGTGCCGTCCGCTGCCTGGATGATCGTGGTGTCTTCATTGGTGAGAGTCGTCCCGGCCGTCGTGGTGACCTGCGTGTTGATCAACAGCGTCGAGATGTCCACCGTGTCGGTGGCGGCGTTACCGGTCTGGAACATGATTGTCCCGGCAGTCGAATTGCCGCCGTTGAGCAAGGTCTTGCCGTTGAAGGTCGTGCGCAGCGACACCTTGTTGATTTCGTCGCGCAGATTCTGCACCTCGGTGCCGATGTAGTTCATCTGCGTGGTGCTCAGCGAGTCGTTGTTACCCTGCGTCGAGAGTTCGCGCATGCGCTGCAGCATCGTACCGACTTCAGCCAGACCGCCTTCAGCGGTCTGCACCATCGAGATCGCATCGTTGGCATTGCGTATGCCCACGTTGGTGCTGGTGATCTGGGACTGCAGCTTTTCGGAGATGCCCAGGCCGGCAGCATCGTCCTTGGCTGAGTTGATGCGCAAGCCCGACGACAGGCGCTGGACCGAGGTCGTCAGCGCAGATTGCGAGGTGCTGAGATTGCGTTGCGCCACCAGTGACGCGTTGTTGGTGTTGATCACCGATGCCATGGAATGCTCCTGCTGAGGTTGAGGTTCGGTGGCAGCCAGAGAGATTCAGCGTCCACTTGCATACTTGACGGCGCGGGCGCTCAAAGCGTTTAGGCCAGGCCCTTATATGGCGGCGGCGCGGCGACGAGCTCATCGCTCAGCCCACCGAGATCAGCCCGCAAACCACGGGCCGTGTCGCGCTCCCCCCTGGGGGCTGGCTGCGACCTTGCGCGAGGCTATCTGCATGAACGCCGCTTGCGCGTGAGCACAGGGCTAGAGGCCAGTGTCCCGTGGGCGCCGGGCAATGACCTCCATGCACGAACGGTAGCGGGTGCTGACGCTGTACTCCAGCGAAACGAAACCTTCCTCAGCCAGCAGGCGCATCAAGCTCGTGCGGCTGAAGTTGTGCAGGTGTTCGATTTCGCCCCAGTAGAGGTTTGTGCCATCGACAGTGGACCTGCGCCAAGAGCCGCAGTCCAGGTTCGGGCAAGACACCAACAACAGGCCCTCAGGCCGCAGCGCGCTTCTGACTCTGGCCAGCGCTTCACGCGGGAAGGGCACGTGTTCGAGCACGTCGGCCAACGAGATCACATCGACAGGATCGCTCACGCTGAGTTCGCTGAGGTCTCCAAGGGATGCAAGGTAGCCCATGCCGGTGATGCGCTCCACCGCCTGGCACCGAGTGTCCAGGCCTAGGGCCGTGAAACCATATTCAGCGGCCGTGATGACCAGCCCACCACTGCCGCAGCCGATGTCCATCCAGACAGTGCCGTCAGACAGCCATGGAGCCAGCGGCAGGTGGCGCTGCACCCGCTCCACGGTGGGTGCCCAGTGGAAGCGTTCGAGATCGAGTTCGGGGCCGCCAAGCTGGCCCGGATTGGCGCGGCTGAACAACAAGTCCAGCCCTTCTGGGGTGAAGTAATCGCGGCTGAAGACATGTCCACATTGCTTGCAAACCATCCAATGCATGGTTTCAGGCAGGCCCACTTGCCACAGCGGGTGTTTGTCACAGGGATCGCTGCGCAGCCAGCCGGTTTCGGTGCTCGCGCACAGGGGGCAAGCCTGAAACGATGTCAAAAGCGGTGACGTTGCGCTGTTGGATGATGTCATGTTCGATTCAAATGATTTCTGACGCCACCGACCATCCGGTGCGAAGCGGCTTCAAGCGCTTGGCAGCAAGATCTTGTCCAACTGACTCAAAGCCTGGCTGGCCAAATGACTGCCACGCCCGCGCACCGAACCCGCGATATCGGGCGTATCCCCGAGCTGGAGGCAAAACAACAGGCTGACGCGCACCAGCGGCAACCACTGGCTCAGGCTTTTTTCAGGTTGCTGGTGGGCCAAACCATGCAACAACTCGGCCAAGACATAGAAAAAATCAGGCGATTGCCGACAAAAGGCCATCTCGTCTTCGGCAAACTGATAACCCAGTTCGAGCGCGCCGATGCGGGTGAGGCAAACAATGGTTCTGACGACCAAGTCGACGCGATACCCCTGGTTGGGCTTGACCCGATGCAGCGCTTTCTCATAACAGTCGAGCGCGAGCGCGGGCTCGGCGTAAATGTCGTAATCCTTGCCAAGCTGGTACAACAGGTAGGGATTTTCGGGCTCGGCGGCGACGGCCTCGATCAGCAGGCGCCGGTTGCGGCCCGCCTTGCGGATCATCTTGTCCCGGCTGTAGCCATCGTGGGCGATCTGCACCGACAGCTTTCGCCTGGGCAGATCTGAGGCGGGCTGCTCATGGATGCGACCGACATAGCGAACGCCGCGGGGCAGCAGGCGCGGGATCCAGGACAAGACAGACTCCGCGGTTTGCCCGGCCGGTGTGGTGCCGGTCGCTGGCGCTTGAACCTCGCTGTGGATCGGCAGCAGGCCCAGGAACGGCTGGCCAGAAGCCGTCGCGGCCTCGGCCTCCTGCCGCAGCGTCGCGCCACCCTCGACCAGCCATTCATCGGCATCGAGCACCAGATTCCAGTCCGCATCGGCATGCGCCAGCGCCGCGTTGCGTGCGGCAGAGAAATCATCGATCCAGGCCATCTGGTGGACCCGCGCGCCCAGGTCACTGGCGATGCGGACAGTGTCGTCTGTCGACCCGGTGTCAAGCACGATCACCTCGTCGACATGCGCCATCGCGCTGGTCAAGCAACGCGCTATGCAGGCCTCCTCGTTGCGGACAATCATCACCAGTGCGATCGTCAACTTGTGGTGGGGCGGCTGCGAGGGATGGTTCATCGTCGGTTGGATCGCGCGTCCGGATGCCGTCACGCCCGCATCTGCGCCAGAACCCGGTTCAACTGAACGAGATTCTTCGCCGCAATATGGCTACCCCGGCCCTGAACCGATCCTTCAAGCTGCGGTTGATCGCCAATGCTCAAGCTGCGTAGCAGGCATTGCCTGGCCAGCGGCAAGAAGTCAGACAGCGCGCGCTTCGGTTCAGCCGTGGCCAAGTCGATCAGCAGGTCCGAAAACACGAAAAAGAAATCTGGCGAATGTTGCCAGTTCGGCATTTCATCCTGCGCAAACTGGTAGCCGATCTCCAGCAGGCCGGCTTTCTTCAAACAAAAGATCGTCCGCACCACCAGGTCATGCCGGTAGCCCTCGCCAGGAGGAACCGAGTGCAAGGCTTGCTCGTAACTAGGAATGGCGAGCGCGTGCTCGTCATAGACCTCGTAATCCTTGCCAAGCTGGTAATGCAGGTAAGCATTGCCCGGTTCGTCATCGACCGATTTGAGCAAGAGCTTGCGGTTGCGGCCTTTCTTGTGGTCGAGCTTGT
This sequence comes from Bordetella parapertussis, assembly GCA_945878355.1. GTDB lineage: Bacteria > Pseudomonadota > Gammaproteobacteria > Burkholderiales > Burkholderiaceae_C > Pseudaquabacterium. Next base: position 33,169 of record CAMCTC010000017.1, on the reverse strand, counting down.
GCCGCAGGTAGCCATCGTGGCCGATCTCCAGCGCCACCTGCCGGCGCGGCAATCCAGACTGCGGGTGCTCGTGGATGCGGCCGACGTAGCGAACGCCGCGCGGCAGCAATCGCGGCAACCAGGAGCAAGTCACCGCGCGGGTGTCGTCTTGCGCGGTCGCGGATGGCGTACCCGTCGTCGCGTCGGCGCCGGACTCTACAGCCGCCGCCGTGCCTCGCAGGTTGAAACTGCTGTGAATCGGCAGCAGCCCCAGGAACGCGCCGCTGTTGGCTCCAGCGCCTCGAATCGCCTGTCGCAGCAGGCTGCCGTCGCCCACGATCCACTCGTCGGCATCTAGCACCAGGTTCCAGTCGGCCGTGGAATGCGCCAGCGCGGCGTTGCGCGCAGCGGCAAAGTCGTCTTGCCATGGCCAGTGGTGAACCTGGGCACCGAGATCGCGGGCGATGCTCGCGGTGGCGTCGGTCGACCCGGTGTCGAGCACGATCATCTGGTCGACAAAAGCGCTGACGCTGCGCAGGCAGCGCGCGATCGACGCGGCTTCGTCGCGGGCGATCATCACCAACGCGAGGGTCGCGCTCGATCCGGGACGGCGATTGGCGGAGGCTTTCTTCATCGAGGCTGGGTTCGTGGCGCAGGGCATGCAGTCGGCTGCGCATCCTCGCACATTGACGGCTGTAGCTGCCCGGTCGTTCAGTCGCGGGCGATGGTCTGTCTGGGCGAAGCCCGGTCCGTCACTTGCCCGCGCGGGCCAACCAGTTGCGGGTTGACTTGCGCCGGTCAACGCCAGGTGCCGAGGTCGGGGCCTGCGCTGGCGCGGGCAGGGACAGCGTGACCCGGCAGCCGCCACGCTCGGCAGGGCCGATCGCCAGCCCTGCGCCCAGGCGCTGCGCCCGCTCACGCATGCTGGGCAAGCCAACGCCCTCCTTGGGCGCGGCGGCCAGTCCACGGCCGTCGTCGGTGATCGTGATCAGACTGCCGCCTGCAGGCGTGGGTTGCGCCTGCAGCCGGACCCGGCAGCGCCCTGCATGCTTGAGGATGTTGGCAAACACCTCCTGCACGATGCGCAACACGTCCAGGCGCTCGGCCACACCGAAATGGCGGGTGCCCGGCAGCGGCGCGACGTCCCAGGCCAGTTCGATACCGCGCGCCGCCAACACCGGCTCGAGCCGGTCGCGCAAGGCGCCGAGCAGTTCGGCGACGTCGGCCGTTTCAGAGGCGATCGCGTCGAGCGCGTTGCGCAGCTCCTGCAGCGACTGGTCGACCAGTGCCGCCAGCGCTGCGCGCTCGCCTGGCGCCGGATGCGCGCTGGCGAGCAACGATGCGGCCGCAACCAGGTGCGAACCCAGGCCGTCGTGCAATTCGCGGGTGATGCGCAATCGCTCGTCGGCCTCGACTTCGGCGTCGCGCTGCTGGCGCAGCAGCGCGAAGTTTTGCTGCAGCTGCTCGCGCTGGCGCGCCACCTCGGCGCCCAGACTGTCGGCAGCGTCCTGCTGGCGACGGTAGAGCAGCCACAGCCGCTCGGCCAGCAGCAGCCCGAACGTGCCGATGATCGTCGGCACCGCCACCTGGGACAGTCCAGCGGGTATCTCGGGCATCCAGATCCAGGGCCTCAGCAGATCGACCAGGTTGCTGGCCAACAGGAACAACATCGACAGCAGCAGGATGTCGCCCGACAGGCTGCCGTGGCGCCAGGCGTGTCGCGCCAAAGGCAGCAGCACGCCCAGCATCAGCAGTGTCGAAAAAACACCCACACCGACCCACCAACCCCAGTGAAACGACAGCGGCAGCACAAGCAACAACAGCGCCGCCGCGCCGGCAACAGCCCAGATGAAACGCTCTGTCCGCGGCAGGCGCAAGCCCAGGTAGCGCAGACAAAACACGGTCAACGGCAGCATGAAACCAAAGCGCAGCAGCATCTGGCCGACCAAGAAGCTCTGGGGCGACATCCGCAGATTGAGCTCACCTATGGGCAAGAAAGCCGCCATGTGCAACATCAGGTGTTGCAGGGTCCAGACCCCGGCCAGCGCAGCCAACCACAGCGACACCGGGTCGCGCAAGCGCCAACCGATCATCAGCGCGAGCAGTCCGATGGCGAACAGCGCACCCCGCAAGGTCGCTGGCTGTTCGCGGTGTCGCGCCGTCAAGGCCTCGCAGCCCGGCCTCAGCATACGGTCGTCGCCCAACCACAGCGCTGAGAGCATCGAGTCGATGCCACGCGGCGCAGGCTGAACCCGAAATTCCAGCACATGTGGCCCGGCAGCCAGCGCCGGTGGCAGCGCCAGGTAATGCGGGCGGTTCCATTCGAGCAAGGCGTTGAAACCCTGCAAAGCGGTGGCCAGCCGCTGGCCGTCGAGCCAGACGTCGGCCGACAAGGCCCAGCGCGCCACGCACAAACCCAGACGCTGCTCGCTCGGCAGGGGCTGGTCCAGATTGAAGGCAAGCCGGTAGCGGCTGGTGGTCGGGGTGTCAAAAGGCGGTGTGCGGTGGGGCAAGGTCACCCACTGCTCGCTGGCGTTCTCGGTGTCGAGCGACCACTGCGCGTCGCGCAACACCATGCCGTCAGAAGCCCGGACTTGGGCGTCGGACCAGTCCGGATAGGTAAACATGAACAAGATCGAAGCCAGCAAAGCCATCCAGGCCAACACGACAAGCAACCTGGCCCAGCCAGTGAACGGCTGCACAGGCGGCGCCGTCCCATCGAAACCCAGTCCTACGGTGTTGCTGGCCGAGCCAGGCGCCGCAACAGCACCGTGAGGAGCCTCAGGCATCGCCCACCAGCTTGCGCAAGGCGCTGCGCGAGTTGACGCTGAGCTTCTGGTAGATGCTGCGCACATGCGCGTTGACAGTGTGCGGGCTGAGGTCGAACTCGCACGCGATCTCCTTGTTGCGGTAGCCCCGTGTCAACAAGCGAAGCACTTCGGCCTCGCGCTCGGACAGCGCCTCCAGCCGCGGCAGCATGGCATCGGCCACCGGTGCCTGCAACTCACGCAGCAGCAACCGTGCCACCGACGCGGTGATCGGCGAGCCCCCCTGCAGCAGGTCAGCGATGGTCTGCAGGAACGCGGCAGCCGAGGTGTTCTTGACCACATAGCCATGGGCGCCGGCACGGATCGCCGTCAGCGCGACCTGCGGGTCGTCGATCGCGGTGAGCACCAGGATCGTCGCGACCGGTGTGACCGCAGCGAGTTCGCGGATCGCGACCACGCCCGAGCCGTCAGGCAGGTTCAGATCGATCACCGCCAACACCGGCGGGCCGGCCGCAAAGGCAGCGCGCGCGGCTTGCAGCGTTCGCGCCACCCGCACCGGACCGCACCGGCCATCTTGGGTCAGCAAGTCAGCGACCCAGGTGCCAAAGTGCGGGTCGTCCTCGATCAGCAGGGTCCAGGCATCTGCCGGCAAACCCGGGGGGCGGAAATCAACAGGCATGGCAGGCTAGCGTGTGAGCGACGCGCAAGAACAGGGAAGTAGCCCGGAGCTTGCAGGAATTATGACGATAGCGCCATCGCTCGAAACAAACCATGGCGCGAACCAATTGACAGCCCGCCCAGCGCTGCGCACCGTGCGCAGGGCACACCAGATGACACAAAACAGGTGTAGATTTAGGTGTGGCAACGGTTAGGATTGAAGGTATTAGACAGTTTACGGTTATTGTGAATTTCCACCGCTTCATGAGTTGCCCACATTCAGCCCGGTTCACGGCCCTGACAGACTGATCATGGCCGCGCCGCGCTTTGCCGCTCTCAAGCTGAAGCTGCCTTTGGCCTCCACCGCAGCGCCACTGCTGGTGCTGATGGTGCTGGGCATGATGCTGCTGCCGCTGCCGGCGCTGGCACTGGACGCGCTGTTCACTTTCAACATCGGCGTGTCGATGCTCGTGCTGCTCGCGGCGATGAACATGCGAAGCTTCAAGGACTTCGTCGCCTTCCCGTCGATCCTGTTGCTGACCACGCTGCTGCGGCTCTCGCTCAACGTCGCGTCGACCCGGGTGGTGCTGCTCAACGGCCACACCGGCACCGCAGCGGCGGGCAATGTGATCGAGGCATTTGCCGAGTTCTTGATCGGCGGCAGTTACGCGGTGGGCGTGGTCGTGTTCCTGATCCTGACCATCATCAACTTCGTCGTGATCACCAAAGGCGCTGGCCGGGTGGCCGAGGTCGCTGCGCGCTTCGCGTTGGACGCGATGCCCGGCAAACAAATGGCGATCGACGCCGACTTGAACACCGGTGCGATCCGCGAAGAGGAAGCGCGCAAGCGCCGTGCCGAGGTCGGGCAAGAGGCTGACTTCTACGGCTCGATGGACGGCGCGTCGAAGTTCGTCCGCGGCGACGCGATGGTGGGCATCCTGATCCTGATCATCAACCTGGTGGGCGGCGTCGCGGTGGGCACGATGCAGCACGGCTTGGACTTCGGCAACGCGATGCAGATCTACGCCACGTTGGCCGTGGGCGACGGCCTGGTGGCCCAGGTGCCGGCGCTGATCATCTCGACCGCCGCCGGCATCGTGGTCACGCGCGTGAGCACCGAGCAAGATTTCTCGGCGCAGCTTGGCGCGCAGTTGGTCGCTGGCGGCCAGTCGTTCTACATGGTGGCCGGCATCCTCGCACTGCTAGGGCTGATTCCGGGCATGCCGCACCTGGCTTTCCTGACCTTTGCCGCGCTGTTCGGCGGTCTGGGCTGGTTGATCATGAAGCGCCAGACAGCCGCAACGCTGGCAAAGGCCGCAGCGCAGCTCAAGCCGGTGTCCACCGGCGAGGTCGACTGGAACGATGTGCCGGTGATCGAGCCGCTGTGCCTGGAACTGCCCTATCGGTTGATCTCGCTGGTCGACGCCGGCGACAACAGCGACCTGATCAAGCGCATCCGCGCGATCCGCAAGAAATTCGTGGGTGAGGTCGGCTTCCTGATCCCGTCGGTGCACATCCGAGACAACCTGCAGTTGCCGGCCGAGGTCTACCGCTTCTTGCTGTACGGTGCTGAAGTGGCGCGCGGGCAGGTGCTGCCCGACCGGCTGCTGGCGATCGACCCGCCTGGCGCCCACCAGCCCATCGAGGGCATCGCGGTGCGAGACCCGACCTATGGCATGCCGGCGACCTGGATCACGCGCGACCGGCGCTCGGCGGCGATGGCGGCGGGCTATACCGTCGTCGAGCCGGCAGTGGCGATCACCACCCACCTCGACCAGCTGATCTCGCAGCATGCCCATGAGCTGCTGGGCAGGCAGGAAACGCACGAACTGATCGAACACTTCAAGTCGCGCTTCCCGAAGCTGGTGGAGGAAACCATCCCGAAACTGGTGCAACCGGCTCAGTTGCAGCGGGTGATGCAACTGCTGCTCGAGGAAGGCGTGACCGTGCGCGACCTGCGCACCATCCTCGAGGTCAGCGCCGAGCATTTCGCGAAGAACGCTCACCCCAACGACATCGTCGCACCGCTGCGCCAGGCCTTGCGGCGCCAGATCGTGCAGGACGTGTTCGGCGACGCCACCGAGTACCGGGTGGCCGGCGTGCACCCGGATTTCGAACGCCTGATCGACCAAGCGGTCGGCACGGAATCGGTTGCACCCGACGGCGCGATCGAGCCCAACCTGGCGCGTCGCTTTCTGGAAGAGTCGGCGGCGGCGATCGACGAACTCGAAACCCTGGGTCAGGCCCCCGTGCTGCTGTGTGGCCAACGCGCGCGACTGACCCTGTCGAGGCTGGCGCGCCGGGTGCGGCCTCAAGCGGTGGTGCTGGCGATGTCAGAGCTGCCGACCACGGCCAAGGTGGAATTCCAACGCATCGTCTGCCAACGCCAGTGATAGCCGCCATGCCCCGCCTTGAACCCCAAGCGGCTACCCGCCGCGCTGGAATCCTGTTGTCACCGGCCCACCGGCCACCCAGAAAGCGAGCGTCCAAACCATGAGCGCCCAACGATTTATTGCCGCCAACGCCACCGACGCCCTGCGCCGCATCAAGGCCGAGCTCGGTGGCGACGCAGTCGTGTTGTCGAGCACCGAAGTTGAAGGCGGTGTCGAGATCGTCGCGATCGCCGCGGCCGAACTTGTCACGCTGACACCGCCTGACACAACACCGGTAGCACCATCGTCGCTGGCTGCACGAGCGGCCCGCGACGAGGTCAAGCCAGCAGCCGAAGGTGGCGATCGCGCCTGGCGCTTGCTGGGCGAACGCGCTAGACGCGAGGTGATCGAAGCCGCACCCGTGCTGCGCAGATCGGTCGAACCCTGGCCCCAGTCGCGAGATAGCTTGGCACAACCGTCGAGAGAGGAAGCGCGCGAGCGCCTCCAGGCGGAAGGACGGCGACGCCCGTCCGCCGAAGGGGCCGAGCCAATGCCCACGGCCGCAATGGCTCAGGATGGTCGCGAAATCCGGCGCGAGCTAGCGCGTGACGAACTACCGATCCAAAGTGTTTCACCCGCTGCGCCGCCAGCGCCTCAGGCCATTGCCGCAGCGCCGGTCGCGACCGGCCCCGGCCTGCACGCGCTGAGTTCGCAGATGGCCGAGGTCAAGAGCCTGCTGTCGGGTCACTTGGCGCAGAATTTTTGGACGTCGCTGCAACAGACCGCTCCCAGCCATGCACTGCTGACGAGGCGCTTGCTCAACGCCGGGCTGTCTTCGCAGATCGTCTCGCAGATGCTGGCCGAGTTGCCGCTGGACAACGATTTCGAGCGCCTGCTCGATGGCGCGCAGCGTTGGGTGCAATCGCATCTGCAGATCCAGGATCCGTTCGCGCTGTTCGACACCGGCGGGGTTTACGCCTTCATCGGCCCCACTGGCGTGGGCAAGACCACGACATTGGCCAAGATCGCAGCGCGCTGCGTGTTGCGCTACGGTCGACGCCAGGTGGCGCTGTTGACCACTGACACCTACCGGATCGGCGCCCAGGAGCAACTGCGGGTGTTCGCACGAATCCTGAACCTGCCGGTGGTCTCGCTGCGCGACAGCGATGACCTGGAAAGCAAGGTGGCCGACCTGTCGTCGCGCAAGATCGTGTTGCTCGACACCGCCGGTGTGGGACAGCGCGACACGATGATGGTCGAGCAGTTGGAGATGATCCGCCAAGGCTACGGTGCGGTACACCGGGTGCTGGTGATGAGTGCGACCACCTCGACCCGCACGCTAGACGACGTGGTTGAGTCGCACCAGAACGCGCTCGGCGGCCAGGGCATCCATTCGGCGATCCTGACCAAGATCGACGAAGGCATGAGCTTGGCGCCGTCCGTCGACTGTGTGCTGAGGCACCAACTACCGCTGCTGTTCCTGTCCAACGGACAGCGCGTTCCCGAAGACCTGTTCGCGGCCGACGCAGCCTACATCGCGCACCGCACGGTCAACCCGCGCGGCCGCGACGACAGCAGCACCGACGCTGCCCATATCCCGGCGATGATCGCCGACGACATCTCTGGCTGGACCTCCGAGTCCAGGACCGCATGAGCGAACAAATTGATTCGACCCTGACCGAGCCCGCCGCGGCCGTTCTCGAAGAGGCCTCGCCAGATGCCCGGTCGCTGGGCCGCAACCAGGCCGACGGACTGCGGGCGATTTTCGGCGATGGCGGTCCGGTGGTTTACTGCGTCGCGAGCGCGCTGACACCAGATGCGACCGTGACGCTGGGCCTGGGAACAGCGCACGCGTTGCGGCGCGGCGGACACCTCACGCTGCTGGTCGACGAGGTGCCGCTGTTCGAGCGCCAGACGCTCAAGGGATTCGCCTTCCCGGTGCGCTACGACCTGGGCCAGGTCTTCAGCGGCACGGTGGCGCTGAACCGGGTGCTGCGCAAGGTGGCCGAGAACCTGTGGTTCGCCGCCGGCGTGAAGGTGCGCGGCGCGGTCGACAGCAAGCGCGCCCGCGGGCCTTCGCTGGTGAACATGCTGCAACGCACCGACCTTGACTTCGAGTTCGTCGTGGTCTCGACCTGCGAGCCCTTTGGCAGCACGATGAGCTGCTACGGCGACAACGTGCAGCGCATCGTCGTGGCCGCGCCTGATGACGCATCCTTGACACGCGCGCTGGCCCATGTGCGCGAGCTGTCGGTCTCGGTCGGTGGCGACCCGGTACCCGTGCTGCTGGTGGGTGGCGCCGACGCGCAAGCCGGTCGCCAGGCCTACGAACGCTTGGCGCTGGCATCACAGCAACTGCTCGAGCAGCCTCTGGAATGGCTGGGCTGGGTGCGATCTGCCAATGCCAGTGCCTTCGGCGACGACGCCAGCGACGGCATTGCGCTGCCGACCTCGCTGTACCGGATGCTTGCAGGGCGCATCACCGCCAGGGTCTGACAACGATGGCGACGCTGCGACCACGCGGCGCGGTGGCTTATGCCGCCGGCAGCCTCGACGAGGTGGTGCGAGAGAACGCGCCGCTGGTGCGCCGCATTGCGTCGCAGATCGGCTCGCGGCTGCCGGCTTCGATCGAGCTCGATGACCTGGTCCAGGAGGGCATGCTGGGCTTGCTTGACGCAGCCCAGCGCTGGCAGCCGCAAGTCAGTGGCGCACCGTTCGGTGTCTATGCCAGGCTTCGAATCCGCGGCGCGATCTACGACTGGTTGCGCGGCAACGACTTGCTGCCACGACACCAGCGCGACAAGCTGCGCGCAGCCCAGGAGGCGGTGACCGCGCTGGAGCACCAGTTGGGACGTTTGCCCGATGACGCAGAGGTGGCCGCAGCGCTAGGACTCGGCGTGGACGGCTACCGCGCCTTGCTGGAGAGCGCCGTGTCGATCTCGGTGATGGACGAACTGCCCGAGGCCAGTGAGCCGGCCAGCGACGAGCGCAGCGACCCGCTGGAGCAGGCCGCACTGCGCGAGACCATGCAGCGCTTGCAACCGCTGCTCGCGCAGTTACCGACCAAGGAGCAACAAGTGCTAGCGCTGCACTACACCGAGCACCTGAGCTACCGCGAGATCGCGTTCGTGATGGACTTGACCGCTGGGCGGATCAGCCAGTTGCACTCGCAAGCGATGCTGCGGCTCAGAGGCTGGTTGCAAGAAGCGGGCGCTGCGGTCGCCAATCGCTGAGCCGCGAGCGCTCAGGCGTGATGCGGCAAGCGCTCAGGCGTGACGCGACAAGCGCGAACCGACGTCGGGCCGGCTGCCAGGACCATAGGTGCCGGCATCAGACCCAGCCGCCTGGAAAGCCTGGATCGCCGCGACCCGGTGCATCGTGATGCGTATGAGTTCGCCGTTGACTCGGTTGTCGGTGTCGAGTTGCAGCAGCAAGCTGCGCAGTGCAGAGCGGCGCGATTCGGACTCGCCAGCCACCAGTTCCAGCAGGGCTGGCTGGCCGCCAGGGAAATCGGCGATGCGTGCGTAGCAACCTTCAAGCTCGGTGTTGAGCGAAGCGAGTTGGTCGAGTTGACCTTGCTCGAGCACACTGCGCTGACGCGCCAGTGCACCGCCCAAAGAGGCCAGCAACTCGGCGATTGCATCCACTGGCAAGCTCATGCGCAAGGCTTAGCGGGGCGCGCCACGGCGCGAGCCGATCGCCTGAACAGCGTCGTCGACCAGCGATTGCGCCAGGCTGGCGTAGTCGATCTTGAAGTCGCCGGACTGGATGCGCTGCTTGAGTGTGTTGAGCAGTTCGCGGTCAGTGAACGGCGTTTCGGCCAGTGCAGCCACGAGGGTGCCAGCAGCGACATCCGAGACCTTGACGCTGACCGCAGGCAGCGCCACAGCATGCGCAGCAGGCGCCGCCTCAGCCTTGACAGAGACTGCTGGACGATCCGGGCGAGGTGCTGCGGGTGGCCCACCCGCCAGTTGCTTGATGCTCATGATCTACCACCGTTCAAAGTTTCACGTCCACATGACCTGCGCGAACCACACTCGCTGCGACCAGTTTACCGTCGGGCATTTTGACCCGTATCGTATCGCCAACGCCGCCCGCTTGCTGGGCCACGCCTTCTGCAGAAACTTGGAAGGCCTGACCTATCAAGCGGACCGTCACGCGATCGCCTACTTTGATGACGGTCGCCTGCCGCAAAGCGTTTAACACCAAGCTGGCGCCTTCCTTGATCGGCCGCGCTGTCTCTCGACCCAAGGCCTGTGCCAGGTCGGTGAGCACACCGAGGGGCTCGGTGGCGATGTCGGCGTCGACCAATCGCAAGTCTTCGGTGCGCAGCAACTGCCCGTTGGGCAGCGATCGGCCGGCCTGCACCACCTGTGCCATGCCGCGCACCCGCACATTGACCGACCAGCGCCAGGCAGGTTGGTCGCATTGGAGGACGATGGTCAAGGGCCCGAGCCATCGCGTGCGGCTGCTGTCGGCCATTCGGGGCGATCGCTGGCAGGCCGGCGGCCCGGGCTCATCGGCTGCGACTTCGACCGATGTGCGCAGCCCTGCGCTGAGGTTCTGGCGCTCGACATATTGTTCGATCACCTGGCGCCAAACTGCCGACTTGACTTCGGTTTGAGCGACGGCGGCCGGTGTGAACAACCAAGCCATGCAAGCCAACACAGCGGCGCGGGTCGGTGGCCAGCCGCTCATGTCGGCTCGGCCTGCTGGGCTGGATCGACCGGCGCCGCCGCCGCGCGCCGTCTGGGCTTTCGCTTGGGTGCGGCCAGCGGCAATGCAGGAACGTCCTCAGTCGGCGCAGGCAGCGCATCCACAACTGGCGCAGGCAGTGCATCCACAGCTGGCGCAGGCAGTGCATCCACAGCCGGCATCGGCTTGAGCTCGACCGGCAGCAGCAAAGGCATCAAGCGGCCACCGCTGTCGCTGACCATCGCCTGCCATTGCGCTGGCATCGGCCACAGGGCTGAGGCCGGCAGTTCGTAGCGCCAGACCGCGGCCGAGGGCTCGGGGGCCGCATCGGTAATGTTCAAATCGAGCTGCAGGCTGTCGGCACCGATGCGCAAACTGGCACGGCGCCTGGCCGCTGCGGCGGGGCGGGAGATCCGACCCGTCGACGGTGTGGGCGAATGTGGCGCAGGCTGGGTGGACGCAAGACCGGCCTTGTTGTCGCTGGCAACACTATCCGTTCCGACCAGGCCTTCAAATTGCAAGCTGTGCAAGGCGAACCAGCCCTGCACGCTGCGCAGCACGACGACCATGGGCCGCCGCGGGTCGCGCGGCACCGTCAGGCGCAGCCCATCGGGCAGCACATCGACCCGCCCACCGCACTGACCGATGATCTGGCCGACCGCGGCCAAGGCATAGGCCGAGGGCTGGCAGCGCTCGATCTCGACCGAGATCACGGCTGCTGCGGCCGTCGCACGCAGCGAATGCTCAGCAGGCAACGCCGCCAAAGCCGCCGCCAACGCCGCCAAGGCCTCGGGTGCAGCCAACAGCGCAGCGGGCAGCGCTATCCCGCCAAGTTGTTCGCAGCCCACCCGCGCCTGGGCCACCAGACCAGCGATCACCCGCTCGATGCCAGCACGCGACGATGCCGGCGTCTGGGCCAGGCCTTCATGCAGGCTGCGGGCCTGGGCCAGCGCTGTCGAACGTTGATCTGCCGCTGCGCGGTCGGCGTCTGCGGCCACGGCATGTTGCGCTGTGGCGGCCAGCGCATCGACAGGCACGTTGGCTGGCAACTTCGCCGACGGCAGCGCGCTCGGTAGATCCGCCTGCGCGGCCGGTGAGATTGGCACGGCCGGCGCGATGGGTGCCAAGGGCTTTGCCGGGGCGAGTCGACCCAGCCAGTCCGTCGCGAACAGCTTGTCGTCGGCTGTGGGCTTGTCGCTTCGCAGGCTCAGGATCACCTCGCTGAGCCGGCCGGTGAGCTCGTTGGTGAGCTCGCGGCGCTCGCCGATCTGCACGGGCGTTTGCACCTGGTCGAGCCAGCGCGCCAGCGCGCGGGCGCAGCTGGCGTAGGCCACCAGCTCGAGCGTGCGCAGCAAGTCGGCCAAGGCATCGGCCGCGCTGGCCGCGGACGCGGGCGTGGCACCACGCTCGCGTTGCGTGAAGCGCTGCAACTCGCCGTTGAGCTGCTCGGCGTCGATCAGGAACAGTTCGGACAGCACGCTGAAATCCTCAAATCGACGCAGCGCCACGGTGCTCAACGGCTGCACTGACGTCATCTTGCAGGACGCCAAGCTGGCTGACCAGATGCTGCAGATCAGACTGCAAGCGCACCAAATCGCGCCTGGGTACCACCGACCGTGGCTCGGCCAGGGTCTCGCGCTGATCGCGCAAGTCCTCGAGCTTGGCCAGCGCTGCGACAGTGGTCAGCAGCAAACCGTCCAGCCGCTCCAGGGCCTCGACCTGCGCCGCATCGGCGTCGCCGGCGAGCCGCGACAGCGCCAGGTTGACCGTGCCTTCGCGGGCGCGCTGCAGCAAGTCTGCCAACTGCAGCAAGTCGATGACCAATTCGCCCTCGGCCTGCTGCGACGATTGACCTGTGCCGTCAACCAGCGAACGCGCCAGTCGCTCGAGCGAAACACCGGTCTCGCAAACGATGTCAACCGCTTCGCGCAAGTCGTGCCAGCGCTCCTCGTCGATGAGCACACCCGACGCGGGCGCCGGCCAGGCCTCGGCTGCGCGCAGCGGCGCTTCGGTCGGCGGCTCAGGCAGCACGGCCGGCGGCAGATCCGTCGGCTCTGGCGCATCTGCCGCCGTCAGCGCCACCACGGCCGGAGGCGCTGGCGGCGCAGCCTCTGGCACCGGCTGAGCCGACGCCGAACCAGGGCGCAGGATCCGCTGCGCGCCTGCGGCCAGCGCCAGCAGCAGCGCCAACACGGCCAGGCCGTTGATGAGAACGTCGGGCGCGCCAGCGGTGGCCGGTGCGGCAGACTCTTCGAGCAAGGCCAGCGCGTCGCGACGCAGACCCATGAACTGGTCGACCAGTGCCAGCGCTTCTTGCAGGCGCTGCGCGCTCGCACCGCGCCCAAGTCCCAGCGCGCGGCCTGACTCGCCCGCGTTGGCGCGGACCAGGCGGTCACCCAGGATGCCGCGCAAGCGAGGCATGTCGACGACGCTGACGTCTTCACCGCACAAGGACTGCGACCCCGGCAGCGGCCGGTCACCGGCGACGGTCTCATGCGCCAACTGCTCCATCAACTGTGCCAGGTCGGCAAAGGCCTTGCGCTGAGCGGACAGCGACTGCAGCGCCAGCGATACCCGGTCCAGTGTCTTGCTGTCGACCCCGCCGGCGCCGATCACCCACTGGCTATCGAGCCGTCGAGCGAGCAGGTCTATGCCCTGCCCCAGCGCGGTAAGCCGCGCGTAATGGGCCGCGTCCAGCAGGCTGGGACGGTCGAGTTGGTTGCGCGTGGTCTGGCTCAAAAGCTTGAGCTCGGCAATGACTTGCTGGCGAGCATGACGTACCTCGCTGAGCAGCAAGGCCAGCAGCAGGACGACAAATGCCAGTGCACACAGACCCAGGTCGTGCAGGGTCGAGCGAAGGTTCAGCGGCTTGAAGGTCATCAGGGGCAATCTTGAGAGGACTGGCTTGTCGTTCAATGCGCCACAGCGGGCGGGCGCCGCTCGACCGGCAGGCTGATGCCGCCGGACGAGGCCGCATCAGCGCTCATCAAGCCCAGCACCTCACACACGGCCACAGCGAGCAAGGGCTCGGCCCCATCGGTCAGCACCACGCCCCAGCCTGGCTGCGGGGACACCGCGTCGGTCTTGAGCAACAAAGGCGCCGACAGCGCGATCATGGGGCCGTGGTCGGTGGCGACGAGTTGCAGCGCGCCGCCCTGGGCGTCCAGGCCGCTCCAGCCCGCGCGGGCGAGCCGGCCGATTCGCACCACCGAGGCCGCCGGCAAGTCCAGCAGCGCCTGGCCTATGCGCACCCTCAGCACGCGCTGGCCCGCCATCACAGCGCCCACCGTGTGCGAGCAGACTGCCCCAGGGCCAGCAACAGCATCAGCCCCCCGGCCAGCACGCTCCAGCCTAGTTGCAACAAGGCCTGGGTCTGACGCACGCGCCGTCGCTCGACACCATTGCGGTATTCGCCCAAAGCCTTGTTGAAGCCCTGGTGGTACCAGCCCAGCAGCTCTTCGCTGCGCAGGTAGTTGCTGGCACTGTAGGCCGCCGCATTCAGGGTCGAGAGGTTGGCGACAAGCTCGTTGCTGACGCCCAGCAATCCCTCAACATAGGCGAGCTGCCATTCGGGCGGCATCTGTTCGACATAGCCGCTGCGCAGCTGCTCGGTGATGCGCTCGGCATCGGTCAAACCGATGAAACGGATCGTGTCTGGCACTGGAAACAACAGGCCGAGGTTGGACAGGTCGAATCGATCGCCCTCCTTCAGCCCCAGACTGGCCGTCAAGGTTTCGCTACCACGCTGCAAGGTGAGCTCGAGCAGGCGCAAAGGCCGGTCGGTGCTGATCTTGTAGACATCCCAGACAAAACCGGCTTCCTTGGAATTGACTTGTTTGACGATATCACCGGGCTCGACCTTGGCGAGGTGGGCGGCTGAGCCTTCGACCACCGCCTGCACCACCGAGCGAGTGGCGCGCAGCGTCTGCTCGGCGCGGGCATTCTCGAAGGTCGCGATGTTTTGCACCGCCCGCATCAACCGGTCTTCATTGGGCGTGAGCATGCGCTGCAGATCAGGGCTGAGCCGGTTCGCGGCCAGCAGCTTGGTGCGCCCGAGGACCGGGAACTGCCCCAGCTTGGGCACAGCGAAGACATGGCTCTCCAGAGCACGGCTGGCTGACACGATGCCCCAGGCCGAGAACATGACCCAGAGCACCACCAGCGCACTGGCCGCGCGTGACGCCACCCCAAGCCACTGCTCGACGCCGCGCAGCGCGGGCAACGCACGAGCTTGACCAGGTGCCGATGCTGATGCCAACGCCGGCGCCTCCGGCTTGGCTGCAGCCTTGGACGCTGCAGGTTCCTGCCGGCGAATGCGCCGGCGGAAATCGTCGAGCAACGCATTCATGCGCTGGTGTTGGCGCACCGGAGATTCGCCGGCAGCCGGTGCCGGCACCACAGAAACCGCAGCCACATCGGCGGCAGCAGCAAGCTGTGCAGCCTTGGCAGCCACCCCAGGTCGCAAGCGGTTCAGTAATTTCAAAATCATTGTGCAGGACCCCAACCGGGCAATTTGACATCCATGCCGAAATCGGCACGCATTTTCTCGACATCACGAAAGCGTGACTTGAGCAATAGTTTTTCGCGCCGCTCGTCCATCAGCGCACGCGATTCGACCAACACCGCCACCCAGGGCGAAGGCCGGTAACTTGTCACGGTGGCCTCGATCACCCGCAAGCGGTCTGGCTCCAGTTTGACGCGGACCATCAGCACCGCGAGGTCGCGGCCGTCGAACAAGGTCAGCTCGTCGAAATTCGATCGCGACAACTCGTAGCTGCGGCCGGTGACACGGAAGTGACGCCCCGAAGCCGTGAAGTCGACGATGCACTCGCGCGTCGCTTCGTCGATCACGACGACCCGCCCAGGCTCGATGCGCGCCTGGCGATGCCAATCGCGGTCGACCTGCTGGGCCTCGACCGATTTGCGAGGCAACAGGCGCAGGCTCTCGTAGATCTCGAACACGGTGTCGGGCAGGCGCATCTCCAGTGCCGCCCTGCGCATCAACTGCACCGCCGAGCCGACATTGCCGCGCTCGGCTTCCATCTCGGTGTTGGCGCGCGCGAGTCGATTGCGCAGATCGCTCTGCAGCGCGTCGAAACGCTCCAGGCTCGACAGCGATTGCTGCAGCGCGTCGACCGAAGCGTCGGCGACGGGCGGCGGTGCTGCCGCCACCACCGGCTCGACCCGGGGCGACGTTGAGCGGCCGCGGGTGCGACGCCGCTCCGACACCAGCGCCCAGACGCCAAAAGCAATCACCAGCAGCGCCAAGCATGCCAGTGCGATCACGACCTTGTAGCCGGGGTTGAGCGCGGGTACCACAGATGGCTCAAGCATTGCTAGCCACTCCCACGTCACCGAATGCCCCGCCCTGCGCCCACGCCACCACCTGCTGGGCCAGTTCGCTGGAGCCCGGGTCGGCGAATGCCAGCGCAATCCCGTCATTGAGTGCGGCAAACACCACTTGTGAGCGCTCGACCACCAAATCGGGCGAAGCGCTGTTGAGCACCACAGTGACACCCGAACTGGCCGGAACGATCAGGCTGACAAAATCGGACTTGTCCATGACTGCGCCGGCGTGGGCCCAAGACATTGTGCTGGGCTGATAGACACCCTCGAGTCCGCGCGTGCTGGGCGTGACCGCCGCATGGGCCATGACGCGCCGCAGCAGCGGCAACCGAGCCATGAACAGCCAGCGATCGCACCAGTTCGATGTCGAGCGCTGTGCGCCGTAGGGTGTGGGATCGACGCCGAGGTAGGGAAACAAGGCCAGCAGCCTCATGCCTGAGGCCAACGCGCCAAGCGCGCTGAGACCGAGCAACCAGGTGCCTGCCAGCCCGACGCCGATCAGGGTCACATTGTCTTGTTGCGCAGCACCGACGCGCTCGATCGCGGACTTCAAGCTGCCCGCCAAGCCCGAACCCGGGCTCAGCAGGTGCTCGTGGCAATCCATCGGCCAGCCTCGACTGGCAGCGCAAAGAGACCCGGTAACAGGGTCAGGCAGCAGTGGAAATCTCACAATCAACACTGATTATCTTTTAAAGTAATTTGACTATTTTATCACCAGACATACCCTTGCTCAAGGCCCGTCAACTGCCTTGGCGACACCTGCTGGGCCAGTCGGCGAGGCCAGGCTCTTTCAGGCCATTGCACCCGAGGCAGCCCGGCATCCACAGCCGTCGGGCGGCCAAGATCGACGCCATCACCCCGCCGTACTGCTACAAATCGTGACAAAACCCACAGCACCGTCACCCCCTGCAGGATGCCATTGAAGGCAAATTGCGTATAGCATTGAATCTGTTTATTACGACTTCTTCTGCCAAAGCATCCCATGACTGTCTGCATCGTTGATGACAACACGGTTGTTGCCGCCCAGCTCAAGCGCATGCTTGACCAGGTCGGTATCGTCGGCTCGCACGCCTTCACCGATTCGCGCCAGGCCTTGAGTTGGTGTCTAGCGACGCCTCCGGACCTGATCTTGCTCGACTACAACATGCCCGACCTGGACGGCATCGAGTTCCTGGGCGAACTGCATCGCCACCAGGCCACACAGCGGGTGCCGGTGGCGATGATTTCGGGCTGGGCGGTCGAAAGCATGCGCCTGGTCGCGCTGCGGGCAGGGGCGATCGATGTGATCAGCAAGCCGTTTTCGCCGGAGGAGGTCAAGCTCAAGGTCTTGAACCTGTTGCGCATGAACGACCGGCATCCCTCCATGCCCAGGACCTCGCAGGCGAACGAGGCGCAGCGCCAGCCAGACCCGGCAACCGACCCGGACGAAGCGGTCGTCATGATGCTCGAGCGTCTCGCGGCCATCCGCGCTGACCGCCCGGCAGCATCGATGCGGCGCATCGGCGCATTCGCCGCACGTATCGGTGCTTGCTACGGACTGAACGAGCGGGAGCAAGCGCTGCTGGCACGCGCCGCGCCCTTGCACGACATCGGCAACTGGTCGGTGCCCAGCGAGGTGCTCGCGCGCAGCGCCCCGGTCACAACTGAGGGCCGTCGCCAACTCGACGGGCGCACCAGCGCTGGCCATCAGGTGCTGAGCAACTCTCGATCGCCTGTGCTGCAACTGGCCGCCGAGATCGCGCTGTCTAGCCTGGAACATTGGGACGGCAGCGGCGCGCCAAATGGCCTGAGGGGCGAAGCGATTCCGCTGTCGGGCCGGATCGTCGCGCTGGCCGACATGTTCGAGCAGATGACCGGCTGGCGCGCGCCCAACCGGTCCGCGTTGTCGGCTGATTCGGCCGCGGCCGTGATCCATGCTGACGAAGGCCAGCAATTCGACCCCGGTGTGGTGCGCGCGTTCGACCAGGCGCTGCCTTCGCTGCGCACGCTGATGGAGCCGCAGCACCAGGACGCCCTGTGTTGGCACCGCGCGGCAGTGCCGGCCCACTGAAGACGCAGGCCGCCCTCGGCGCATGCGCTGACCAGGATAGCGCGCGATCGCGCTGTAGCTCAGCTGACGGTCCGGCCCGAATCGATGACCAAACCAGGCCCGCTCAGCGCCATGCTCGAAGCTTCGTCCTGTCGCTCGGCGCGACCTTGCAACTCGGCGGCTTGCATCACGGCCAGCTGGGCCTCGTGCAGTTGGTCGGCGTCGCTGTCGAGCGCAGGCGACCGGCTGGCGAGTTCGAGCGTGCGGCCATCGGCATCGATCACCAAAGACCGCAGACAGCGGGCGTGGTATTTCTGGACCCCGTAAGCCCCGAGCCCCATCAGCGCAACGCCTGCGCCGACCCAGGCAAAACCCGATGGCCCCAGCGTTGCGCAGCCCAGACCGATCAGCGACGCCAGCCATCCAGCGTAAAACCACAGCGCCGGACCGCGCGACTGGACCAACCGGGCCTGGGTGCGCGCGTTGATGAGCACGACACCTTTGCCTTCGACCAGCACCCAGCGCTCAAAGACCGACAACTCGCCATCGGTATAGAGCAAGCGCCCACCTGGCATCGAATCAAGCAGCATCGGTCGGCGTCGAACTGTGCGCCGCACGATCGGCGGGCAAGGTGAAGTGGCGGCGCTTCTTGACCACGACTTTGACTTCAGGCCGCGAATTCAATGCAGCGTCGACTGTCGATGGACCAGCGCTGAGGTCCGAAGGCACCGGGGCAACTGATGCGTCCACGACAGGCCGGACACCTGAAGGATATGGCACGCCGTTGTTGGTCATTTCCTCGCCCAGACCGACTTTGATCTTGGGATAACTTGCGATTTGTGCGGTTCGACGCTTTTGCAAAACCGTGCGAACCGTGGTGCCGATGATCAGACGCTTGAGTCTGTCTTGCACGAACCACAGCTCGCGGCCCTCGGAACAGATCAGTCCGAGCTCGAAACCGTGCTGGGCATGGCACAGCGCGTGAAAACCGGGCGCCAGCCGATGCAGCAAGACGCCTCGGGTATCGGCAGGCATCACGCGAAGAACGACAGACTCTTGCACCGATTCGGTCACCAGATTCTCCACCAAGTCCCCGCCGCCGACCGGCTTGCCGCCGGCATCGGTGCGCCCCATCATTGATACATTTAAATGCTTAACGCATATTATTCCATATTCTCTTCTTGGCGCACAAGCAGCGCGGTTCTGGCAGCGGCTCACAAGAGACGGATGCCAAGGCATCGGTGCTAGCGCCGGACGGTTTGACCCAGAGCAATCGAGGCGAGAACTGCGGCCCAGGGGTCTGACCGACGTTGACGGTCAGCATCGACCGGGCCACCCAGGTGTTTATGCTGATGCCAATGGTGTCCATTGCCATGCCTTGAAGGGGAGCCTGATCGTGCACAACATACCGTCTGGAATGCTGGCCTTGCAACGCCTGTACCACTGGGAAAAGTCCACCCCCGCTCGCGTCGCGTTGACCCAACCGATGGGCGGCGGCACGGTGCAGGACCTGACCTGGGCTCAGGTCGGCGACCAGGTGCGCCGCATGGCAGCCCACATCAAGACCTTGGGTCTCGCGCCAGGGTCCAAAGTGGCCATCCTGTCGAAGAACTGCGCTTGGTGGCTGATGAGCGACCTCGCCATCTGGATGGCCGACTGCGTGTCGGTGCCCTTGTACCCGACGCTCGCACCGGCCAGCATCGGCCAGATCCTGACCCACAGCGACGCTGCGGCCTGTTTTCTGGGCAAGCTCGACGGCTGGGAGAACATGAAAGCCGGCATGCCGGCGAGGATGCACTGCATCAGCTATCCCTTGTCGCCGCCAGACGTCGTGCAGCGCTACGAAGGTTGGAACGCCATCTGCGAGCGCACATCGCCGTTGCAAGGCGTCCCGGTGCGTGCCGCTGAAGAACTCGCCACGGTGATCTACACCTCCGGCACCACGGGCATGCCCAAGGGTGTGATGCACAGCTTCGGCAATTTCGCCTGGGCTTTGGACGCCGGCATCAAACGCATCCCGATGACATCCGACGACCGGATGTTGTCGTACCTGCCGCTGGCCCATGTGGTCGAACGGGTACTGGTCGAGCACGGCTGGCTGCGCACTGGGATGCGGCTGTACTTTGCAGAGTCACTCGACACTTTCACCGCCGATGTGCAGCGCGCCAGCCCAACCATCTTCTTCTCAGTGCCAAGGCTGTGGGTGAAGTTCCAGCACGGTGTGCACCACAAGATGGCGCCGGCAACGCTGGACCGGCTGTTGTCGATACCGATCGTCGGCGGCTTGGTGCGCCGCAAAGTGCTCAAGGCGCTGGGTCTGGACCGCTGCCGAATCGCCGCCGGTGGCGCGGCACCGATGCCGGCGGCCTTGCTGGCCTGGTTCCGCAGGCTAGGCTTGCCGATCAACGAGGGCTACGGCCTGACCGAGAACCTGGCCGTCTCGCACCTGACGGTGCCGGGCCTGAACCAGGAGGGCACGGTGGGCCCGGGCTATGAAGGGGTCGACACCCGCATCGACCCCGAGACCGGTGAGATCCAGATGCGCAGTCCTTCGCTGATGCTGGGTTATTACAAGGCGCCGGAGTTGACGCGCGAGACCTTGACCAGCGACGGCTGGCTGCACACCGGTGACAAGGGGCAGGTCGACGCACAAGGTCTTCTCAGCATCACCGGCCGCGTCAAGGACTTGTTCAAGACCAGCAAAGGCAAGTATGTGGCGCCGGCGCCGATCGAAGACAAGCTGGTGATGCACGAGGCGATCGAGGCCTGCGTGGTGACCGGCCCCAACCTGGGTCAGCCTCTGGGCATCGTGATGCTCAACGCGGAAGCCGCCGAGCGCGCCAATGATCCGGCGGCGCGCAGCGCGCTGGACCTCTCGTTGACCCAGCATCTGCACAGCGTCAACGAGACCCTCGATCCGCACGAGCGCCTGAGTTGCCTGGTGGTGGTGACCAAGGCCTGGACGGTTGACAACGACCTGATCACGCCGACCTTCAAGGTCAAACGCAACCGCATCGAGGACCTGTATTCATCGCAATACCCGGGCTGGGAAGCCTTGGGGCGGCAGGTGATCTGGCCGGCGGGCTGAACGCATCAGCAGCGATGGTCGCGCCAGCGCCAGCTGCGACGCTCAGGCGCTGCGCAACAACTGGCCGGCAAGCGCGCCGCTGAAACCGGGGAATACCTGTTCCAGGGCCGCCTCGCCGAGGCCAAGATGCTGACGCAGCAGCGGACGCAGGACCGCGCGGAAGTCGGTGGTCACCGCCAGATCGCGGCCATCGACCAGCGCGGCAGTATCCAGCCCCGGCCATTCGCCCAGCACTTGACCGCCAGCCACCGGGCCGCCGATCAACCAGATCACGTTGCCACGCCCGTGGTCGGTGCCGCCGGTGCCGTTCTGGCGCAGCGTGCGGCCGAACTCGCTGAGCACGACGATGACCGTGTCCCTGAGGCTGTCGCCCAGGCCTTGCGCCAAGGCGTCCAAGCCCGCGCCAAGGGTGGCCAACCGGTTCGCCAAAGTTCCTTTCGCGCCGCCCTGGTTGGCATGGGTGTCCCAACCACCGACCGAGGTGAATGCTAGCTGCGTGTGCGGGTCCTTGCGCAGCAGCAGTCCCAGCCGCCGGGCATCGGCGGCGAAGCCGATCGCCGAGGCCGCGCCGTTGTCGGCACTGGGGTCCATGCGCTGGGCTTCGTCACCGGCCATGCTGCGGCTCATCTCGCTGCGGCCTTCGCTGGTGGCCTTGTAGGTTCGGGCCAGCTGGATGTCCTTGGCGTAGAGCTTTTCCAGCGCCGCCTGCATCCGGGGGTCGTCGATGGACTTGGCTTCGAGCGACCGCGGCCCCAGGCCCAATGTCGCCACCGGGGCCGCACCGGCAAAGATGCGCGGCGGCGTTGTGCCCATGCTGACCGCTCGGGTCGGCGATGCCGGGCCGGGCAGCACGCCCAGCAGGCGGTTCATCCAACCGTCCTGGGTGTTCTTGTGGCCTGGTGTGCCGCTTTCCAGATAGTCCTGCGCGTCGAAGTGCGATCGCGTGTTGTCGGGCGAACCGCTGGCATGGACGAAAGCCATCGCGCCCTGGTCCCACCAAGGTTTGAGACGCGCGAGCGCGGGATGCAGACCGAAGCGGCTGTCAAGCTTGAGAACGCCGTCTTCGAAGCCCGGCATCGGCAGCGCTATCGTGCTGCGCGACTGCGCGTAGGCGGGTTCCGCGCAGGGGACGACAACACTGAGTCCATCGACCGCGCCGCGCAGCATGATCACGATGAGTTTGCGCCGCACCGATCCGTCAACGCCGGCAGCATGGCCGCTGGCCCAGGTCCAGCTCGCCACCGCACCGGCCTGCTGTATGAAATGTCGACGCTGCATGCGAGGCCTAGTGGTGCATGAATTCCGGGCTGCCAAGCAGCAGTGCCGCCTGCAGATTGGCGGGCTCGCCCGCCACGCTTTGGCGTGTGCTGGCACGCCACAATCCGCCCAGGGTGGCCAGCAGTCCAGCCGCGTCGGAGGGCACGTTGCGTCGCCAGCGGCGGTCCGCGAGCTTGCTGGCGAACTGCAGGCGTTGCGCCAGTGCCTCTGGGTTCATCCAGGCCGCTGCGGTGTTCTTGTAACCGTCAGGCGTCTGCGCACCGTACAGCGGCATGCCGGACTGGGCCAACACCTGCAGCAGGGGCTGCACTTCCGGGACTTCGGTCACATCGAGCGCACGCAGCGTGCTGACCAGGTATTGGTAAGGCGTCTTGAACTTGGCGCCAAAGGCCTCGCGACGCCAAAATTCATCCGATGCGATCAGCGCCTGCATCACGGCCTTGAGGTCGCCGCCGGTGGCTGTGAACCGCTCGGCCAGGCGCTGCACCAGGGCCGGCGGCGGCTGGTCAGCCACGAAGGCTTGCGCCAGTTTGAAGCCGATGTGCTTGGCGGTTGCAGGATGCGTGGCGAGCAGGTCGAGCGCGCGCTCGCCCTCGTCCTGTCCGCTGGCCGGCACCTCGCGCCCCAACCAATGCTTGGCGCCGTTGTCGTGGCGGCCCGGGTCAAATTCGAACAAATCGCCCGATCTGCCGCCGCGCGCCGCGCGGTAGTTGATGGTCCAACCCGTCAGCATGCGTGCCAGCTCGGTGACGTCGCGCTGCGTGTAGCCAGCGTCAACACCCAGCGTGTGCAGTTCCATCAGTTCGCGGGCGTAGTTCTCGTTGAGGCCGGCCGGGCGCACCGCGTTGGGGTTGAACTGGGCGATCAAGCCGGGCGGCTTGTAGCCCGGCGCAACGCTCTGCACATTGTCCAGATAGACCAGCATCGCCGGGTGCTTGGCGCTGGCACCCAACATGTCGCGAAATTTGCCCAGCACATGCGGCCGGATGGCCTGACGCTCGTAGTCACCCACCAGCACCGCCACCTGCCCCTTGCCGGCAAAGACGTTGAAGTGGTTGAACCAGAACTCGACCAGCACCTCCTCGAGCTGCGCCGGGCTTTCCAGCGCAAGAAACAAGCGCTGCGACGCAGCCTCCAGCAGCACGGGTCGCACCAGCTCGCGGCGGGCCTTGGTCAACAACGCAGCGGTCTCGGCATCGCTCATCGAACCGACATCGCGCCGCGCTGCCAGACCCGCGGATGTGGCAGCGCGGTAGCGAGCGATCAACCCGGCCTGGCTGAGCTGCGTGGTCGGCAGGGCTTGCAAGCGGGTGCCGAGCGACTCGGGCAGCACCGCCGGCGCCATCTGCTGGGCCAAGAACTGCTGCAGCCAGGCCTCGGCACCGAGTTTGTCAATGGCTTGGACATCCCCAGGTCGCGGCCCGTAGCCGAGTCGGTTCAGCGCGTGCAGCGCCCGCTCCTGCGGACTCATGGGGCTGTCGGTTTGCGCCTGTGCAGCGCCCAGCAGCGCCAAAGGCCCTGCAAGCACGCCGGTGCGGATGACTTGTCTGCGGGTGAACATGCTGGTCAAGGTCGGATGCAAAGCCTGGAATGGCGCAAGTTTGCACCAGTTCGGCAACACAGGTCAGCTAGGAACCGGCTGCGCAGCGTCAGCGCCCGGCAAAGTCCGGCTTTCTCTTTTCGGCCCAGGCGCGCTGCCCTTCGAGCAGGTCCGCTGAAGCCATCGAGCGGCCGATGTCTCGCTGCAGGTCGGCCACATCGAGCGTGCCCCGCGCGATGCGGTTGAGATGCTTCTTCATGCCCAGCAAGGGGATAGGCGCCATGTTGCTCAAGGTCTCGACCAATCGCGCCGCAGCGTCAGCCAGGCCTTCTCGGGTTTCGAGTTGTGTCAGGAAACCGATCGCCAGCATCTCCTGGGCATCGATGCGCTCGGCGGTCAGGAACAGCCGCTTGGCGTTGTCCAGACCGAGCCGACTGACATAGCGCTCTAGCCCGCGCTGGTAGAAGTGCAAGCCCAAGCGCGCGGCCGGCATGAACATGTCGATGCCCTGACATCCGAGCCGGAAATCGCAGGCCAGCGCGATGTCGGTCGCTCCACCATAAGCGCTGCCCTGCAGCACTGCGATGGTCACCGGCTTCGCATCTTCGATCGCATTGACCACGGCATCGAACGGCACCGCTCGCGAGGCGCCGATGCGCGAGATGTCGTAGCCGCTGCAGAAGTACTTGCCTTCGGCCTGCAACTGCAACACCAGCACCTCGTCGCTCGCGTTGACTTCGGCGATGTGGTCCATCAGCGCGGCCAGGTCGTCGGGCTCGAGCCGGTTGGCCTGGTCAGGGCGCCGCAGCGTGATGCGCGCGACGTGGCCGGCGATCTGCAAGTCGGGGATGGCCATTGCTCAGCGTCCTTGAAAGTGAGGCGCACGCTTGGCCATGAAGGCGCGGCGGCCCTCCTGGTAGTCGTCGCTGTTGAAACACCGATCCACCAAGCGATCGATCTCGTCGGCACCGGCCACCGCCGAATAGCGATCGAAGACGCGCACCGCCGCCTTGGCTGCGTGCACCGTCAGCGGCGCATTGCCGGCGATGCGCAGCGCGTAGTCACGCACCTGCGATTCGAGTTGCGTCTCGTCGACGACGAAGTTGATCAAGCCCAGTCGCAAAGCCTCATCGGCTTCAAGAAAGCGTGCGCTGAACAAGATGTCCTTGGCCGACGACGGCCCGACCAACCGCGCCAGCGCGGCGATGCCTGGGTACTCGTAGCCCAGACCGAGCTTGGCCGCCGGGATGCCGAAACGCGACGCTGCGGTGGCAAAGCGCAGGTCTGCGCTCAGCGCCAGCGCCAGACCGCCACCGATGCAAAAACCCTGGATCATCGCGATCAGCGGTTTGCTCAGTTGCGCCAATCCCTGCTGGCCACGCGAGGCCACCTCGCCATAGGTCTTCTTCTGCTCGGCATTGGCACGGTGCTGCTCGAACTCCGAGATGTCGGCGCCGGCCGCGAACGACTTGCCCCCGGCACCGCGCATCACGACGACGCGAACCTGCGGGTCGGCCTCGAAGGCTTGGGCGGCGTCGCCCAGGCCTTGCCACATCTCCAGCGACACCGCGTTGCGGCGCTCGGGGTTGTTCAGGGTCAGCCAACCGACGCCCTGCTCGACCTCGGCAATGATCTTCGTGGTGCGCAGCGCGATCGTCCTGCGGTCGCCGCCGCTCATGCCACAGACCCTTCGGATTTCATCTGACGGATCGCGTCGTCGTCATAGCCAATTTCTTTCAAGATCGCCTCGCTGTGCTCACCGGGGTCTGGCCCGGCATGGTGAAAACGGTCGGGATGGTCAAAACCCGAGAGATTGATCGGCGAACGGACGAGTTCGATCTCGCCCATCACCGGATGCGTCGCGGGCCGCGTCATGCGCAAATGCTTGACCTGCGCGTCTTCGAAAGCCTCGCCGATGTCGTGGATCGGCCCGCATGGCACGTTGGCAGGGTTCAATCGCGCCACCAGGTCGGCGACATCGAACTGCGCGGTGATCCGGTTGATGTCGGCGTCGAGTTGCTGGCTGTGCGCCAGGCGCGACGCGCCGTCCTGGTAGTCCGGATGGGCCAACAGCGTCTGGGCGCCCAGCGCCTCGCAAAACCCTCGCCACATGCGCGCCGAACTCGCGGCAATGTTGACCAAGCCGTCGCGCGCCCGGTAGGTGCCCATCGGCGCGAGCGTCGGATGCGAATTGCCTTGCTGTTGCGCGACTTCGTGGTCGACCGTGTAGCGCGCACCCTGGAAGTCGAGCTTGTTGATCATGCCCTCGAGCAGCGAGGTGTGGACCCACTGGCCTTCGCCAGTGTTCTCGCGGTGCAGCAGCGCCAGCAGGATGCCCTGGCCCAAGAACATGCCGGCGGTGGTGTCCGAGATCGCAATGCCCACCCGCACCGGCCCTCGGCCCGGCTCGCCGGTCACCGAACTGAGTCCGCTCAGGCCTTGCACGATCTGGTCGACGCCCGGCCGCTCGCTGTAAGGACCGTCCTGGCCAAAGCCCGAGATGCTCGCCAGGATGATGCGCGGGTTGATCACCTTGAGTTGCTGATATGTCAGCCCCAATCTCTTCTTGACGGCAGAGCGGAAGTTCTCGACCACCACATCGCTGCGCTCGACCAATCGCTTCAACACCTGCGCGCCCTGCGTAGATTTCAGGTCCAGGCACAGGCTGCGTTTGTTGCGGTGCAGGTTCTGCTCGTCCGAACCCCGGCGCCGGCCGGTGACCGAGTTGTCGTCGGCCATGGCTTCGATGCGCGTGACATCCGCGCCCCAGTCCGACAGCAGCCGCACCGCCACCGGCCCGGCGCGGGCGATGGTCAGGTCAAGCACCTTGTAGCGCGCCAATGGCAGCGCAGCGGGCGAACGCAGGGGTTCTGACATCTGAGGGCTCTCTTTCGCGTCGAACTTGGGACAACAGGCGGGGACGATCAGCCCAGCACGGCGACGCCACCAGGGTCGATCGCCAGCTCGCATTCCTGACCGACCTCCAGCAGGCAAGAAGGCGGCGCATGCACTTTCAACAGCTCGCCGCCGCTGCGCGGGCGCACCAGGTAGTTCCAGTGCTCGCCGAGGTAGGTGCGCGAGACCACCGTCACCCAACCCATCGCCACCGCGCCCGCCACTGCCGGACCGAGGTAGAGCGACTGCGGGCGGATCGACATGCGAGCAGACGCCAGTTCCTGTGGCATGCCGGGCTGCGCGGCCAACTCGCCATTCAATCCGTTGAGCGTGATCCTGCCGGCACGCACGCTGCCGCCGACGAGGTTGGTCTGGCCGATGAACCCGGCGACGAAAGGCGTGCGCGGCTGGTTGTAGAGATTCCAGGGTGTGTCGACTTGCTCCAACCGGCCCAGGTTGAGCACGGCGATGCGGTCCGAGATCGTCATCGCCTCGGATTGGTCGTGCGTGACGTACACCGTCGTGAACTTGAACTCGTCGTGCAGTCGTCGGATCTCTTGTGCCATCTCCTCGCGCAGGTTGGCGTCGAGGTTGGACAGCGGCTCGTCGAGCAGCAGTACTTCGGGTCGCACGACCATTGCGCGGGCCAGCGCCACGCGCTGCTGCTGCCCGCCCGACAACTCGGCCGGATAACGATGAGCCAGCGGCGCCAGGTGCACCAGTTCCAGCATCTCGTGCACGCGTTGCTGGGCCTCCTTGGCCGGCGTTCGGCGCACGGTCAGGCCGAAGCCCACGTTCTCGGCCACCGTCATGTTCGGCCAGATCGCGTAGCTCTGGAAAATCATGGACATGCCCCGGTGCTCGGGCGCGACCGTGCGCTGCGCAGTCGAAATCGGCTGGCCGTCGACCTCGATAGACCCGGCTGTCAACTCGATGAAGCCGGCGATCATCCGCAAGGTGGTCGTCTTGCCGCAACCCGAGGGCCCGAGCAAGGTGACGAGCTCGCCCTGGTGCAGGTCCAGGCTCAGGTCGTCGACCACCGCGACCGGGCCGTAATTCTTGCGGATGTTCTTGAGTGCCAGTTTGGACATCGAGTCTCTTTCGTCAGGGCCGGCGCAGCATGAAGTCGCGGCCCGCCACCCGCATGCCCAGCGCGACCACCAGCGTGGTGATCGCCACCAGCACCACACCCATCGCGGCCAGGATCTCGTAGTTGCCCTGCTCGCTCAAGTCCAGCGTCAACACCGACACCACGCGAGAGGCCGGGCCGGTCAGGAAGACCGCTGTCGACAGCTCCTTGGTGCAGACCACGAAGATCAGGATGAACACGCCCACCAGCGTCTTCTTGAGCAGCGGGAACACAACCTTCGCGAGCACCGTGATGCGGCCACCGCCGAGCACGCGCACGGCTTCCTCGAGTTCAGGGTTGAGCGACCGCACCGCCGCCGAGCAAGCGGTCACGGCGATCGGCAGAAACCGGGTCGTGAAAGCGATCACGATCAGCACGCCAAGCCCGTAGAGCGAGAGCGGCGGGCCGGCGTAAGCCGCGTACAAGCCGATCGCCAGGATCAGGCCGGGCACGGCGATCGGCGCGAGCGCCAGAAACTGCACCAGACCCGGCCAGGGTGTGATGCGCCGCTGCGTCGCATAGGCCACGCACAGGCCGGTGCCAACGCACACCAGCGCGGTGACCACCGCATAGACCACCGTGTTGACCAGCGCTGAGCGCACGGTGAGCTGCTGAAAGAAGATGTCGTGGTAGTTCGCCAAGCTCAGGTTGCCGCTCGCCACACCACGGCCCCAGGCCTTGGACAAGGAGGCCAACACCAGAATGGCCAGCGGCAGCACGACCGTCAGCAAAGCCACGACGCCGGCGTAGCCCAGCAGCAGCCACTTCCACAGGCCGATGTCGTAAGGCCTGCGCTCGCCGCCCTTGCCCGAGACCGAGACGAAACCCTTTCGCGACAGGATGCGCCGCTGCAAGTCGAGCATCACGACCGTCAGCGCGAGGATGGGCATCGCGAACGCGGCGGCTTGTTCGATGCGCATCGGGTTCTCGAAAAAGGACGCGATCTGCGTCGTCGCCAGGTTGATGCCGGCCGGAATCGCGATCAAGGCCGGCGTGCCGTAGAGCGCCACCGATTCGAGAAAGATCAGGATCGCCGCACCGACGATGGACGGCAACACCAGCGGCAGCGTGACGCGGGTGAGCGTGCGGAACTTGCCCGCACCGTGGATCGCTGCGGCGTCTTCAAGTTCGGTGGAGACAAGATCCAGCGCCGACTTGGTAAAGACATAGACCAACGGAAAAGTGTAGAACGCTATGACGCAGGCCAGGCCCCAGAAGCTGAAGATGTTCAAAGGCCCGCCGGCGCCGCCGAACAACGCGAGCCACAAGCGGTTGATCCAACCCGCGTTCGGGCCGGCCAGCAAGATCCAGGCGATCGCGCCGAGGAAATTGGGCATCACAAAGGCGGCCAACACGCTCAGGTGTGTCAGGCCGCGCAGCGGCATGTTGGTGCGCGACACCGCGAGCGCCAGCGGCACCCCCAGCGCCAGCGCCAGCAGCGTCACCGCAGCGCCGAGCATCAACGAATTCAACAAAGCCTGCAGGTGGCGGCTGCGACCCAGTGCCAGCACGTAGTTGCTCAGCGTCAGGCTGCCGTCGGCCGCTAAGAAACTGTCCCAGATCAGCCGCAGGATCGGGTTGGCGACGAGAAAAGCCAGCAACAGGATCAGCGCGCCGAACAACCACAGCGCCGGGTCGGCCAGACGGTGCGGAGCGGCCGCGCGGATGCCCGCAGGCCTCACCGCATCAGACACCGAAGGCATCGCGCCAGAGTTCGATCACCTGGGGCACACCGTCGACCGACTCCTGCGGCGACGGTCGCAGCGTCGGCCGGTCCAGCCCCAGCACACCGGGCAGCGGCTTGGCCCCGGCCCGCTTGGGCAGGCCGAAGCGCTCGACGGTCAGCTTCTCGACTTCGTCGCTGCCGAGCAGGAATTCCATGAAGAGCTTGGCCGCATTCGGATGCAGCGAGTTGGCCATGATCGCCGACGGCGACAGCATCAGCACCGGCCCTTCCTTGGGCGCGACGATGGCCAGTGGGTTGCCTTTGGCCGCGACCGACGCGGCGAGATTGATCGGGCCGGCGGCGATCGATCGCTCGCCCGACGTGACGGTGGTCACGGTGTCGATGATCGAGCGCCCGACCTGCGGCTTGTTCGCGGCAAGCTTCTTGAACCAGGCATCGCCGTAGAGCCTGCGCATCTCGATCGCCCAGACACCGACGAAGCCGCTGAAGCCCGGGTGGCCAACCGACGCAAGGCCGCGCCACTTGGCGTCGGTCAGGTCGTTCCAGCTCTTCGGAGCGTCTTCTGGCTTGACCTTGGTCGTGTTGTAGATCAGGCCGATCATCGCGGCGCTGGCGACGTGGAAGTAACCGTCGGGGTCTAGGTTCTGCAAGCGCTTGTCCATCGTCGCAGACGCCGCCGGTACGTACTGGGTCAGCAGTTTGCGGTTCTTGAGGTCGATGTAATGCGCGATATCGGTCGACGAGAAGACATCGCAGTTGGCGCTCTTGGCTTTCAGGTCCTGGTTCAAGCGCTGGAACGCAACCTGCGCGGTGGTGCGCACCACGTTGACCTTGACGCCTGGGTAGCGGGCCGTGAAGCCACGCGACATGATCTCTGCGTCCTCCGAGGGCACGAAGGCCACATACCAAGTGAGCTCGCCCTCCTTCTTCGCCGCTTCGTGCAGCGATGCGAGCGTGCTCTGGGCTTGCGCCAGCGCCCAAGGCGCCAGCGTGGCAACACCGGTCAAGGTATTGAAATGGCGTCGCTTGATGGGCATGGGAGGCTCCGAAAAGATCGAGCTTTCAGTGTAAGGACCTCGCTCGGCAATTCAATACGGGTTTTTGTCCATTCTTTTGTCCATTCAAATGGGCGATATTCGCTGCGCCAGTTTTGCAAGAATCAGCTTTTCAGGAACCGCAGATGAAGAACCGCCGATGAAAACCACCGCGATCCACATCCACGCCCACGGCGGGCCCGAGGTGCTGACGCTCGCCAGCGTCGAGGTCGGCGACCCGGCACCCGGCGAACTGCGAATCCGCCAATCAGCGATCGGGCTGAACTTCGCCGACATCTACCAGCGGCGCGGCGGCCATGGCCCGCACACGCCGGCACCGTTTCCGATCACGCTGGGCGCGCAAGGCGCCGGCGTCGTCGAAGCGCTGGGTGCGGGGGTGGTCGATTTCCGCGTCGGCCAGTCGGTGGCCTACTTCCACCCCGGCGCCTACCAGGCGCTGCGCAACGTGCCGGCGTCGCGCGTGATCGCACTGCCCGACCACATCTCCGAAGAGATCGCCGGCGCCACACTGCTGCGCGGCCTGACCGCCGAGTACCTGCTGCGGCGCCTGTACGTGGTCCAACCCGGCGACGCGGTGCTGATCCACGCGGCGGCCGGCGGCATGGGCGTGATCCTGTCGCAATGGGCGCGCGCGCTGGGCGCCACCGTGATCGGCACCGTCGGCGCCGACGCCAAGATCGCGACCGCGCTGGCGCACGGCTGTCACCATGTCATCAACTACCGCAGCGAGGACTTCGTCGCGCGAACGCTGGCGCTGACCGGCGGACGCGGCGTGCCGGTGGTCTACGACGCGGTCGGCAAGGACGTCTTCGTGCCGTCGCTAGACTGCCTGCGCCCGCTGGGCATCGCGATCAACTACGGCACCGCATCCGGCGATGTCGAAGGCTTCGACCTGCAGCGCCTGCACGCCAAGTCACTGAGCATCTCGCGGCCGACACTGCGCACCTTCATCGCCGAGACGGCGCAGTTGCGAAGCAGCGCGGCCGCGCTGTTCGACGTGGTGCGCGACGGCACGCTGCGGCTCGAAGTCACACACCGCTATCCGCTCGCCGATGTCAGGCGGGCTCACGAAGATCTGGAGAACCGCGCCACGACCGGCGCGCCGGTGCTGGTGCCCTGAAGCCCTGCGCCGCCCTGGCAGACCGCGGTCCCGGGACTGCGGTCGCCGCGCGGCTACAGGTCGGCCAGGATGCCGGTCGACGTCGCCTCAGCCGCCAGCTTGCCTTCGACGTTGTAGAGCGCGGCCTCGAGAAATGCCACCCGCTTGCCGCGCCTGATCACGCGGGCTTCGACCCAGCCTTCGCCGGGGCCCACTTTTTCGTAAAAGCTGACCTTGATCTCCAGGCTGAAGACGGTTTTCGCATGGGCGGTGTCGTGCAAGACCGCATGCGCCATCGACGCGTCAAGCCAAGCGGTGATGAAGCCCCCCTGGGCGATCGTGCCATTGGTGTGGCAGTACTCGCGCCGAACCGTGAAAGCCGCCTTCAAAACCTTGCGCTCAGGGTCCCATCCAGTCACGTGGAAATTGCCCATCGATTCGCTCAGCGCTTTGCCTGAGCGGATCCGTGCATCCAGGTCGTCGTCCATGGTTCTTCTTTTCTGTTGAGACTCTGGCGATTGTCGATCAAGCGCCGGGGAAGCTCAGACCACTCAAACGACCTGGCGCTCGCGCCCCGCCCAAAAAGGCTTGCGCAAGTCCTTCTTCAGGATCTTGCCGGTGGGGTTGCGCGGCAGTTCGGTGACGACGTCGACAGTCTTGGGGCATTTGAACGACGCCAGACGTTCGCGGCACCAGGCCAGCAACTGCTCGGTGTCGATCGTGGCGCCCGGCACCGCGACAACCACCGCCTTGGGCACTTCGCCCCAACGCTCGTCCGGCACACCGATCACCGCAACGTCCTGGAGCAAAGGATGCTCGGCCATCACGCGTTCGATTTCGGCCGGGTAGATGTTCTCGCCGCCGCTGATGATCATGTCCTTGATGCGGTCGGTGACATAGATGTAGCCTTCGCCGTCCATGTGCCCGCCGTCGCCTGAGCGCAGCCAGCCGTCTGGCGTGATCGTCGCAGCGGTGGCCTCAGGCTTGCCCCAATAGCCGCCCATGATCTGCTCGCTGCGCACCCAGATCTCGCCGGCCTCACCGATGGCCACCGGCTGTCCGGTGGCGGGGTCACGGATTTCGATCTCGACGCCGCTGATCGCTTTGCCTGCAGACACCAGCCGGTGTGCGGCGGCGGGGTCGACGTGGTCCGCCGGGTCGAGCAAGCTCACCACGCCGCACTGCTCGGTCATGCCATAGACCTGCTGCATCACGCCGGGGAAAAGCTTGAGCGAGGCCCGCATCACCGGCAGCGGCATCGGCGAAGCGCCATAGGACACCGCTTTCAAGGCCGAATAGTCGCGATCGGCAGCACCGGGCACCTGGTTCATCATGGCCATCAGCGCCGGGACGAAGAAGGTGTGCGTGATCTTCTCGGTCTCGAGCATGGCCAGCGCAGCCGCCGGGTCCGGCAGACGCATGATGTAAGCACGAGCGCCCGAGTTGATCGCGATCAGCGAGTAGCTGGTGCCCCCGACGTGGAACAGCGGCATCGCGATCTGAACACGCGAGTCAGGGCCAAAGTCCTGGCTGGCGGAGACGTTGCGCGAGT
>CAMCTC010000016.1 GCA_945878355.1 Bordetella parapertussis | reverse complement strand
CAGTGCAGTGACGGGTATGGCGGCTCAGCCTGCAGACCTGAGGGCTCAGCGCCAACAAGCGGTGGCATGTCCAGACGCAGGGTGTCGCTGGCAACCCAGCGCTGAGGCATGCGGTTGGCACGCAAGGCCTGAAGCTCCACCAGACCCAGCTGCAAGGCGTGGAAACCGAAAAGATCGGTCACCGCACGGTCGAGTTCGCGCTGCTCCCAGGCCAACAGCAGGCGGCCGGGAGGGCTTTGAAGCCATTGGGCCAACTCTATAATTGAAGGATTGCGCATCATGAAAATCGTTGCCTTGCCTTCATTCCTCGACAACAACCTCCGCCAGCTGCACAAGGGCCAACACTCCAACGTCGTCGATCCAGTCGATACGGCGCTTGATGTTCCAAGGCTTGCGCTGGCAGGCATTCTAGTGACGCAGCACCCGCTCAACCCTGCAATCGTCGCAGCCAACTGCGGGGCAGCTGCAGCGTCCGGGCTGTCGCACACCGGCAAGTACAGCTTCTGATGAGTTTGACGTCTGAAAATCCAGCTTGTCCGCTGGCCTGTAGCTTCAATCGATGGGCTTTGCTGGCCTCAGCACTGCTGTTGAGCGCTTGCACCACCGCGCCAAGCCTTCAGTCCGAGACACCAGCAGCGCTGCCAGAGACCAAGACCGTCACCGCCAAGATTCCGGCAGCGTCGCCCGTGGCCGCACCATCGACGAGCCGACCAGAGCCCACGGCGGGCGCATCCGTCACGGCCGCTGCTGACAAGGCTGTGATCGCAATCGAAACGCTGCGTCCCACCGAACGCCTGGACCTGGACGCCGCATCGGCCCAGACCGACCTCTGGGCCCGCGTGCGCACCGGACTGGCGATGCCAGATCTGGACAACGATCTGGTGCGCAAATGGGAGCAGTGGTACGCGGGCAAGCCCGAATACGTGCAGCGCATGACCGAACGCGGCGGGCGCTACCTCTTCCACATCGTCGAAGAGATCAACAAGCGCGCGATGCCCACCGAGTTGGCGCTGCTGCCTTTCATAGAGAGCGCTTACAACCCGCAAGCCTTGTCCACCGCCAAGGCCTCGGGCATGTGGCAGTTCGTGCCTGCCACCGGGCGAGATTTTTCGCTCAGGCAGAACGTCTTTCGCGATGACCGGCGTGACGTGTTGGCCTCGACGCGGGCCGCGCTCGACTACCTGCAGGTCCTGCACGGCATGTTCGGCGACTGGCGGCTGGCGCTGGCAGCTTACAACTGGGGTCAAGGCAATGTGCAGAAAGCCATCGCCCGCAACCAGAAAGCCGGGCTGGCAACTGACTACGACAGCCTTCGTATGCCCGATGAGACGCGCAACTACCTGCCCAAGCTGCAGGCAGTGAAAAACATCGTGCTGCGGCCACAAGCTTTTGCGCTGACGCTGCCAACCCTGTTGAACCACCCTTATTTTGTGTCGGTGGCGATCGACCGAGACATTGATGTCGACCTGGCGGCACGGCTGGCCGGCCTGCCACTCGAGGAGTTCAGGCAGCTCAACCCACAGATGAACAAGCCTGTGATCCTGGCTGCCGGCACACCGCAGGTGCTGCTGCCCTACGACAGCGCCGGCCATTTCGTCAAGGCGATCGCCTTGCACAAAGGCAGCCTGGCGAGCTGGACCGCCTGGGTCGCGCCCAAGACGCTGAAGCCGGCCGAGCTGGCACGCCAAGTCGGCATGTCAGAAGTCCAGCTGCGCGAGATCAACAACATCCCCAAAGGCATGCTGGTCAAGGCCGGCTCAACCTTGCTGGTACCGCGCAACGCCCGGGCGCTGGCCGACGTGACCGAACATGTCGCTGATCATGCGGTGCTGGCGCTGGCACCCGATCTGCCGCCGATGCGCAAGATCAGTTTCAAGGCCGGCAAGAAAGGCGACAGCGTGGCCAGCGTGGCACAGCGCTACCGCGTCACGGCAGCGCAGGTGGCTTCATGGAACCACACCAGCGCCAGCGCCCATTTCAAGCCTGGTCAGCCGGTGGTCGTGATGGTCGTCAATCGGCCCGCGCAGCCTGCCACAAAGGTAGCCGCCAGAAGCGGCCCTCGGCAGCTTGCCCACCCGGCACCGCTGGCTCGGGCACGTGTCGCCCAGAACTGAGCCGCAGCGAAAGTCGGCTGGCCTCAGCGCCGGTCGCTCAAGGCATGGGCCAGCGTCGACAGATCGACATACTCCAGCTCGCTGCCAACCGGCACCCCGCGCGCCAGCCGGGTGACTGTCAAAGCCTGCTCGCCGCCCAAGGCGCGCAGCGCTTGTGACAGCACATGGGCTGTTGCCTCACCCTCGGCCGAGAAACCGGTTGCCAGGATCACTTCCTGCACCACACCGTCAACCGCACGCTCGAGCAAGGGGTGCACACCGATGTCGGCCAAACCCACACCATCGAGCGGCGACAGACGCCCCATCAGGACGAAATACAGACCACGGTAGCTGCCGCTGCGCTCCATCGCCGCTTGGTCGGCCGGGCTCTCGACCACCAGCAGCTGCCGCGCATCGCGCGCCGGATCGCTGCAAGTGCCGCAGACGAGGGCCTCGGTGAAGGTGTGGCAGCGTTCGCAATGCTGCACCGACAGCGTGGCGGCAGAAAGCGCCTGCGCCAGTCGCTGCGCACCCTCGCGGTCATGCTGCAGCAGGTGGTAGGCCATGCGCTGGGCCGACTTCACCCCCACGCCGGGCAAGCGCCGCAGTGCGTCGATCAGCGCTTCGAGACTGTGCTCAGCCAAGGTGGACCTGCGTGCAACGAGCAGCGTTAGAGCCGATGGCTGAGACCGCGCCGCGCGCCAATTCGCCGCGAAAGCGCATCACAAGCCTCAGAGCTTGAGAGGGAATCAGAATGGGAATTTCATGCCAGGGATCTGCGGCATCCCGGCACTGAGCTTGCCCATCTTCTCTGACGTGGTGGCTTCGATCCGGCGCACCGCGTCGTTGAAGGCGGCGGCCACCAGGTCTTCGAGCATGTCCTTGTCTTCGGCCAGCAGGCTGGGGTCGATGGTCACCCGCCGTACGTCGTGCTTGCAGGTGATCAACACCTTGACCAGACCGGCACCGGACTCCCCGGTGACCTCGATCGTCGCAAGTTCATCCTGGGCCTTCTTCAGGTTGTCCTGCATGGCCTGGGCCTGCTTCATCAGGCCGGCGAGTTGGTTCTTCATCATGGTCAGTTTGTCCTGGCTTCGCGGGGGTCCGCGGGTTGGGGTTTGATCGATCCCGGCACGATGCGCGCGGTGGGGAACTGTGCCATCAGTTCGCGTACGGCCGGATCATCTTGAATAGTCTGTTCGGCCTCGCGCTGCGCGGCCTCGCGCGCCACTGCATCACGGCGGGCGATCGAGTCCTGCGCCACGCCGGCTTCGACCACCAGTTGCGCCGGTTCGTCGAGCGCAGACTGCAGCGCGGCAGCAAGCTTGAGGGCCAACGCAGGCGCACGCAGCGTCTCACGCTCGACGCGCAGTCGCCAGTGCCGACCGCCACCGTCGACTGCGACCACGCTCAGCAACTCGGCCTGCAGTGCGAGCTCACGCACCATCGCGCTGACACTGCCTGCGGCCACCAGCGGTCGAATCAGCGCGGCCCATTGGCCTCCAAGCTCGGTGAGCTGCAGCGCCGGCAACACAGGGTTTGGGCGTCGGATCGCGCGCGACTCAGGATCAGCTGCCCGGACCGGCACGATAGCCTCGACAAGCGCAGGGCCGGCATCATCATCGGGGACCACATCGTCGACCCAAGGCGGCGGGTCGCCGACGACTAGGGCTGGCACGGGCGCACGGGTGGGCTTGTCGGCGAGCGGCAGTTCAGCATCGCTACTCACCACAGGCGCAGCAAGCGGCAGCGGCCGAGCGACTGGCATCACAGGCGGCATCACAGGCGGCATCACAGGCGGCATCACAGGCAGCAGCGCCGTCGCCGAACTGGCCAAGGGCACAGGCCGCAAAGTCACAGGCACAGCGGCAGCGTGAAACTCGGCAGGCTTGAGCGGTGGAGCAGGTTTGACGGCTGCTGTGCTGCGGGCATCGCGCGCTGCCGCAACCAATGGCGCCGAACGCGGTGCGGCCGAAGCACCGCTGGGTGCGAATGCCAGAAGCCGCAGCAAGACCATCGTCAACGCTGCGTATTCGTCCGACAACAGGCTGAGCTCGGCACGCCCATGAACGACGATGCTGTAGAGCAACTGGGTCTCGTCAGCAGCCAGCGCACCGGCCAAGCGGCGCGCCCCGGCGCTGTCCGGGTCGGATTCGTCAAGCGCGCCGGGCACCGCCTGCTCGACCGCCATCTGCGAAAGCAAGGCGGCCACCTCCTCGAGCGTGCCAGCGGCCGACAGGCCAAGCTGTCGCAGCGCGTCAACAGTGGACAGCACGGCAGCACCGTCGCGCACCGCCAACGCGCCCACGAGGGCCGCTGCGTGCGAGCGGTCGACCGTGCCCAGCATCGCGCGCACACCGGCCTCATCGAGCGTGCCGGCGCCGTAAGCGATCGCTTGGTCGGTCAGCGACAGCGCATCGCGCATCGAGCCGCGCGCGGCCCGAGACAGCAAGCGAAGTGAGCCCGCATCGGCCGCCACGCCTTCGGCTTGCAGCACCTGCTGCAGATGCGATTGCACGACCTCAGGCGCCATCGGCCGCAGATTGAACTGCAGGCAGCGACTGAGCACCGTGGGCAGCATTTTTTCGGGGTCGGTGGTGGCGAGCACGAACTTCAGGTAGTCGGGCGGCTCTTCCAGCGTCTTGAGCAGCGCGTTGAACGCGTCTTTCGTCAGTTGGTGCGCTTCGTCGATCATGAAGACCTTGAAGCGGCCGACGCTGGGCTTGTAGGCCGCTCGTTCGATCAGGTCGCGAATTTCATCGATGCTGCGGTTGCTGGCGGCGTCGAGCTCGATGTAGTCAATGAAGCGGTCGGCGTCGATCTCGGTGCAGGCCTGGCAGGTGCCGCAAGGGTGCGCCGTGACACCGCCACGGCCGTCTTCGCCGGTGCAGTTCAGGCTCTTGGCCAGAATGCGGCTGACGGTGGTCTTGCCGATACCGCGCGTTCCGGTGAACAAATAGGCGTGGTGCAGTCGGCCGCTGGTCAATGCATTGCCCAGCGCCTGCACGACGTGCGCCTGCCCAACCATTTGCTCAAAACTGCGAGGCCGGTATTTGCGGGCCAGAACGACGTGACTCATCGCCCGATTCTACGGGTCGGACCCTGCGCGGCAGCGCCGGACGGCACCGGCCCAAAATGCCTCGGCAGGCCGAGGGCGTCACCGATAATCTGGGCGATGAGTTCATCTGCCCCCTCCAACCCAGGCACCCTCAGCTATGAGCAGGCCGGCGTCAACTACGACCTGATCGACCCACTGAAGGTCAGCGCACAGCGCGCCGCCGCCGCCACCGCCGGGCACTTGGCCGGTCATGGCTTCAGCGAGATACAGGCTTCGCGAGGAGAGTCGGCGTATGTGGTGGACGTCGGCCCGTTCTACATCGCTTCGATCGTCGAGTGCCTGGGCTCCAAAGCCTTGGTGGCCGACGAGATGGCCGCGTTGACCGGTCGCAGTTGGTATGCCGGCATCGCCCAGGACACCATCGCGATGGCGGTCAATGACCTGATCACGGTCGGCGCGACGCCGCTGGTGGTACAAGCGTACTGGGCAGCAGGCGGCTCGGACTGGTTTGCCGACGCGCAGCGTTCCCAGGCATTGGTGGCGGGCTGGAAGGCGGCCTGCGACGTCTGCAAAGTGGCCTGGGGCGGCGGTGAGACACCGGCGCTGGCAGGCATCGTCGAGGGCGGCCGAATCGACCTGGCCGCATCGTGCACCGGTCTGATCAAACCCAAGGAACGGCTCAGCGTGGGCGACAAACTCGCCGCAGGCGACGTGATCGTGCTGCTCGACGCGAGCGGCATCCACGCCAACGGCCTGAGCTTGGCGCGCAAACTGCTGTCTAGGCTGACCGACGGCTGGCTGACCGAGGTTGATCCGATCAACCAGCCGGGCCTGAGCTACGGCGAGGCGTTGCTCGCGCCCACGGTGCTGTACTCGCCGGTGACCGAGGCCCTGTGGGCGGCTGGCATCGTGCCGCATTACTGCGCCAACATCACAGGGCACGGTTGGCGCAAACTGCTGCGCCATCCGGCGACGTTCAGCTACCGAATCCATACCGTACCGCCTGTGCCGGCCGTGCTGCAATTCATCCAGCGCCACGCCCAACAAGATGACCGGGAGGCCTACAGCACCCTCAACATGGGCGCTGGTTTCGCGATCTTCGTGGCCGCTGCCGACGCCGAGCGAACAGTGCAGATCGCGCAAGCGCAAGGCGTTGGTGCGCGCGTGGCTGGCGTGGTCGAGACCGGCCCCAAGCAACTGCTGATCGAGCCGCTGGGCATCCGCTTCGGCGACGACGACCTGCAACTGCGCTGAATCCAGCGCCAAAAGTGCACCCTCGGCTGGTTCGTCAGCCAGCCCGCTGACCTACAATCGATCCCGACGGGCCTCCTCGCATGGAAGCGCGGCCAACCGGGTCAGGTCGGGAACGAAGCAGCCCCAACCGTTGCGACCAGTGCCGAGGGCAAGGCTCGTCACCCCCATTTTTCGCCACCCTCATTGATCGCCAATTTCACTGGTCGTCGAAGGCGGTCGATTCTCTGGATCGGGCCATGGCTCAAGCAGGCGCAGCCAGTTCGCATGCCGAGCTCTGTGCTGCGGCCACCAGATCGCGGATGCTCAAACCCAAAGCCCTGCCGTAGCGCTGAGCCACCCGGTGCACGCAGGCCGCGCGCTGAAGCTCAGGCAAGGACCAGGCATCGACCAGCTCATTGGCACAGCTTGCTGTCAAGCGCAGCAGGTCTTGGTCGGCGTCGGTGAAATGCACAGAGACAGACTGCGGCAGACGACGAACCATACACAAGGCCTCGTCGTCAAACCCCCATTGGCGGCCCACCGCCGTCCCGATGGCGTCGACATCGACCCCGAGCACGGCCAGGCAGGCCGACTCCTCGCTCATGCCGGGTTGCTCAGCCTCGCCCGCAGCAAGCGGCGGCGCTGGCTGCATCAGACGGCGAATCTGCGCCGCCTCTTCCGGAAAGTGGTGCTGCAACGCGAGCCGGCCCAGGTTTTGGAGCATGGCCAGCAAGGCCACCAGTTCGGCGTCATAGCCGGCAGGCCGCAAGCACTGCGCCGCCCTTCCCGCCTGTTGAACCCGGGCGATCAGTTGGGCCAGTTCGCCGGCCTGGTCCTCGTTGAGCGACCCGGGCCAAACCCGCAAGGCCATGGCCGCGCGGCGCAAACCATTCAACCCCACCATCGCGACGGCACGGCGCAAGGTGAGGATGGCGCCGCCACCATCCCCCAACACGCCCTGCATTTCGGGACAGTTGGCGCAGCGAAGCAACTCCAAGCTCAAGCAAAGGTCTTGCCTCACGCTGTCGGCCAGCGCATTGGTGCATTCGCCCTCCATCAGCGCAATCCGCGCCGCTCGGGCAGCGCTTCCTGGCATGGCGGGCAAAAAGCCCGAGACACGCATCCGGTCAAGCAACAAGCGGATGGGTTCGCCGCCGGACTTCGCATCGGTGCGCGACCAGCCGTCGATGGCGCCCGCCAAGGTCCGCGCGTTGCGGTAGCGCTGACGAGGTTGGCGCTCGGTGGCGCGGTTGACGATCGATCGCAAGGCCTCCGGGATCGGCCCAGAGGTCGACCTGGGCAGCCGAACGCTGTCGCGGCCTCGGGGTGGCATGCGGTCGATCACCGCACCGACGTCCGACAAACCCAGCGCAGGCTGCCCAGC
This sequence comes from Bordetella parapertussis, assembly GCA_945878355.1. GTDB lineage: Bacteria > Pseudomonadota > Gammaproteobacteria > Burkholderiales > Burkholderiaceae_C > Pseudaquabacterium. Next base: position 61,693 of record CAMCTC010000016.1, on the reverse strand, counting down.
CAGCGCATGGTGAAGCACCAGGCCAAATGCCAACAGATCGCGTTCAGCCTCCTGGCGCTGAACCTGCATGCCGGGCGCTGGATCTTGCGGCGCTAGCGCCGCGCCCAGCCCTATCAGGCGGCTGCTTCCGTCCTGCTGCAGCAAGAACATGCTGGCCTGCAAATCACCGTGCGCAATACCGGCTTCGTGGGCAAACGCCAGCGCCTGCAACACCTCCATCGCACAGCGCATCGACTCGGCCAATGGCAGGCCTTGGCTACCGAGCCGATCAGCCATCGTGAGTGCCTGGCCACCGTCATAAGCCAGGTAAGGCCAGGCGCCATGCTCGCCAACTTCCACCACAGCGGCCAGCCCAGGATGCTTGATTCGGGCCACATGGTGCGCGGCAGCCAGCCACCGCTGCAAACCGTCAGCGTCGGCAGGCTGGCGGCGCGGCATGGCCAGTACCAGCGCCCGGCTATCTTGCGGATCAGTCGCCAGCCACAGCAGCGTTCGCGCGCTCACGCCCAAAGAGCGCTGCAATTGAAAGCGGCCCAGTTGGCGTGGGGCGTTGAATGACCCGGCGGGATGCGAAGCTAATGCGGCCATGGCGCAGGGATTGATGTGTTCGCCGATTGGACACAAGCCTGCGCACGCCAAACCCGCGAACAAACGGCAGAGCGCGGTGCTGTTCGCGCCACACGCTATGCCAGTCCCAGCGCACGCGCCACAGACCTTTGTGCGAAAATGACAACCGCCTGCATCAAGGGCTTTTCGCCGCTTCAGGCGCCCCAAGGAACAACGATGAGCAGTGAACTGATCAAGCACACCACCGATGCCACGTTCGAAGTCGACGTGATGAAATCGGAAACACTTGTGCTGGTGGACTATTGGGCCGAGTGGTGTGGTCCCTGCAAGATGATCGCGCCCATCCTCGACGAGACGGCCAAGGAACTCGGTTCGCGCCTGCAGATCACCAAGATGAACGTCGACGAGAACCGCGAAATTCCGGCCAAGTTCGGTATCCGCGGCATCCCGACACTGATGCTGTTCAAGGGCGGCCAGCTCGCCGCGACCAAGGTTGGCGCTGTGTCCAAGGCGCAGTTGGCGGCATTCATCGAACCGCATCTATAATCATTTGATTGTGAGGGTCAACGCGGCTGCAAGCGCGCTGACCCAGGCTCAAGCTGCCACGCCTGCCAGAAGTCATCTGGTTCAGCGCGAGGTTTCGGGCAATCGAACAGAAAACCGACAGTTCCGCCCGCTTGTTGCGGGGTTTCTTTTATAACGGGTTCGGCACACTTTGCCGCCGTTCACCGACCCGTCACGGGTATCGGTCAGTCCCTCGACCAGGGTCGCCACCCCGCAAGCCCCGCTGTCATGGCCAGGCGCGAATCCACCTCCACCATCCGGTGACTCCTTAAATGCATCTATCCGAACTGAAGGCGCTCCACGTCTCCGCACTCATCACGATGGGCGAGGCACTGGAGATCGACAACGTCGCCCGCCTGCGCAAGCAGGAGTTGATGTTTGCCATCATGAAAAAGCGCGCCCGCGGTGGCGAGCAGGTGTTCGGCGACGGCGTGCTTGAGGTGCTGCCCGACGGCTTCGGCTTCCTGCGCTCGATCGAAGCCAGCTACATGGCCAGCACCGACGACATCTACCTGTCGCCGAGCCAGATCCGACGCTTCAACCTGCACACCGGCGACATGATCGAAGGCGAAGTGCGGGTGCCCAAGGACGGTGAACGCTACTTCGCGCTGGTCAAGGTCGACCGCGTCAACGACGTCACCCCCGAGGAGAGCAAGCACAAGATCATGTTCGAGAACTTGACGCCGCTCTTCCCGAAAGAGGCCTTCAAGCTCGAGCGCGACATCAAGGGTGAGGAAAACATCACCAGTCGCATCATCGATCTGGTCGCACCGATCGGCAAAGGCCAGCGCGCCCTGCTGGTGGCCCAACCCAAGACCGGCAAGACGGTGATGATGCAGCACATCGCCCATGCGCTGGTGGCCAACCACCCAGACATCCACATGATCGTGCTGCTGGTCGACGAGCGGCCCGAGGAAGTGACCGAAATGCAGCGCACTGTGCGCGGTGAGGTCATCTCCTCCACCTTCGACGAACCCGCGGCCCGCCATGTGCAGGTGGCCGAGATGGTGATCGAGCGCGCCAAGCGTCTGGTCGAGATGAAGAAGGACGTGGTCATCCTGCTCGACTCGATCACCCGACTGGCTCGGGCCTACAACAACGTGCTGCCGTCGTCGGGCAAGGTGCTAACCGGTGGCGTCGATGCCAACGCGTTGCAACGGCCCAAGCGCTTTTTCGGCGCAGCGCGCAACGTCGAGGAAGGCGGGTCACTGACCATCATCGGCACCGCGCTGATCGACACCGGCTCACGCATGGACGAGGTGATCTACGAGGAATTCAAGGGCACCGGCAACTGCGAGATCCACCTCGACCGCCGGATGGCCGAGAAGCGCGTCTACCCCTCGATCCTGATCAACAAGAGTGGCACCCGGCGCGAAGAACTGCTGCTCAAGCCCGAGATCCTGCAAAAGACCTGGATCCTGCGCAAACTGCTCTACAACATGGACGAGATCGAGGCGATGGAGTTCATGCTCGACAAGATGAAGGCGAGCAAGAACAACCTAGACTTCTTCGACATGATGCGTCGAGGCGGCTGAAGCGTTACCCACCTATAATCCCGGGTTTCGCGCTTGCGGCAAGTGCGTGGCACCCTGCCCCGTGGCTCCCGGTAACAAGCGTTGTTGAACAAAGGTTCCCCATGAAAGACGGCATTCACCCCAACTACCGCGACGTTTGCTTCGTCGACCTGTCCAACGGCTTCAAGTTCGTGACCCGCTCGACGGTCAACACGCGCGAAACCGTCAAGATGGACGACGGCCGCGAACTGCCGATGGTCAAGCTTGAAACCACGAGCGAAACCCATCCGTTCTACACCGGCACGCAAAAGAGCATCGACAGCCTGGGTGGCCGGGTCGAGAAGTTCCGCAACAAGTTTGCGAGCCTGGGCATCAACAAGAAGTCCACTGCTGCCTGAGCGACTCCGGTGGACTGGCGAGTCAAGACAGCGCAAGAAACTGCATTCTTGACCCCACCGAAACGGGCCCCGAGGGGCCCGTTTGCATGCCACCGATGATTTTCCGGTGATCAACAATACCCCCAACCCCGCACTGGTAACCCAACTGGCCGTGACGCGCTTGCCGCGCCTGGCCTTGCTGCTGTTGTGCGCGGCCTATGTGCTGCCGGGCCTGATCGGGCGTGATCCCTGGCGAGGCGCTGACCTCAGCGCTTTTGGCCAGATGTTGGCCATCGCCGAAGGCAGAGCGCATTGGCTCAGCCCAGCCCTCGGTGGCGTGAGCACTGGCGCAGCGCTGCTGCCGCATTGGATAGGCGCGCTGGCGATTCAGGCTGCGCAGCCCTGGTTGGAGCCAGCGCTGGCCGCACGACTTCCCTTCGCGATGATGTTGGTGCTGACGCTGGTCGCGGTGTGGTATGCCACTTTTCACCTCGCCCGTAGCGAAGCTGCGCAGCCGCTGCCACTGGCCTTCGGCGGCGAGGCCGCACCAGTGGACTATGCCCGAGCGATCGCCGATGGCGCGTTGCTGGCGCTGATCGCCACGCTCGGATTGCTGCAGCTTGGACACGAGACAACCCCAGAATTGGCACAACTGGCCTCGGTGGCGAGTCTCCAATGGGCCGTCGCGTCGGCACCTCACCGTGGCTGGCAAGCCCGCCTCGGCGTTCTGCTGTGCTTGCCGGCGCTGGCCGCCAGCGGTGCCCCTGCGATGGCACTGCTCTGGGGCTTGGGTGCAGCGCTGCTGTGCCTGCGCAGCAGCAATTCAGGGCTGAAAGCGCTGGCACCCTGGCTGGCTGTCGCCACCCTGGCCGCAGCGCTGATGGCCTGGATCAGCGGCAGCTGGGCTTGGCGAATCGCGCCCACTCTCGAACTGCCACAGTTGGCCCGGCTGTGGCTGTGGTTTTTATGGCCCGCCTGGCCGATGGCGCTGTGGACGCTGTGGTGCTGGCGTCGCCAGTTGGGCCAACACCATCTGGCGATTCCGTTGCTGGGCTTGCTGGTCGCCACAGCCGGCTGCGTGGCGATGGGCAGCTCCGACCGCGCGCTGATGCTGGGGGTGCCTGGTGTCGCCGTGCTGGCAGCCTTCGCCTTGCCAACGCTGCAGCGTGCCAGGACTGCAGCCATCGACTGGCTCTCGGTATTCTTTTTCACGTTGAGCGCGCTGATCATCTGGATCTTCTATGGCGCGATGCAGACCGGTGTACCGGTAGCCGCGCAAGCCGCCGTGCAGCGCTTGGCGCCCGGCTTTGAGCCGGTTTTGTCGCTGCCGGCGCTGGGCCTGGGCTTGCTCGCAACCCTGGCCTGGATCGCGCTGGTTCGCTGGCGCACCACTCGCCACCGGCCGGTGATCTGGAAGAGCTTGGTGCTGCCAGCGGGCGGCGTGGCGCTGTGCTGGTTGCTGCTGATGACGCTGGGTTTACCGCTGTTGGACTATGCCCGCAGCAACCGGACGCTTGCCGCGCGCTTGCTTCAACATCTCAGCGGTGCGGTCTGCATCGCGGCGCCCGGCGCATCGAACTCGTTGATCGCGGCCTTGGAGTTCCATGGCAAGCGACTGGTGAACGCCAGCGCCAACGCGACTGAATGCCCGGTGCTGGTCAAGCTGCTGATCGAGCGCGGTCCGGCGGCCAGTGCCAGCGCCGCTGCCTACGAAGCACTGCGAGAACAGGGCTGGCAAGAAGTGGCGCGCGTGCGCGGGCCCACCGAGCGCGCCGAGGTCGTCGTCGTCTATCGCCGCGCGCCAGGCTCGCCGAACCCGGTTGCGCTAAGCCGCTGACCCTGCGACGTCCCGACCGGATGGCGCGGTTGCACCCGACCGGCTGCGGATCCGACCTGCCGGCAGCAACAGCCGGAAACGTGACCCAACCCCGGGCTCGCTGTCGATCTCCAGCGCCCCGCCGTGGCGTTGCATCACATGCTTGACGATGGACAGTCCCAAGCCAGTGCCGCCGGTGTCGCGCGATCGGCTGCCATCGACCCGGTAAAAGCGCTCGGACAGGCGCGGCAAATGATCGCGCGCAATGCCAATGCCATTGTCTCGAACCTCGACCTCACCGCCACCATCAACCTTGCCATGCCAGGCAATCTGTATCAGCCCACCGGCAGGCGTGTAGCGCACCGCGTTTTGAACCAGATTGGTCACTGCACTGAGCAGTTCGGCCTCCAGACCCGCCAGTTCCAGATCGGGCGGTTCGGTCAATTCGATCTGGTGCCGGCCGGCCGACAGGGTGCGGGCATCACCCAGTACGCGGTGCAGCAGCGAAGCGATCCCCACCCAGCGGTCAGCCGGCGGCCTGGGGCTGCCCTCTAGCTGGGCCAGTGTCAGCAAGTCGGACACCAGCACCTGCATCCTGTCGGTCTGCTGCTGCATCAGCTTGAGCACCCTGGCGCGTTCAACCTCGGCCAGCGGCAAGTTGGCCATGGTTTCAACAAATCCCGCCAACACCGTGAGTGGGGTACGGATCTCGTGCGATACGTTGGCGACGAAATCACGCCTCATGGCCTCGGCGCGCAAACGCTCGGTGACGTCTTGCGAAATCACCAGCTTCTGGCCATCGCCATAACGCCTCAACACAACCTGCAAACTGCCGCGCCCGCCAGGCGCGACCAGCGTGATGGGTTCGCGCCAGATACCTTCTTGAAGATAGGCCACGAAAGCCGGCAACCGCACCAGGTTGGTGATCGGCTGGTGCAGGTCGCGCTTCGCATCCAGACCCAAGTGGTCCGCCGCAACCGCTGTGCACCAGACGATCTGGTCCATGGCGTCGAGCAGCAGCACGCCATTGGGCGAGGCTTCGATGGCCGACAGAAACTCATCGAGACGCCGGTTTTCGGCGGCCAGCGCCTGCTCGCGCGAGCGCAGTGCGCGCTCAAGCCGATAGCCCAGTTCACCCCAGAATCCGGAATCGCGAGGTGCGTCGAGTTCTTGCCCGCCACGCAACCAACTCATCAGCCGCGCAGCACGCCAAGCGTCCAGCGCCACCGCCAAGCCAGCAGCGAGCGCTGCGCCGAACACCGCACCCGCCTCCGGCAGGCCGATCGACGAACCGGCCAGATGTCCGATCACGCCCCCTGTGGCAAGGGACAACAGAGCCAACAACGGGCGCGGCAGCAACCAGACCATCGCGGCTCAGCTTGGCGCCAGGCTGGCGTGCCGAGTCAGTCGATAACCCGCACCACGGACGGTTTCGACCATGCCTGCGCATTGAGCAGGCGACAGCGCCTCACGCAAGCGCTTGACGTGCACGTCGACTGTCCGCTCTTCGATGAAGACATGGTCGCCCCAGACGCGATCGAGCAATTGGGCGCGACTGTGCACACGCTCTGGATGGGTCATCAGGAAATGCAGCAGTCGAAACTCTGTCGGCCCCATTTTCAAATCGATCTCGCCGCGGCTGATTCGGTGGGTCGACGGGTCAATCCTCAGTCCTGCCAACTCGACAACGTCATCAAGCGCCTCAGGCAACTTGCGACGCAACACGGCACGGATCCTGGCCATCAGCTCCTGGGTCGAAAACGGCTTGGTCAGGTAGTCGTCGGCGCCCGCATCCAGCCCAGCCACCTTGTCGATTTCCTCGCCCCGCGCGGTGAGCATGATGATGGGCAACTCCCGGGTCCGGGCGTTGGCACGCCAAAACCGAGCCAAGGCCAGACCGCTCTGTCCTGGCAGCATCCAGTCCAACACCACCAGATCAGGCAGCATCGCGTCGATCTCCTGGCGGGCGGCCTCGGCGGTGGCAGCGATCGTCACCTCGTGTCCAGCATGGCGCAAGTTGATCGAAATCAGCTCGGCGATCGCCGGTTCATCTTCAACCACCACGATCTGGCTCATCGTTGTTCGCTCCTCTTCGGATCCATCAGCGCACCAGACTCTCGACCGCATCGACCGGGCTGTGCCGCACATCGGTGCCCTTGACGATATAGATGATCTGCTCGGCCAGGTTCTTGGCATGGTCGCCGACACGCTCGATGGCCTTGGCGACGAACACCAAGTCGATGGCCGACGAGATCGTGCGCGGATCTTCCATCATGTAGGTGATGAGTTTGCGCATCAGGCCGTCAAACTCCTGATCGATCTGGTCATCATGCCGCAGCACTTCGACCGCAGCCTCGGTATCTAGCCTGGCGAAGGCATCAAGCGCCTTGCGCAATTGCTTGGTCGCCAGTTCAGACTCATAGGACAGGTCAGCCACCGGCAGGCGCAGCCGGCTGGACATGCCGGAATTCAGCAAGCGCTGAACCGTGCGGGCGATACGCGCAGCCTCGTCGCCAATGCGCTCGAGGTTGGCAATGGTCTTGGACACCGCGATCAGCAGCCGAAGGTCACGCGCTGTGGGTTGCCGCCGCGCGATGATGGAAGAGAGATCGCGGTCGATCTCGATCTCCATCGCGTTCACCCGCTGCTCCTCTTCAAGGACCTGGGTCGCCACATCGCCGTTGAAGGTCGACAGCGCGAGCACGGCCTGCGCGACCTGGGATTCGACCAGCCCGCCCATCTCAAGCACACGAGTGGAGATTCCGCTGAGTTCGTTGTCGAACTGCGTGGACAGATGTTTACCGCTCATGGTGGATCCTTTGAATCGCCAGGTTTGTTGTCTGTCAGCCGGATCATCAACCGAAGCGTCCGGTGATGTAGTCCTCGGTGTCCTTGCGCTTGGGCTGCGTGAACACCTCGGGCGTGGCACCGAATTCGATCAGATCACCCAGGTACATATAAGCGGTGTAATCCGAGCAACGCGCGGCCTGCTGCATGTTGTGGGTGACGATCAAAACGGTGTAGTCGGCCTTGAGCTCGTGGATCAGCTCTTCGATCTTGCCAGTGGAAATCGGGTCGAGCGCCGAGCAGGGCTCGTCGAGCAGCAACACCTCGGGCTTGATCGCAATGCCGCGCGCGATGCACAAACGCTGCTGCTGCCCGCCCGACAGGCCAGAGCCGCTTTGGTCGAGTTTGTCCTTGACCTCGTTCCAAAGCGCGGCTTTCTTGAGCGCCCATTCCACCCGCTCGTCCATCTCGGCCCGCGGCAGTGTCTCGAACAATTTGATGCCAAAAGCGATGTTGTCGTAGATCGACATCGGGAAAGGCGTCGGCTTCTGGAACACCATGCCGATCTTGGCCCGGATCAGACTGACATCGAACTTTTTGTTCAAGATGTTCTCGCCGTCAAGCAGGATCTCACCCTCGGCCCGCTGGTCAGGGTAGAGCTCGAACATGCGGTTGAAAGTGCGCAGCAGCGTGCTTTTGCCGCAGCCCGACGGGCCGATGAAAGCCGTGACCTTGTTGGCAGGCAACGTCAGGTTGATGTTCTTCAGCGCATGGAAGCCGCCGTAGTAGAAGTTGAGGTCGCGCACCGAGATTTTTGTCTTCTCAGTGCTGGCCAGGTGAGCGGGTGCGACGCGGGTGTCCATGTTGCGATCCTCCAAAATTTCAGTGCTTGTTGCGTAAGAACACGCGGGCGGCGATGTTGAGCGCCAGCACACCGATCGTGATCAGGAACACCCCCGCCCAAGCCAGCTTCTGCCAGTTCTCATAGGGGCTCATCGCGAATTTAAAGATCGTCACCGGCAGGCTGGCCATCGGCTTGCTCAGGTCGCTGGTCCAGAACTGGTTGGACAGCGCGGTGAACAGCAACGGCGCGGTCTCGCCCGAGATCCGGGCGATTGCCAGCAAGATGCCTGTGATGACACCGGCGCGCGCCGCCTTGAGTGTCACCGACGAAATCACAATCCATTTCGGTGTGCCCAAGGCATAAGCTGCTTCGCGCAGCGCATTGGGAATCAAGCTGAGCATGTTCTCGGTGGTGCGGATGACGACAGGGATCACGATCAGCGCCAGCGCCAGCACCCCGGCAAAACCCGAGAAGCTCTTGAATTGCGACACCACCACCGAGTAGATGAACAGGCCGATCACGATCGACGGCGCCGACAGCAGGATGTCGTTGATGAATCGGGTGGCGCTGCCGAGCCAGGTCTTCTGCCCGTACTCGGCCAGGTAGATACCGGCCATCACGCCTATCGGTGTGCCCAGCAGCGTGGCCAGGCCGGCCATCACCACGGAGCCGAAGATCGCGTTGGCCAAGCCCCCGGTGTCGGCCTGCGGCGGCGGCGTCATCTCGGTGAAGACCGCGAGGTTCAGCCCACCCAGACCGAGGCGGAAGGTCTCGAACAGGATCCACAACAACCAGAATACGCCGAAGGCCATCGCGCCGATCGCCAGCATCAGCGCCACCGCGTTGACACGCTTGCGGTGACGGTGCATGGCCAGACGGGCTTGGTGTTGCTCTGCGGTGAAAGAGGTGGAGAAGGCATTCATGCGCGGGTCCCCTCGCCTTTGCGCAACTGCGACAGCAGCAGCTTGGACAGCGCCAGCACCACGAAGGTGATGAAGAACAGCACCAGCCCAAGGTAGATCAGCGAAGCCTGGTGCAAGCCCTCGCCGGCTTCGGCGAACTCATTGGCCAGCGCCGAGGTGATGCTGTTGGCGGCTTCGAACAGCGACAGCGAGTTGAGTTGGTTGAAGTTGCCGATCACAAACGTCACCGCCATGGTTTCGCCCAGCGCACGACCCAGACCCAGCATGATGCCGCCGACAACGCCCGACTTGGTGTACGGCAGCACCACCCTTGAGACCACCTCCCAGGTGGTCGCGCCCAGACCGTAGGCCGACTCCTTGAGCATCGGCGGCGTGACCTCGAACACGTCGCGCATCACCGAGGCGATGAATGGGATCACCATGATCGCCAGGATGATGCCGGCCGACAGCAGGCCTATGCCCACCGGCGCGCCGGAGACAAATGCACCCAGCACCGGCACGCCTTTGAATACCGCTTGCAGCGGCTGCTGCACATAGGTGGACAGGATAGGGCTGAACACCAGCAGACCCCACATGCCGTAAACGATAGACGGCACTGCGGCCAGCAACTCGATCGCGATGCCCAACGGCCGCTTGAGCCAGCCCGGCGACATTTCGGTGAGGAAAATCGCGATGCCGAAGCTCACCGGCACGGCGATCAGCAGCGCGATGAACGAGGTCATCAGCGTGCCGTAGATCATCACCAAGCCGCCGAAATTCTCCTTCACCGGGTCCCACTCACTCGACCAGAGAAAGCCCAGACCGAACTGCTTGATCGCCGGCGCCGCGCCGATCAGCAGCGAGATGATGATGCCCACCAGCAGCGACAGCGTCAACCAAGCTGCACCTTGCGCCAGCATCGAGAACAGCGGGTCGGCCCAGGGCGCGATGCGACGCCGCTCAGGCGGTTGCCGATGTGGCGCAGCGCGCTCTGACGACGAATAGGAACTGGCAGGAAGTGTTGCGGCCACAGGGCCTCCACTGAGCTGGAAACGAAACGCGGGCGGATACGACCCGCTCGCACCGGATCACTTGTAGGCGATGGCCTTGCCGGCACTGTCCTTCAGATTGTCCGTCCAGAGCTTGCGCGACAAGGCCTTGACCGAATCGGGTAGCGGCACATACTCAAGATCCGAGGCCAGCTTGTCGCCACTGGCATATGCCCAGTCGAAGAACTTCAGCGCGTTGCTGGCGTTCGCCGGCTTGTCCTGCGCCTTGTGCATCAGAATGAAGGTGGCGCCAGTGATGGGCCAGGATTCCTTGCCGGGCTGCTCGGTCAGCACCTGGTAGAAGGTCTTGCTCCAGTCGGCGCCAGCTGCCGCTGCCTTGAAGTTGAGGTCATCGGGCTCGACATACTGGCCCGCCTGATTCTTCAGCTGAACATGCGACATCTTGTTCTGCTTGGCGTAAGCGTACTCGACATAACCAATCGAATTCGGCAGACGTTGCACAAAGGCTGACACGCCCTCGTTGCCCTTGCCGCCGGCACCGACCGGCCAGTTGACCGCGGTGCCCTCGCCGACCTTGGTCTTCCAGTCAGCGTTCATCTTGGACAGGTAGTTGGTGAAGATGAAGCTGGTGCCGGAGCCGTCGGCGCGGCGAACCACCGAGATGTCGGCAGCCGGCAATGGCACGCCAGCGTTCAACGCCGTCAGCGCGGCGTCGTTCCACTTCGTGATCTTGCCCAGGTAGATGTCGCCCAGCACGGCACCAGTCAGCTTGATCTGGCCGGGCTTGATGCCGACGATGTTGACCACCGGCACGACGCCGCCGATCACCGTCGGAAACTGCACCAAGTTGTCCTTGGCCAGTTCTTCGTCGGTCAAAGGCATGTCGGAAGCGCCGAAATCGACCGTCTTGGACTTGATCTGCTTGATGCCAGCGCCCGACCCGACAGACTGGTAGTTGATACGCGCACCGGTGGCCTTGTTGTAGGCGTCGGCCCATTTGGAATAGATCGGAGCCGGGAAGGAGGCGCCTGCGCCGGTGACGTCCTGGGCCGATGCGAAGACCGGGATCAGGGCCACTGAGACCAGGGCAGCACGGAGCAACATCGAATTCATTTGCAAAGCCTTTCAGTTTCAAGGAGTTGGCACGCCATGCGCCAAGCCCGAACTCTAGGCAGTCCTTGTGACAGCAGCATGACGTGCTGTCATATTTCGAATTAACGTCACTGAATCGTCATATCAGCGGGGGCCGGCTGTCACAATTCGCCAAACCAGAACCCGACAGCCTATGGTCAGCCTTGGGCTGCCGCGGCCAAGCGCTGGGCCCATCGCAGCCCTTGGCCTGCGTCGCGCGCCTCGACCATCACCCGCAACACAGGCTCGGTACCCGAGGCTCGGATCAGCACCCGCCCCAGGCCAGCCAGCTCGCCCTCGATCGCCAAGGTCTCCGCTGCGAGCGCGGTGTTCGTCTGCCAATGGGCCAGACTCGACAAGCGTACATTAAGCAAGGTCTGCGGGAACAAGGTGACGCCGGCCAACAAATCAGCCAGCGAGGCCCTTGCCCGCTGTGCCGCCTGAAGCACCTGCAAGGCGCTGACGATGCCGTCGCCGGTGGTGTGTTTGTCCAGCGCCAGCAAATGGCCCGAGCCCTCGCCACCCAACAGCCAGCCGCGCGCCGCCATTTCCTCCAGCACATAGCGGTCGCCGACCTTGGCGCGCACCAATTCGATACCACCGTCCTTGAGCGCGATCTCGACCGCCATATTGGTCATCAGCGTGCCGACCGCACCGGGCACAGACTGGCCTTGCGCCAATCTGTCCATCACCATCGCGTAGAGCAGTTCATCCCCGTTGAACAAGCGGCCGTTACGGTCCACCAATTGCAGGCGGTCGGCGTCGCCGTCTAGGGCCACGCCATAGTCAGCGCCATGCGCGGCGACTGCCGCAACCAGCGCCTGCGGTGAGGTGGCCCCGAACCCCGCATTGATATTCACGCCATCGGGTTGGCAACCGATCGCAATCACCTCGGCGCCAAGCTCGTGAAAAACTTCAGGAGCGACCTGATAAGCAGCCCCGTGCGCAGCATCGATCACCACCTTCAGCCCGCGCAGCGACAAGTCCTTGTCGACCGTGCTCTTGCAGAACTCGATGTAACGACCGCGAGCGTCGTCGAGCCGCCTGGCCTTGCCCAGCGTGGCCGAATCAACCCACTGCGGTGGTTCTTCGAGAGCGGCTTCCACCGCCATTTCCCACTCGTCCGACAGCTTTTCGCCTTTGGCAGAGAAGAACTTGACGCCGTTGTCGGGGTAGGCATTGTGCGAGGCGCTGATCACCAGCCCCAGGTCGAGCCGCAATGCACGGGTCAGGTAAGCCACACCAGGCGTCGGCAACGGTCCCGTCAGCACGGTGTCGACCCCGGCAGAGGCCAGCCCGGCCTCCAGCGCGGACTCGATCATGTATCCCGAGATCCGCGTGTCCTTGCCGATCAGCACCGTGGGTCGAGCGCTGCTGCGGCGCAGTACACGGCCCACCGCATGGCCCAAGCGCAGCATGAAATCAGGGGTTATCGGTGATTGACCAACGGTACCTCGAATGCCGTCAGTGCCGAAAAATTGTCTTTTCATCTGGTGTTATTCCTTGAACTCGATCGTCATCGCCACCCATCACCGATGGCAGCAAGCCTGCCGCACGCCAAACCTTGAGCGCATCGACGGTGGCCGCGACATCGTGCACCCGCACCACCTGCGCACCGCGCTGCACGCTGGCCAGCGCAGCGACCACGCTGGCCACGAGGCGCTGCTCCACCGGCCGGCCAGTGAGCGCTCCCAATGTTGACTTGCGCGACCAACCCAGCAGCATCGGCAGGCCCAGCGCCCGCAATTCTTCCTGGCGCTGCAGCAAGGCCCAATTGTGCTCGGCGGTCTTGCCAAAGCCGATCCCGGGGTCGATCGCAATCCGGTCCAATGCCACACCAGCGTCCTGTACCTGCCCCACGCGCTGGCGCAGCCAGGTGACCACTTCTGCGACGACATCGACGGCGTAGACCGGTGCCTGCTGCATCGCACCCGGCTCACCTTGCATGTGCATCAGGCAGACACCACAGCGCGGATGGGCTGCGACGGCGGCCAACGCATCAGGCCGCACCAGCGCGCGAACATCGTTGATGATGTCCACCCCCAGGTCCAGCGCCGCCCGAATCACCTCGGGCCGACTGGTGTCGACCGACACCGGCACACCCAGGCGCACCGCATGGCGGAGCACAGGCAACACGCGCGCCAATTCCTCTTCGAGACCAGGCTGCTGTGCACCGGGACGGGTCGATTCACCGCCGATGTCCAGAATGTCAGCGCCCTCTTGCAGCAATTGCTCGCAGTAAGCCATCGCCGCGCTGACCTGTGCATGACGCCCGCCATCAAAGAAGGAGTCAGGCGTCGCGTTGACGATGCCCATCACCTGCGGACGATCCAGCCGGATCACAAAGCGATTGGTCTGCCAATTCATCACATCAAACATAAGAAAAGGGCCCGAAGGCCCTATTTCCGATCAACAAGCACTGATACAAATACCGTCAAGCCACCGCTGCCGGCGCGCTGTCGGTGCTCACCGGCCCGCTGCCGCCAGCCGGGCCTGAACCCGAATTGCGAGTGCGCTCATTCGGCACCCAATCCTTGGGCGGGCGAGGTTGCTTGCCGGTCATGATGTCCTCGATCTGCTCGGCGTCGATGGTCTCCCATTCAAGCAAAGCCTTGGCCAAGGAGTGCATCTTGTCCTGGTTGTCTTCGATGTGTTGGCGCGCAATCTTGTATTGCTCGTCGATGATGCGGCGGATCACCAGATCAACCTTGCGCATCGTCTCCTCGGACATCGTGGTGGTCTTGGTCACCGAACGGCCGAGGAAGACTTCTCCCTCGTTCTCGGCGTAGACCATCGGACCCAACTCATCGGTCATGCCATAGCGCGTGACCATGTCGCGGGCAATCGCCGTGGCGCGCTCGAAGTCATTCGACGCGCCAGTGGTCATCTGGTGCATGAACACTTCCTCGGCGATACGGCCGCCGAACAGCACCGAGATGGTCGAGAGCATGCGCTCCTTGTCCAGGCTGTAACGGTCGGTCTCAGGCAACTGCATCGTCACGCCCAGCGCCCGGCCACGCGGGATCACGGTCACCTTGTGCACCGGATCGGTCTTGGGCATCAGACGCGCGACCAGTGCATGGCCGGCCTCGTGGTAGGCAGTGTTGCGGCGCTCTTCCTCGGGCATCACCATGCTCTTGCGCTCGGGGCCCATCATGATCTTGTCCTTGGCCTTCTCGAAATCAACCATCTCGACCACGCGCCCATTGCGGCGCGCGGCGAACAGCGCCGCTTCGTTGATCAAATTGGCCAGATCAGCACCTGAGAAACCCGGTGTACCGCGTGCCAGGATGTCGGCGCGGATGTCTTGCCCAATAGGAACTTTGCGCATGTGCACGTTGAGAATCTGCTCGCGGCCGCGCACATCGGGCAGCGTGACATAGACCTGACGGTCGAAGCGGCCCGGCCGCAACAACGCCGGATCGAGAATGTCGGGTCGGTTCGTCGCCGCCATCACGATCACGCCGACATTGGTCTCGAAACCGTCCATCTCGACCAGCATCTGATTGAGCGTCTGCTCGCGCTCATCGTTGCCACCACCCAGGCCGGCACCGCGATGACGGCCGACAGCGTCGATTTCATCGATGAAGATGATGCAGGGCGCGCTCTTCTTGGCCTGCTCGAACATGTCGCGCACCCGTGCCGCGCCCACGCCGACAAACATCTCGACGAAATCGGAACCCGAGATCGAGAAGAACGGCACCTTGGCTTCACCGGCGATAGCCTTGGCCAGCAAGGTCTTGCCGGTTCCAGGTGGGCCGACCAGCAGCACGCCGCGAGGGATCCGGCCACCGAGCTTCTGAAACTTCTGCGGATCCTTCAGGAAGTCGACCAACTCCTTGACCTCTTCCTTGGCCTCGTCGCAACCAGCGACATCGGCAAAGGTGGTCGTATTGTTAGCCTCATCGAGCATGCGCGCCTTGCTCTTGCCGAAACTGAACGCCCCGCCCTTGCCGCCGCCCTGCATCTGACGCATGAAGTACACCCAGACGCCAATCAACAGCAGCATCGGGCCCCAACTGACCAACAAGCTGACCAGCAGCGAAGGCTCTTCGCGGGGCTTGACGTCGAACTTCACGCCGTTGTTGCGCAAGTCACCCACCAAGCCGCGATCCAGAAAAGTCGCCGTCGACCGAATGCGCTTGTCGTCATTGGTGACCGCCAAGATCTCGGTGCCACCACCACCCTCTTGCAACACCACCGACTTGATGCGCTTGGCCGCCACCTCGTCCAGAAATTCCGAATACCCGATCACTGTGCCGGACGACACCCCTCGGTCGAACTGCTTGAACACCGTGAACAGCACGAGTGCGATCACAAGCCAGACAGCGACCTTCGAGAACCATTGATTGTTCACTGCGGCTCCTTAAGCCAAATCGGATAACCGGTGGTGGCGCACGTTACCCAGCGGCACGTTCACACCTTGCATCCACCCAGACCCAACTTCAGATGGGGCCGATTCTAAACGAGTCAAGGCCCGTGAGTCGGCCTGATACACGACCTCGCACAGGGTGAATCCAGTTCGATTCGACTCAACGCAAAACCAAATTCAGGCAACACCATCAACCCGCCTTCAGACCAAGTCCGATCAGATAGGTCTCAGCCGACTTGTCGCGCGAGGCCTTGGGCTTGATCGCCTTGACGACTCGAAACTGCTGCTTGAAGCTCTCCACCAGTTGGCTGTAGCCGCCGCTGTGGAAGACCTTGGCGACCAAAGCGCCGCCCGGCTTGAGGTGACTCTGGGCGAAGTCCAACGCCAACTCGATCAGATGCTCTATCCGAGCGGCGTCGGCCGATTCGATGCCTGTGAGGTTGGGCGCCAAGTCGGACACCACCACATCGACCAAGCGCCCGGCCACCAACTCGTGCAACTGTGCCAGCACCGAATCTTCCCGGAAATCGCCCTGGATGAATTGCACCCCCTCGATGGGCTCCATGGGCAACATGTCCAGCGCGATGATGGTCCCCAGCAACTCGCCCACTGCCGCGCCACCGACGCCGGCCGCTTTGGGTGCGAAGCGGCGGCGCAGGTATTGGCTCCAAGCACCTGGCGCCGAACCCAGGTCGACCACCACCTGCCCGGGTCGAATCAGGCCCATCGCCTCATCGATTTCCTTCAGCTTGTACGCAGCACGGGCGCGATAGCCGTCGATCTTGGCCAGCTTGACATAGGTGTCATTGATGTGGTCGTTGAGCCAGGCTTTGTTGATCTTCTTGCTTTTGGACTTGATTTTCATGACAGGACGATAATACGGCCATGTCTGCCATTCAATTGACGCCCGCCCAACGCAAAGAAAAGCGTGGCGAAGCCCATCATCTAGACCCCGTTGTGCTGATCGGCACCGAGGGACTGACCGATGCCATCTACAGAGAGGCCGATGCCGGGCTCAAAGCCCATGGACTGATCAAGGTGCGGATGTTTTCCGACTCGCGCCCAGACCGTGAAGCCGCCTTGGCAGCGATGGCCGACAAGCTCGATGCCGCGCCGGTGCAACACATCGGCAAGCTGCTGGTGCTGTGGCGGCCAATTCCCGAGAAAGAAAAGACCCTCAAGGAAGGCGGGATGGCAGCGCCTCGAGTGGTCAAGATCTTGAAGTTCTCCAAAAGTGGTAACCATCGGGCTCAGATCAAGAAAGTCACGGTGTTCGGCAACCAGCGCGTCACGGCTGGCGGCGAGATCAAGCGCGTCAAGACTCGGGTGACCAGCGTCAAGAAGAAGGCGCAGGACTGAGCAACTCTCAGCGGTTTGGACCTGCGCCGCGCCAAGCCAGTGCCCCCAGCAGCAATATCTTCGCGCCAAAGAACAGCGCGCTGATTGCGTGCAGTTGCCCAAAGCTCAGCGCCGACTGCGCTGCCCTGGCGGCAGTCATGAAGGGCTGGACAGCAAAGTACCCGGCCAAAGTGCAGAACATGGCGCCCAGGGTCAGCAATATTTCGGCACTCAGGGCTGAGTTCAGCCCTCGGCTGGCGCGAAGGCGCTCAAGTACCAGCAGCACCAAGCCGAGCACCAAGCTCAGCCAAGCCTCATGCAGGAAGATTCGACTCACCACGCGTCCGGCGTCGGCACGTTCCAGCAAGGCAAAGATCGCTGGCGCAGCGATCAATGCCAGACACAGCAGCGCGCCAGCCCAGCAGCCCGGCAGCAAGCGGCGCAGCCGCTCCAGCGTCTTCAAAGGTAACGAACTTCCACGATTTCGTAGCGTTTGAGGCCGCCGGGTGCACGGACCTCGGCCACATCGCCGGCCTCCTTGCCGATCATCGAGCGCGCGATCGGTGAGCTGATCGAGATCAAACCCTTTTTCAGATCGGCCTCGTCGTCGCCGACGATCTGGTACGTGACTTCCTGGCCGCTGGCTTCTTCTTCCAAATCGACCGTGGCGCCAAACACCACCCGTCCGCCAGCATCCAGTGTCGCCGGGTCGATCACCTGCGCAGCAGCGAGCTTGCTGTCGATCTCGAGAATGCGGCCTTCGATGAAACCCTGCTTGTCCTTGGCGGCCTCGTACTCGGCGTTCTCGGACAGGTCACCCTGAGCCCGCGCTTCAGAGATCGCCCGAATCACGGCGTGGCGTTCGACGGTCTTGAGCTGGTGCAGCTCTGCTCTGAGCAGTTCGACACCGCGCTTGGTGACGGGGATGGTGGCCATGCGGGCCTCCTGAAGCAAGGTGAGGACGGACAAAAACAAATCCGCCGCGCTAGGCGCCCGGTGAACGGACGCAAAGGCGGCGGAACGGCGAAAACGTTAATTCGGGAGTTTAGTGCAACTCGGCGTGCAGTTCCTGCAGACTTCGCACACTCAGGCCGGCTTGATGTTTCATTGCCTCTGTCGCCGCCTCGCAACCAGCCATCGTCGTGTAGTAGGACACCCGATTGGCCAGTGCGGCAGTTCGGATGTAACGCGAATCGGCGATCGCTGTGCGGGTCTCGTCAACGGTCGTGAAAACCAGCTGAATCTCACCGCCTTTGACCATGTCAGCGATATGGGGTCTGCCATCCATGACCTTGTTGACAACCTTGACCGGTACACCGGCCGCCGAGATGGCCGCAGCCGTGCCCTTGGTCGCCACCACGGCAAAGCCCAGCGCGACCAGATCGCGAGCGACGCTGACGGCTCGAACCTTGTCACCGCTCTTGACCGAGATCACAACACGCCCTTTCGTGGGCAGTCGCGAGCCAGCACCGAGCTGGCTCTTGAGCATCGCCTCGCCGAAGGTCTTGCCCACGCCCATCACCTCACCGGTCGAGCGCATCTCGGGCCCGAGGATGGGATCGACGCCGGGGAACTTGTTGAACGGGAACACCGCTTCCTTGATGCTGAAATAAGGAGGGATCACCTCATGCGGCGGCACGCCGCCCGGGCCGGTCTGGTCCGCCAGCTTTTGGCCCGCCATGCAACGCGCGGCGATCTTGGCGAGTTGCTGGCCAGTTGCCTTCGACACATAGGGCACGGTTCGCGACGCACGAGGATTGACCTCGAGCACAAAGACCACGGCGTTCTCGGCAGCGCCGTCGGCTGCGCCCACATCGCCCTGGATCGCGAACTGCACATTCATCAACCCGACCACCTTCAGTGCCAACGCCATCACGGTGGTCTGCCGCCGCAACTCGTCCTGCAAGGCTTTGGGCAAGGTGTAGGGCGGCAACGAGCAGGCCGAGTCGCCGGAGTGGACCCCTGCCTGTTCGATGTGCTCCATGATGCCGCCGATCATCACCTGGGTGCCGTCACTGATGCAGTCGACGTCGACCTCGATCGCATCGTCGAGAAAACGGTCCAGCAGCACCGGCGACTTTTCGCTGACGCGCACCGCCTCGCGCATGTAACGCTCCAGGTCCTTGTCGCCGTGCACGATCTCCATCGCCCGGCCGCCCAGCACGTAGCTCGGGCGCACCACCAGCGGATAGCCGATCTCATGCGCCAGTGCAATGGCCGACTCCTCGGTGCGCGCGATGCGGTTCGGCGGCTGTTTCAGGCCAAGGTGATGCAACAACTTCTGGAAGCGCTCGCGGTCCTCCGCGATGTCTATCGAATCAGGCGAGGTGCCGATGATGGGCACGCCGTTGGCTTCCAACTCAAGCGCTAGCTTCAAGGGCGTCTGGCCACCGTACTGCACGATCACGCCGACCGGCCGCTCCTTGTCGACGATCTCCAGCACGTCTTCCAGCGTCACTGGCTCGAAGTACAGCCGATCACTGGTGTCGTAGTCGGTCGAGACGGTCTCAGGATTGCAATTGACCATGATGGTCTCGTAGCCGTCTTCCCGCAGCGCCATCGCCGCGTGCACGCAGCAGTAGTCGAACTCGATGCCTTGGCCGATGCGGTTGGGCCCGCCGCCTAGCACGATGATCTTCCGGTTCTGGGTCGGTTCGGCCTCGCACTCGCCGTCCACCGTCTCGTAACAGGAGTAGAGGTAGGCAGTCTGGGTGGCGAACTCGGCTGCGCAGGTGTCGACCCGCTTGTAGACCGGCCGCACGCCCAAGGCATGGCGGGCGCGTCGAACCTCATGCTGGTTGCTGGCCATCAGCTTGCCCAGCCGCTTGTCGGAAAAGCCCTTCTGCTTGACGAAGCGCAGCTCAGTCGCCGACAAGCTGGACAGCGTGCGGTCCTTCAGCTTGGCCTCGGTGGCAATCAGGTCTTCGATCTGGGCCAGGAACCAGGGGTCGATCGCCGTCTCGTCGAAGATTTCGTCCAGCGTCATGCCGATGCGGAAGGCGTCAGCGACATACAGGATGCGTTCCGGGCCGGCGTTGCCTATGGCTTCGACAATCTCGTCGCGGTCGCTGGCGCGGCATCCGGTGCGCTCGGTCAGGCCGTCGATGCCGGTCTCCAGGCCGCGCAGCGCCTTCTGGAAGCTCTCCTGGAAGGTGCGGCCCATCGCCATCACCTCGCCCACCGATTTCATCTGGGTCGTCAGGCGGGCATCGGCGGCCGGGAACTTCTCGAACGCAAAGCGCGGGATCTTGGTGACGACATAGTCGATGCTGGGCTCGAAGCTGGCCGGCGTAGCGCCGCCGGTGATGTCGTTGCGCAGTTCGTCCAGCGTGTAGCCCACCGCCAGCTTGGCAGCGATCTTGGCGATCGGGAAGCCGGTCGCCTTGGACGCGAGCGCCGACGAGCGCGAGACCCGCGGGTTCATCTCGATCACCACCATCCGGCCGTCGACCGGGTTGATCGAGAACTGCACATTGGAGCCACCGGTGTCGACGCCGATCTCGCGCAGGATCGCGATCGAGGCGTTGCGCAGCAGCTGGTATTCCTTGTCGGTCAGGGTCTGGGCCGGTGCCACGGTGATCGAATCGCCGGTGTGGATGCCCATCGGGTCCAGGTTTTCGATCGCGCAGACGATGATGCAGTTGTCCGCCTTGTCGCGCACCACCTCCATCTCGTATTCTTTCCAGCCGATCAGGCTTTCCTCAATCAGCAACTCGTTGGTCGGCGACAGGTCGATACCGCGCTTGCATATTTCCTCGAACTCTTCCGGGTTGTAGGCGATGCCTCCGCCGGTGCCGCCGAGCGTGAAGCTGGGCCGGATCACCATCGGGAAGCCTGAATCTGTGGCGTTCGCGCCGATTTCGGCCGTGATGCGTTTCTGCACGATCCAGGCTTCTTCGATCGTGTGAGCGATGCCGCTGCGCGCCGAGCCCAAGCCGATGGAGGTCATCGCGTCCTTGAACTTGAGCCTGTCCTCGGCCTTCTCGATCGCGTGCTCGTTGGCGCCGATCATCTCGACGCCCCACTTCGCGAGCACGCCGTGCTTGTGCAGGTCGAGGGCGCAGTTCAGCGCGGTCTGGCCACCCATCGTCGGCAGCAAGGCCATGGTCTCATCGGGGTGAGCGGTGCGCTCCTTGGCGATGATTTTCTCGACCACCTGCCAGGTGATGGGCTCGATGTAGGTCACGTCGGCCGTGTCGGGGTCGGTCATGATCGTCGCCGGATTGCTGTTGACCAGCACGACCTTGTAGCCTTCCTGGCGCAGCGCCTTGCAGGCTTGGGCCCCGGAGTAATCGAACTCGCAGGCTTGGCCGATGATGATCGGGCCGGCGCCGATGATGAGAATGGTCTGGAGGTCGGTACGCTTAGGCATTTTTCTTCTCCGCCATCAGCGTTGTGAAACGGTCAAACAAGTAGGTGATGTCATGCGGTCCGGGCGAGGCCTCGGGATGCCCCTGGAAGCAGAACGCCGGCCGGTCGGTGCGGGCCAAGCCCTGCAGCGTGCCATCGAACAGGCTGACATGGGTTGGGCGCAGATTGGTAGGCAGGGTTTTTTCGTCCACCGCGAAACCATGGTTCTGGCTGGTGATCGAGACCCGTCCGGAATCGAGATCCTTGACCGGGTGGTTGGCACCGTGGTGGCCAAACTTCATCTTGAAGGTCTTGGCGCCTGAGGCCAGCGCCATGATCTGGTGGCCCAGGCAGATGCCGAAGGTGGGAATGCCAGTCTCGATCAAGCTGCGGGCGGCATCGATCGCATAGTCGCAGGGCTCGGGGTCCCCGGGGCCATTGCTCAGGAAGATGCCGTCCGGCCGATGCGTCAAGGCCTCGGCCGCTGTGGTGCGCGCCGGCACCACGGTCACGCGACAGCCACGGCTGGCGAGCATGCGAAGGATGTTGCGCTTGACACCGAAGTCATACGCCAGCACATGGAATCTCGGCGCCCGCAGTTGACCATAGCCCTGACCCAGCTGCCATTCCGTCTCGGTCCAGTCGTAGGGCTTGGCCGAAGACACCACACAAGCCAAATCCTGGCCTGCCATGCTGGGGGCCGATCTGGCACGCGCAATAGCTCGCTCTATGTCGGCCGGCGTCGCAACCAGCCCCGCCGCAAACGTGACGATGCAGCCGTTCTGGGCACCGGTACGTCGAAGCACCCGGGTCAAGCGTCGGGTGTCGATGTTGGCGATCGCCACCGTACCCTCGCGCTGCAAGTAGGTGTCGAGCGCCATGCTCGCGCGGAAATTGGACATGCGCAAAGGCAAGTCCTTGATGATCAGACCGGAGGCATAGACCTTGGAGGATTCGACGTCCTCGGCGTTGATGCCATAGCTGCCGATGTGCGGATAAGTCAGCGTGACGATCTGCCGGCAGTAGCTAGGATCGGTGAGAATTTCCTGGTAACCGGTGAGCGAGGTGTTGAACACAACCTCGCCAACGGTGACCCCGTCGGCGCCGATGGAACGGCCTTGAAAGACCGTGCCATCTGCAAGGGCGAGGACAGCGGTGGGCAGGACTGGCAGCAAGAGGAAGGCTCCGGAATTCGCGCGAGCCCGGCGTCTCTTAAGCCACAGTGTCGTGGGCAGGAAGCCCCGTTGGGGAAACTTCTTGGGAGTTTTGCCGAGGCTGCGGTGGTGGCAGGTAAACCCTCCGATTATAGCCTTCGGGTTTGCCCTTGGGTCTGGAGACCCATCCCTCGCACCCCAGGGTTCGGGCCTGCGCAGGCGCTAGAACGAGGGCACCGATTCAGCCCAGAGCGGCGATGCCAGCTCGGGCAATCTGCGCATCTTCATTGGACTTGACGCCCGACACCCCGACAGCGCCAACGCAATGGCCGTCGACCATCACCGGCACGCCACCTTCGAGCATGCCTTCGAGCGTGGGTGCACTCAGAAATGAATAGCGTCCCTGGTTGATGGCATCCTCGTAGACCTTGGACTCGCGGCGCCCCAGCGCCGCCGTACGGGCCTTGGCCGGGGCGATCATCGACGAGATCGGTGCAGCACCATCACCTCGCTGCAACCACAACAGATGGCCACCATCGTCGACGATGGCGATCGTCACCACCCAATGGTTCGCGGCGGCCTCGGCCTCTGCCGCCTGGGCCATGGCCCGCACATCACTCAGGGTCAACACGGATTTGGTATGCATGGAAATATCCGGAACAATAGGGCTGCGAAGTGTGCCTCAGGTTGGCAAGACGGTTGCCAGTGCATCGCGCAGTACAGTTCCACGGAACTTACAATGGATTTTGCGGGTCCGACCGCTTCAACGACATCCCACCTTGGAGTTCACATGAACGAACAACGCCTGCAAACCTTGTCCGGCTTCGGCGGTACAGGTTCTTTGGCCGCTGACCGAAACCGCGTGCTGCGCAACACCTATTGGTTGCTCGCGCTGACGATGGTGCCCACGGTGCTGGGCGCCTGGGTGGGCGTGGCCACAGGCATCACAGCCGCGATGGGGAACGGTCTGAGCACGATCCTGTTCCTGGCCGGCGCTTTCGGCTTCATGTATGCGATCGAAAAGACCAAAGAAACCTCCACCGGCGTCTACGTGCTGCTCGGCTTCACCTTCTTCATGGGGCTGATGCTCGCGCGATTGCTGGCGATGATCCTGGGTTTCAAGAACGGCTCGTCGCTGATCATGACCGCCTTCGGCGGCACCGGGATTGTGTTTTTCGGCATGGCCACACTCGCCACGGTGATCAAACGCGACCTGTCAGGCATGGGCAAGTTCCTGTTTATCGGCGCACTGATCCTGCTCGTCGCTGGCATCGTGAATGTCTTCATGCAATCGAGCGCCCTGATGATGACCTTGTCGGTGTTGGCGATCGTGATCTTCTCGGGCTTCATGCTGTTCGACATCAAGCGCGTGATTGATGGCGGCGAAACCAACTACATCAGCGCCACGCTGGCGATCTACCTCGACATCTACAACGTGTTCCAGAGCCTGTTGATGATCCTGGGCATTGTTGGCGGCGAGAAAGACTGACCGCTGTTTGGCGTCGCGACTTGCGGCGCTCGGTTCTGCTGAGCTAGGCGACCCGCAACGCGGTCGCCCAGTGACAGTGAAATTTTTCACAGGGGCTCTTCGGAGCCCCTGTTTCATGGCCGACGCGAGCCTCTTGCACGATGCAAGACTGGTTACCGCCCCCAGGAATGACTCAAGATGAGCAGCACAGACTGGAACCAGCCGCTGTCGTCTCTGGCTGATAGTTGCGATGTGCTGGTGGTCGGCGCAGGCCCGGCAGGCAGTGCCTGCGCCAAGCTACTGGCGCAGGCTGGCCGACAGGTCGTGATGGTGGAGGCCCAGCGCTTCCCACGCGACAAGGTTTGCGGCGACGGCCTGGTGCCAGACGCCCACGACGCACTGCGCCGCCTGGGCGTGCACGCGGAGGTCATGGGACTGGCACAACCCGTCGCTGCTGCGCGCTGCGTGGCGCCGAGCGGCAGCTTTGTCGATGTTGCCGGAGAACTCGCCGTGCTGCCGCGCCGCGTCCTCGATGCCTTGTTGTGCCGCGCGGCATTGCAGGCCGGCGCGACGATGGCCGCCCCAGTCCGATTCGTCGCACCGCTGATGGATGCGGACGGGCGAGTGCGCGGGGCCACGCTGACCGACGGCGTGCTGACGCGCGAGATCAGTGCGGTCTGGGTGGTGCTGGCCACGGGCGCGCTGCCTGGCGCCATGCTGGCGGCTGACCTGTGCAGAAGACGCAGTCCCAGCGGCATGGCACTGCGCACCCATGTCCATCACGCCGGGATGACCACCGAACTGGCCGAGATGCGTTTCGTCTGGCATCGCCAGCTTGCCGGTGGTTATGGCTGGATATTCCCGGGGCCGGGCGGTGTCTTCAACATCGGCGTCGGGAAACTCGATGGCCGGGAGCAGCCGTCGAGATTCTTGCCTTGGCGTCGCCAAGGACCCAATCTACGCGAGATGTTTGACGCCTTCCTGCGCATAGACCCGTTGGCGGCCAGGCTGATGCGCGAGGGGGAACAGTTGGGCGACCTCAAAGGCGCGCCGCTGCGCTGCGACTTGACCGGCGCCGATTGGTCGCGGCCTGGCCTGCTGGTCACCGGCGAGGCCGCTGGCGCGACCTACTCATTCACCGGCGAAGGCATTGGCAAAGCGATGGAAACCGGGATGGCCGCGGCCGACGCCTTGCTGGCCCACGCCGGGGACACCGACACCCGAGCTGTGGAGCAAGACTACAGCACAAGCTTGCAAGCCCTGTTGCCGCGCTTCAAGACCTACCGCCAGGCGGGCAGCTTCAATCGCCTGCCCTGGTTGGTCAGCCTGGTCATTTGGCGCGCGCGACACAGCCCTCGCCTCAACGCAAAGCTCAGCGAGGTGCTCAGCGAAAAACGCTTGCCCGGCAGCTTGCTGACGCTGCGCGGCCTGCGCAGCATGCTGCAGCGCTGAGCCGAACCGGGACTCACTCGCGATCAAACACCGCCATGCTCTCCACATGGGCTGTATGGGGAAACATGTTGACCGCCCCGGCCGCCACACACCGGTAGCCGGCTTGGTGCACCAGTTGCCCGGCATCGCGCGCCAGCGTTGCCGGATTGCAGCTGACATAAACGATACGGGCGGGTGCTACCCAGGTCTCGCGCGGCGCTGCATGCAGCTCAGTCAGTGCCTTGACCAGAGCAAAAGCGCCTTCGCGCGGAGGGTCGATCAGCCATTTGTCTGCGACCCCGAAACCGACCAAGTCATCAGCGCTCAACTCGAACAGGTTGCGTGCCTCAAAACTCGCGCGCTCGGACAAGCTATTGCGCCGGGCGTTCTCGCGTGAGCGCTGCACCAAGGTCTCGCTGCCCTCGACCCCGAGCACCGCACGCGCCTGGGTGGCGATAGGCAGCGTGAAATTGCCCAAACCGCAGAACCAGTCGATCACCCGCTCCTGCGGCGAGATCGCCAGCATCCGCAGCGCCCGCCCGACAAGGACGGTATTGATCGCATGATTGACCTGGGTGAAGTCGGTTGGCTTGAAGGGCATGGTGATGCCGAACTCAGGCAGCGAATAGGCCAGCTCCGGTCCGCCAGCGTCGAGCAATTGCACCGTGTCAGGGCCTTTGGGCTGCAACCACCACTGCACGCGATGCTCGGCGGCGAACACGCGCAAACGATCCTGGTCGGCCAAGGTCAAGGGTTCGAGATGGCGCAGCACCAGCGCGATCACCGGGCCCTCGATCCGCTCGCCCATCGCCAGTTCGATCTGTGGCAAGCGGTCGCGCTGGTCCATGCTGCCGATGAGTGTGCGCAGCGGCATCAGCATCGCACTGACCTGCGCCGGCAACACCGGGCAGACCTGCATGTCGGCCACGTAGCGGCTCTTGCGCTCATGAAACCCGACCAGTACCGTGCCCTTCTTCGCCACATGCCGCACCGACAAGCGGGCCCGGTAGCGGTATCCCCAGGTCGGGCCTTCGATCGGCCGAAGCATGCGCTCGGCCTTGACCTTGCCCAGGTGTTCCAGGTTGTCCTCGAGCACACGTTGCTTGACCGCAACCTGGGCGCTGGCGTCGAGGTGCTGCATCTTGCAACCGCCACAGGCACCAGGATGCAAACCAAAGTGAGGGCAGCCAGGCCGCACCCGCAGCGCACTCTCGCGCCGCATGGCCGTCATCGTGCCCTGCTCCCAGGCGGCCTTGCTGCGGCCGACTTGCGCCTGTACCTCCTCACCAGGCAGTGCGCCCTCGATAAACACCACCTTGCCCTCGGCATTGTGCGCCACGCCCTGGGCTTCGAGGTCTATCGACTCGACCTTCAACCATTCATCTCTTGCTGTCATGGCGGCGATTATCCAGGCACAAAATACCACCCGAAGGCAGCCTTGACGCTGGACCGGGTGTCGATGCTCGCCGAATGTTTCAAGCCGCCTGACGCAACACGATCACGCGTCGCTGCAAAGCCTCGAGCAATTCATTCTCTCGCTCGCGGGTCGGTTCAAGTGTCTTGGCACGAACATGGCCGTAGCCCCGGATCTGCTCCGGCAAGCAAGCCAGCGAGACAGCGGCATCGTGGTGTGTGCTGTCCCGCGTGCGTTCGAGCACTGCCAGCGCGGTCGAGATGTTCTCCTCGTAGCGGGTGATCAGCGCGCGCTCGCTGCGCCGCTCGGCGCTGTAACCGAACACATCCCAGGCCGTGCCGCGCAAGCCGCGCAGCTTGGCCAGCAGGCGGAAGACCGGGACGATCCAGGGGCCGAATTCGCGTTTTTTCAGCTCGCCGGTGGCTGGGTCGCGGGCCGACAACCCGGGCGGCGCGAGGTTGAAGACCAGCTTGTAATCACCCTCGAATTGCTGCGCCACGCTGGCCAGGAAGCCGCTGTGCACATGCAAGCGCGCGACCTCGTATTCGTCCTTGATGGCCAGCAGCTTGAAGTAGTACTTGGCCACCGCCTCGGCAAGCGCGCTGCGGCCGGCAAACACCTGCTGCTCAACCACCCGCACCCGCGCCACCAGATCGAGGTAGCGCTGGGCATAGGCGGCGTCTTGGTAGTCGGTGAGGAACTGGCTGCGCAGCGCGATCGTCTCGTCCAGGGTCTTGACGGGAGGGGGCGAGACGCCGGCACCGGTGGCCGATCGCTTGGAAGCCAGCAGGCGCTCGACCGCTTTGGGATCGACGGCGGTGCGCCGGCCCCACACGAAAGCGTCCTGGTTCATCTGCTGGGCCGTGCCGTTGAGCACGATGGCGGCCTCGATGGCCGTGGCCGAAATCGGAATCAAGCCGCGCTGGTAGGCGAATCCGAGCATGAACATATTGGCCGCGATGCTGTCACCTACCAGCGCGGTGGCAATTCGGCCGGCATCGACGAATTCGGCACAGTCCTCGCCCACAGCGTCGACCACATTGCCGCGCAGCCCCCCGCTAGGGAACTGCATGTCGGCGGCGCGCGCGAACTCGCCCGGCATCTTCTCCTGCACGTTGACCAGCATCCGGGTGCTGCCATGCCGGGTGGCAGCCAAGGTCTTGGAGTTGCCGGCCACGATCATGTCGCAGCCCAGCACCAGGTCAGCGCCGCCAGCCGCGATGCGTATCGTCTTGATCGCTTCGGGCGACGGCCCGAAGCGCAGGTGGCTCCAGACTGACCCGCCTTTTTGTGCCAGCCCGGCCATGTCGAGCAGGCCGCAGCCCAGGCCCTCCAAATGCGCCGCCATGCCCAGGATCGCGCCTATCGTGACGACCCCGGTGCCCCCCATGCCCGCCACCATGATGCTGTAGACCCGCTGGTCGACCGCCGGTCGCACCGGCTCGGGCAGCGCGGTGAACAGCGTGTTGTCGGTCACCCGGGCCGGCTTGCGCAACTGGCCGCCAAGCACGGTCACGAAGCTGGGGCAAAAGCCTTTGACGCAGGAGTAGTCCTTGTTGCACGACGACTGGTCGATGATGCGCTTGCGACCGAACTCGGTTTCGAGCGGTTGGACAGAGACGCAGTTCGACTTGACGCCGCAGTCGCCACAGCCCTCGCAGACCAGGTCATTGATCAAGATGCGCTTGGCCGGGTCGGGGAAGGTGCCGCGCTTGCGGCGGCGTCGCTTTTCCGCGGCGCAGGTCTGGTCGTAGATCAAGGCACTGGTGCCCACGACTTCGCGCAGCTCGCGCTGCACCTGGTCGATCTGGTCGCGGTGGTGGATCGTCACGCCTGCCGGCCAGACCGTGCCGGGTGGGTATTTTTCCGGTTCATCAGTGACGACGACGATGCGCGTCACGCCTTCGGAGCGCACCTGGTGCGCAATGGTCGGCACATCGAGGTGGCCGTCGTGGCGCTGCCCGCCCGTCATCGCCACCGCGTCGTTGAACAGGATCTTGTAGGTGATGTTGGTCTTGGCCGCAATCGCGGCGCGGATCGCCAGCAATCCCGAATGGAAGTAAGTGCCATCGCCGATGTTCTGGAACATGTGTTGGCGACGCGAGAACGGCGCCTCGCCGACCCAAGACATGCCCTCGGCCCCCATCTGGGTGTAGCCGGTGGTGGAGCGGTCCATCGCCTGCGCCATCCAGCTGCAGCCGATGCCGGCATAACCCTTGCTGCCTTCGGGCAGCACGGTCGAAGAGCTGTGTGGGCAACCACTGCAGAAGTAGAAGCTGCGGCTGAGGATGTCGACCACGCCCTTGGGGGCGCGGTAGGCCCGCAGCGCTTCGACCCGCTGGCGCAGTGTTGCGTTGTCGTTCAAGGCCAGCAGGCGCTCGCCGATGGCGATCGCCACTTGGTTGGAATCGAGCGCCATCTCGGACTGAAACAGCGTCTGCCCCTCTTCGTCGAACTTGCCGACGATGGCCGGCATGTCGCGCCGGCCGTAGAGCTGCTCCTTGAGCTGCGACTCGACCAGGCTGCGCTTTTCTTCCACGACCAGGATCTTGTCCAGACCGACGGCGAATTCGGCGGCGCCCTGCGGCTCCAGCGGCCAGGTCATGCCGACCTTGTACAAGCGCAAACCCAGCCCGGCGGCGGACTGCTCAGAAAGATGCAGATCGTCGAGCGCCTGAAGCACATCGAGGTAGCTCTTGCCGTGGCTGATGACACCCAGCTTGGCCGACGGACCGTCGATGATGGTCCGGTCGATCCGGTTGCTGCGCGCAAAAGCCCGCACCGCACCCAACTTGTAGCGGTGCAGCCTCGCCTCCTGCGCATGAGGGGTGTCGGGCTGACGTATGTTGACGCCATCGGCCGGCCACGCCACGCCTTCGGGCACGGTGATCCGAACCCGATCGATGTCGACATCGATCGAGGCTGTGGCCTCGACCGTGTCCTTGACGCATTTCATGCCGACCCAGCAGCCGCTGTAGCGCGACAGCGCCCAGCCCAGCACGCCGTAATCCAGGATCTCCTGCACGCCGGCAGGGCTGAGCACCGGAATCATCGCGTCGACCATCGCGAATTCGCTCTGATGGCAGGTGGTCGACGACTCGCAGGTGTGGTCGTCGCCCATCAGCACCAGCACGCCGCCCAGCGGCGACGACCCGGCCAGGTTGCCATGGCGGAAGGCGTCGCCGGTACGGTCGACGCCCGGGCCCTTGCCGTACCAGAGCGCGAACACCCCGTCGTACTTGCCCTCGCCGCCGATCTCGGCTTGCTGCGAACCCCAGACCGCAGTGGCTGCCAGGTCTTCGTTGACCCCGGGCACGAAAACGACGTTGTGCGCGTCGAGGTGCTTCTTGGCCTTGCCGAGCTGGTCGTCCAGTCCACCCAGCGGTGAGCCGCGGTAGCCGCTGATGTAGCCCGCGGTGTTCTTGCCCAGCCTGGCGTCGCGCTGTTGCTGGGTCATCGGCAGCCGAACCAGCGCCTGCGTGCCGGTGATGAAAATGCGCCCCTGGGTCAGCGTGTATTTGTCGGCCAGCGTGACAGTCTTCAAAGTCATGGCGTTCTCGATCCTGCGGAATAAGCGGATGATGGCGGCGCAGGGCTGGGTTCAGGGTGGAACCGCAGGCTGCGTCCGTCGACGGAAATACCACGCCTGAAATGCGCAGGCTGTGAATAGTGTCACCCGTTCAGGCGCTTTGGCCGTCGCGTCGGCGACGGCGGCCCAGGCCTAGCTCGGCGTAAGCGGGCCGCGTCACAGCTGCCGAAGCTCAGCGCGCCGGCAGCAGCCGCGCCGGATCGATGGGCTTGCCCTGGCGCCGGATCTCGAAGTGCAGTTGCACCCGTTCCGCGTCACTGGACCCCATCTCAGCGATCTTCTGGCCTCGCCTCACCGCCTGGTCTTCCTTGACCAGCAGCGATTGATTGTGGGCATAGGCCGTCAGGTAGATGGTGTTGTGCTTGACGATCACCAAATTGCCGTAGCCCCGCAAACCCGACCCGGCATAGACCACCCGACCGTCCGCCGCTGCCAGTACCGGGTCGCCGGCCTTGCCCGCGATCGCCAAGCCCTTGTGTTTGCCTTCTTCGAAGCCGGCAAACACACTCCCCGCCGCAGGCCAGGCCCAAGCCATGTCTTCGTCGCCTTCACGCGCTGGCACGGATGCTGGCGGCGTCGCAGGCGCCGAAGCCACCGCTGACGCGGCGACAGCGCTCGCTGCCGGGGCTGCCACCGCAGGCCTACCGGCCAGTGGGCGCGGTTCCGGCTTGGGCGAAGTCACCGCGTTCGTGGCCACGGCATTCGGATCCACGCCTGGTGGCACCACCCGCAACACCTGCCCGACCTCGATCACATTCGGATTTTCGATTGCATTCCAGCGCACCAGATCACGCCAGTTCTGGCCGTTGTCCAACGCAATACGGATCAGCTTGTCACCAGGCTTGACGGTGTAATAGCCCGGCTTGCCAGCATTTTCGACACCCGGCAGCGGCTTGAGCGCTTCAGGCGCAGCGCTGACCACCGCGACCGGCTCGGCCACCGGCGCCGGCGCCGGCGCCGGCTTGGGCGGCGTCACTGGCGCTCGGGCCACCGGCGGGATCGGCCTGCGCTCCTCTACCGGCGCTTTGTGGGGCGATGATCCGCAGCCCGAAACAAGCGCCAACAACAGACCAGCCAATAGCAGCGTCGAACGAGATGAGGGCATGGCGGCAGGCCTGCGTGAGCGGCGATTCAAGCAATGCCCGATCTTAATGGGACGAAGTGCACAGCCTCATGCTCGCTGCGCACGCAGCCAGCTTCGTCGCGATCGACCACCACCAACACCTGACCGCGCCCACCCGGCCGACTCGACGGGGCCACCAAGCGCCCACCAACGGCCAACTGGTCAAGCCAGGCCAGTGGCAGCTCATCACCGCCAGCCGCAGCAATGATGCTGTCATAAGGCGCGTTGGGCCCATGACCGAGCATGCCGTCGCCATGGATCAGCCTGACTTGGTCGAGCCGCCAGGCCGTCAGGTGGGTGCTGGCCTTGTCGAACAAGGGCCTCAGCCGCTCGATCGACACCACCCGAGAGGCCAGTTGCGCCAGCAGCGCGGTCTGGTAGCCACAACCGGTGCCCACTTCGAGCGTGCGACCCAGGTGACCACTGGCGCGGGCTTGGGCGCCGTCGAACAGCAGTTCGAGCATGCGAGCGACCACCGAGGGTTTGGAGATGGTTTGACCATGACCGATCGGCAGACTGGTGTCTTCGTAGGCCTGGATGGCCAGCGCGCTGTCGACAAACAAGTGACGCGGCACCTGCTGCATCGCGGCAGCCACTGCGTCGCAACGCAGGCCTTCGCCGCGCAAGCGCTGCACCATTCGCTGGCGCACCAACACCGAATCCAGCCCCAAACCGAGCGGCACGGCCTGTCGACCGGCGTCCTTGGCGGCCTCGTGCAGCGGACGCTGAGGCCTGAGGGTCTCTCGCGGTTTGGTGGCGACGCCGGCACGTCCCATGCGGTCGAGCAGCAACGGAAACCGCGGCGCGCGGTCGTTGCCGCCGCCATCGCTCACCGCATCACCCTGAGTGCTACCGCCACCCCTGCCAGGCAGGGATCAGCAGCTTCAGCCGTCCAGCACGGCAGGTTCATGGTCGCGATTCCAGCCTGGTGCGCCAATCAGGCAATCGGGCATGGTCGGTGAGATCGACCTGCAGCGGTGTGATCGACACGCAACCCTGGGCTGCGGCGTGGAAATCTGTGCCTTCGCCTGCCTCGCGCGCGTCGCCCGCCGGGCCGATCCAGTAGATCGGTTCACCTCGCGGGTTGGTCTGGCAAATCACCGGCTCGCTGGCATGGCGCCGGCCCAGCCGGGTGATGCGACGCGGCAGCAAGTCGGCGTCAGGCCGATTCGGGATGTTGACGTTCAGCAGAAACGGCTGCCCGGTCAGACCCTGGGCGAGCAACTGCTCGACCACGGCCCGCGCGACCCGACCCGCCGCGTCCAATGCCAACCATCCTTTGTCGACCTGAGAAAAAGCGACCGACGGGATACCGAACAAATAGCCTTCCATCGCTGCAGCCACAGTGCCCGAATACAGCGTGTCGTCGCCCATGTTGGCGCCCTGGTTGATGCCAGAGAGCACCAGATCAGGCCGGTAGCCCAGCAGTCCGGTCAGCGCCACATGGACGCAATCCGACGGTGTGCCATTGACAAAGCGCAGCCCGGGCTGGGTGGGTCCCCCGGCAAACACCTGCAGCGGCCGGTTCAGCGTCAACGCATTGGAGGTGCCGCTGGCATTTTGCTCGGGCGCGATGACCTCGATTTGGCCCAGGCCCTGCATCGCGGCCACCAGCGTTGCCAAGCCTGGCGCCAAGTAACCATCGTCGTTCGCTATCAAGATTCGCATGTGACCAGGATTGTAGGCACACCGCGACTGGCATCCGGGTCGCCAGGCCACCAACACATAAAAGAGCACCGTATGCGGCACGCCGTCATCGCCCGAATGAGGGTGTGGTGCAGCGCCCGCAGAGGCAATGCCTGCGCTAGCATCGCCGAGGGAGAGCAATGCTATGACCGTCAAGGTCCTGATTCTGGAAGACAACCCGGTTGCGCGAAGCTTTCTGTGCCGCGTGGTGCGAGAGAGTTTCAGCGACGTGCTCGCGATCACCGAGGCCAGCGATCTTGAAGCAGCACGCAAGCACATCAAGCTGACCGGTGGTCCGAGCGGGATGCACGGCGTCGATCCTTTCAAGCTGATCCTGGTCGATCTCGAACTGCCCGACGGCAACGGCATGGCCTTGCTGCGCGAAATGTCGCATTACCCGGCCACCAAGATTGTCAACACGCTGTACTCAGACGACGAGCATCTGTTTCCGGCCTTGCAGTGCGGTGCCGATGGCTACCTGCTCAAAGAAGACCGCTTCGAGGTGCTGGTCGAGGAATTGCAAAAAATCATTCGCGGCCAGCCGCCGCTGTCGCCCGCCATTGCCAGAAGGTTGCTGGCACATTTCCGGCAAGGCAGCCAAGCCAGCGGGCGCCAGCTTGAATCGGGCTTCACGATGCCGGCGACCTTTGTCGCTGCCAATGCCCCGGTGACGATCGAGCAAGTGCCCGACCACGACCGATTGACGCCGCGCGAGACCGAGGTGCTCACCTTCCTGAGCAAGGGTTTCACGATCAAGGAGATCGCTGGTCTGATGGGCATCAAGTGGTTCACGGTCAACGACCACATCAAGTCGATCTACAAGAAGCTCAACGTCTCGAGCCGCGCCGAGGCCGCCGTGCTGGCGACCAAGCAGGGATTGGTCTGAACGAACGGGAACAAGCCACAAGGTCGTGTTCGGCCCGCTTGAGCGGCAAGACCATGTATTCAGCGCTGCGCTCCTGGATCCTGGGTCGGCGCACAGGCGCGGCGGCGATGAGCGCCGAGCGCATGTTCGACCGCCTGTACCGGATGGCCCGAGAGCTCGAACAATCTCCCGAACAAGCCAGACGTCAGATCGCCGACTTGTTGCAAGAGCTGTTTGCGCCGCTGTCGCTTTTGCCTACCGAGCATGCCGAAGCACAGTCGCGGGTCAGCATCGATGGCTCGACCCTGGTGGTGCCGATTCCCAGTCTGTCAGCCCGCGATGTGCCGCCCACCGCAGCGGGCGGCCTGGTCTTGCGCTTCGCGCACCAAGGCCAACGTCTGTTCACCCAGGCCGACGCACAACTCAGCGAGCGCTTGATCGAGCAATTGCGACGCGCAGTGGCTTACGACCGGGCGGTCGAACAGGGTCGCAGCGAAGAGCGTGCCCGCATCGCCCAGGACTTGCACGATGACATCGGCGCACGCCTGCTCACGCTGATGTACCAGGCACCCAACCCCGAGATGGAAGAGTACATACGCCACACGCTTCAAGACCTGAAGACGCTGACCCGTGGCTTGGCTGCAGCCCACCACCCGCTGTCGCATGCGGCAGCCGAATGGAAGGCCGACATCGGCCAACGGCTGAGCGCCGCAGGCTGCGATCTGCACTGGCATTTTTCGACCGACCGCGAACTGCTGTTGTCGGTCGTGCAGTGGTCAGGCCTGACAAGAGTACTGCGCGAATTGGTCAACAACATCATCGCCCACGCCCAGGCCAACCAGGTCTGGATCAGCGTCTGTTTCGACCGCGC
Organism: Bordetella parapertussis; assembly: GCA_945878355.1. Taxonomy (GTDB): domain Bacteria; phylum Pseudomonadota; class Gammaproteobacteria; order Burkholderiales; family Burkholderiaceae_C; genus Pseudaquabacterium. Next base: position 26,520 of record CAMCTC010000016.1, on the reverse strand, counting down.
TCAACTCGCGATACAGGTCTGCGACGACGGCATCGGCCGTGAACCCGAGGCCTGGTCGCAAGGACTGGGGCTGGGTGGTGTGCGCAAACGGGTCAGGTTGCTGGGGGGGCAGGTGGTGTGGGTCGAGCAGCCCGGACCTGGCATACGTTGCGACGTGCGACTGCCGCTGTCAGACGAGCGAAACTGAAATATCCGCCATCAGGCCAGTTCAGGCCACCGCGCGCAGCATGCTCAAGCCCAGCGCCTCAGCCACCTCGATGCCGTCGACGCCCGCCGACATGATGCCGCCGGCATAGCCCGCGCCCTCGCCAGCCGGGTACAGGCCTGCCACGTTCAGGCTCTGCAAGTCCTTGCCGCGGGTGATGCGAAGCGGCGACGAGGTGCGGGTCTCGACCCCGGTGAGCACCGCATCGGCCATTGCAAAACCCCGGATCTGGCGCTCGAAAGCCGGTAGCGCTTCGCGTATCGCGACCAAGGCCTCGTCAGGCAGACTGCCTCGCCCGGGCTCGGCCAGGTCGGTCATCGTCACGCCGGGCTGGTACGACGGCAGCACGCTGCCAAAGTCACGCGCCAAGGCCCGGCCATGCCGGCCGGCGACGAAGTCACCCAGCAGTTGAGCTGGCGCGCGGTAGTTCTCGCCACCGAGCACGTAGGCGCGCGACTCCCAGAAACGCTGGAAAACGATGCCGTCCAGCGGCGAAACCGGACCGCTGGCGTTCCGGTCCAGGCGGTAATCCTGCGGCGAAATGCCGACGACGATCCCAGCGTTGGCATTGCGCTCGTTGCGCGAATACTGGCTCATGCCGTTGGTCACCACCCGCCCGACCTCGGAGGTCGCGGCCACCACCGTGCCACCCGGGCACATGCAGAAGCTGTAGACCGAGCGGCCGTTGCCGGCGTGGTGCACCAGCTTGTAGTCGGCGGCGCCCAGGATAGGGTTGCCGGCGCTGGGGCCGAAGCGTGCGCGATCGATCAGCGATTGCGGATGCTCGACGCGAAACCCAACCGAAAACGGCTTGGCCTCCATGAACACACCGCGGCGGTGCAGCATCTCGAAGGTGTCGCGCGCGCTATGACCCACCGCCAGCACGACATGGTCGGCGCGAAGCTGCTCGCCGCCAGCCAGCGTCAGACCGCGGACCTGCGCGCCACCCGAGCCGGTCTCGATCTGCAGGTCGACGACGCGCTGCTCGAACCGGATCTCGCCGCCCAGCGCCTTGATGTCTGCGCGCATCTTCTCGACCATGCCGACGAGCCGGAACGTGCCAATGTGCGGCTTCGCCACGTAGAGGATCTCTTCGGGCGCGCCCGCCTTGACAAACTCGGTCAGGACCTTTCGCGTCAGATGCCGTGGATCGCTGATCTGGCTCCAAAGCTTGCCGTCCGAAAACGTGCCAGCACCCCCTTCGCCGAACTGCACGTTCGACTCAGGTGTCAGCACGCCTTGGCGCCACAGCGCCCAGGTGTCCTTGGTGCGTTCGCGCACCTCTTTGCCGCGCTCGAGCACGATCGGCCGCAGTCCCATCTGGGCCAGCACCAGCGCCGCGAAGATGCCGCAGGGGCCAAAGCCGATCACCACCGGGCGCAATCGATCGAGTTCGAAGCCCACCGGCGCCTGCGCCACCAGGTGGTAGCGGGTGTCGGGCGTGGGACGGACATGGCTGTCGCCGGCATGGCGCGCCAGCAAGCCAGCCTCGTCCACGCCAGCGGCCAGCGTGCAATCGATGGTGTAGATCAACACCACCGCAGACTTCTTGCGCGCATCGTGGCTGCGCTTGAAGACCACAAAGCTGGACAACTCGGCTTCGGCCAAGCCCAGCCGGGTCAGAACAGCCGGCAGCAAGTCGTCGGGACCGTGGTCCAGCGGCAGTCGCAGCTCGGTGATTCTCAACATCAGAAACTCATTCGGACGCCAAAGCGCCCGAGGCCTACAGGGCAGGATTGAAAAGCGCTACAGGACCGCAGCGCTGCCTGTCCGCGACGATCAACCGCCTTTGCGTGGACGCTTGCCAGGGTTCTTCTTGCTGCGGGTGTGCGAACCGCGCTCGAGGCTGATCTTCTGGCCCTTGGGGGCGGTGAAGCACACGCCCGCGGGCGCTGCAGGGCGCGGGGTGGCCCGGCGGTCGGCTTCGGTGATGATCTTGTTGGCCATGAAAAAAACTCCGGAGTTCTGAATAAGCAAAGGCGGGATTAGGCCACAAAGCCGGAGCACCCCGGTTCGAACCACCACGCTTGACCGCGGAGGGACCGACTAATGCCTTGAAACCGAGGCCGCAGGCGCTGCTGCCGCCGTTGCCGCTGCCAGCAGCGGCGCGCGCAACCTGGACTCAAAATCGCGTGCGGCGACATACTGCAACACACTGCGGCTGCCGCCGCCCAGCGTGGCTGCCATCGAGATCGCAGGGTAGAGCAGTGCCTGCACGCCCGCACCGAGCTCGACCACGGCCGCTGGCGCGCCGAAGCGCTGGCGCACATCGGCCTCGCTGAGACGAACCGAAGGCACGAAGCTCAGGCCCGACAGGGCGGCACGCCGCGCTTCGTCGCGGTCGCCAGCACGCAGCGCAAAGCGACGCACACCGTCCGACATCGCCTCTGATCTTGGGGCTTGCTCGCGCCATCGCCGCAGCGCAGGCGCTGGTGCATCGAAAGCCAGCACCAGCCTGCCGCTGACAAAACCGGCGGCAAACGGGTCGGCCAAGGCCTCGAGCGAGCCAACCTCGCCCAGGCGCGCGATCAACGCGACCTGCAGGCCGTCGCCGATACGCGATTGGGCATCGGCCAGCGTGTCGCGTCCCAGCACCAGGCCAAACACCGCAAGCGTGCCTTCCGGGCCGGCCCGGGCTTGCCAGGGCAGACCTTGTATCGGCGCCGCGCTGCGGCCCAGTTGCCACAGGGGCGCGGCAAATGCGGCCAGCAGCACCGCAAGACCAGCGGCCAGCGCCCACAACATCGGGTGTCTCATCGTCGTGATTGTCTGCTCGCTGCCGAAACAGGCGGCGCCAACGACAATCCGCGAATGCATCCGAGCGCTGCCCTGCCGCCCCCACCGATCCAGGCGATCCGCGTGCTGTCGGTCATCCCACCGATGACCCAGCTCAACACGCCCTACCCGTCGACCGCTTACCTGACCGGGTTCCTGCGCTCGCGCGGCATGGCCGCGGTCCAGGAGGATCTGGCGCTCGCGTTGATCCTGAAACTGCTCTCGGTCGACGGGCTGCGCGCCATCGGCGACTGCATCGATGCGCTGCCCGCCAGCCAGCGCTTACCGCTGGTCCAGGGCTTTGCCCAGCAACTGCCACGGTACTTGGCAACGATCGCGCCGACGCTGGCCTTTCTGCAAGGACGCGACGCGACGCTGGCACACCGCATTGCCGGCCGAAGCTTTCTGCCCGAAGGCCCGCGCTTCGACTCGCTCGAGGTCTATGTCGACGACGATGGTGGCGACCCGATGGCCTGGGCTTTCGGTGCGCTCGGCGTGCAAGACCGCGCCCGCCACCTCGCAACGCTGTACCTCAACGACATCGCCGACGTGTTGCGCGATGCAGTCGACCCACGCTTCGAGTTCGTCCGCTACGCCGAATCGCTGGCGATGAGCCAGCCCACCTTCGAGCCCTTGGCCGCCGCGCTGGCAGCGCCACACAACCTGGTCGACCGCACGCTGCACAGCTTGACACTGTCGGCCCTGGAACGCCACAAGCCCAATGTGGTGCTGTTGTCGGTGCCTTTCCCAGGCGCGGTCTATGCTGCGTTTCGCATCGCGCAGACCATCAAGGCGCAAGATCCGTCGATCGTCACCGTGTTGGGCGGCGGTTTCGTCAACACCGAGCTGCGAGAGTTGACCGAGCCAAGAGTTTTCGACTGCTTCGACTTCGTCACCCTTGATGCCGGCGAGCGTCCGCTGCTGGCCTTGCTCGAACATCTGACGGGCAAACGATCGGCCAGCCGACTGGTGCGGACCTTCCACCGACCGGCTGGCGAGGTGCGCTACCGGAACTTCATTGAACCCGAGGTGGCGTTCACCGAGGTCGGCACCCCGACCTGGGACGGCCTGCCACTGGGCAGCTACCTGTCGCTGCTCGACATGCTCAACCCGATGCACAGGCTGTGGTCCGACGGGCGCTGGAACAAGCTCACGGTCGCGCAAGGCTGCTACTGGAAGAAGTGCAGCTTCTGCGATGTCAGCCTGGACTACATCTCGCGCTACGAGGGCGCAAGCGCCGAACTGCTGGTCGACCGGATCGAGGCCATCGTCGCCGAGACCGGCCAGACCGGCTTTCACTTCGTCGACGAAGCCGCACCCCCCAAGGCACTCAAGACCCTGGCCGCCGAGCTCAGGCGCCGCGACACCGCGATCTCCTGGTGGGGCAACATCCGCTTCGAAAAGTCGTTCTCGTCCGAGCTGTGTCAGCAATTGGCCGACAGCGGCTGCATCGCGATCTCGGGCGGGCTGGAGGTCGCCAGCGACCGGCTGCTGGACTTGATGAAAAAAGGCGTCTCGGTCGACCAGGTTGCGCGGGTGACCAAGGCTTTCTCGGACGCCGGCATCCTGGTCCACGCCTACCTGATGTACGGCTTCCCGACCCAGACTGTGCAGGACACGGTCGACGCGCTGGAATACGTTCGGCAGTTGTTCGCGGCAGGCTGCATACAGTCGGGTTTTTTCCACCGCTTCGCCTGCACCGTGCATTCACCGGTGGGTCGCGACCCTGCGGCCTACGGCATCACGCTGCAGCCGCTGCCGCCAGTGAGCTTCGCAAAGAACGACATCGGCTTCATCGATCCGACCGGCGTCGACCACGATGCGCTTGGCGTCGGCCTCAAAAAAGCCATCTACAACTTCATGCACGGCATCGGCCTGGACGAGGATGTCCGCAGCTGGTTCGACTTCCCCGTGCCCAAGACCCGCGTCGCCCGGCAACGCATCGCGCGCGCGCTAGCCGCGCCAGGCTGAAGAGCCCGCCGCCGACCCGGCCGCCGCAGCCTGGGTATGCTCTGGCCCCATGCAAACACACCTCACCATCATCACCGGGTCCTCGCGCGGGCTGGGCGCCGCGCTGGTCGCTCAACGCCTGCTGCCAGGGCATGTCGTGCTGGGCATCGCCCGCCAGACCAACGCCGCGCTGCAAGCCCAGGCCGATGCCGCCGGATTGCGGCTCGAGCAATGGCCGCTGGACTTGGCCGACGCCGCGCCGGTGGCGCTGCGGCTGCAGGCCTGGCTGGCTGGCTTCGACGGCAGCAAGCTGGCCAGCGTCAGCCTGATCAACAACGCCGGCGTGGTCGGTCGGCTCGCGCCGCTCGAACAAGTGCCGCTGGCCGACCAGGTGAACGCGCTGCGTGTCGGGCTGGAAGCCGCGATGCTGCTGTCATCGACCTTCCTGGCAGCAACCAAGGCTTGGACCGGCGCGCGCAGGCTGCTCAACATCTCGTCCGGCCTGGGCCGCAATGCGATGGCAGGCAGCGCGGTTTACTGCGCTGCCAAGGCCGGCATGGACCATTTCAGCCGCGCCGTGGCGTTGGAGCAAGCGACGCAGGCCAACCCGGCGCGCGTCGTGTCGATGGCACCGGGCGTGATCGACACCGACATGCAAGTCGAGTTGCGCAGCAGCGACCCGGCGCTGTTTCCCGACCGAGCCCGCTTCGTCAAGTTCCAATCCGACGGCATGCTGACCAGCCCGGCAGCCTGTGCAGCGCAGTTGCTCGCACGCTTGGAGCGGCCCGACTTCGGACAAGCGGTTATCGCCGACATCCGCGAGGCCTGAAGCGTCGCAAGGCTCCGGTCGGCGCTCAGCGGGCCGGGCTTTGCGCCATGGGCAGGCCGCGCAGCGCGTGGGCCAATCCGGCAGCCTGCCAGATCGAGATGCGGTGCTCGGTGGCAAAGGGCAGCGCGGTGTCGCTGATCGGGCCCAGCCCGATGTACAGCGCATCCGCAGCGTCGGCAGCCTCGCGCGCCGCCTGCAGCGCGCGCAAGACCTCCAGGCCGGTGCGCGCCGACTTCCAGCGCCTCGCACAGACCACCGTCAGACGGCCTTGGCGCTCGAGTTCGAAGTCGACCGCCTCGGTCTTGCCACGTCGGACTTCATAGCCATCGCGCCGAAAACCCTGTTCGAGCAGCGCCGCAAAAGCCGGCCAGGCCATCGCGGCCAGCGCCTGCCTCATCTGGACCACTTGCGACTCGCTGGGCAGGCGCCACTGGCGGTAGGCCGCAATCACGGCAATCACCGCAAAAGGCAGTCCCGACAGCACACCGACCACTCGGAATCGATCGGGCAGCAACGCCAGACTCAACAAGCCCAACATCAGCGCGATCGCCAGGCTGATCCACCAGGGTGCGCGCAGCAACACAGCGAAAAGCGAGTTCTTCGCCATCTTCAATTTCACGACTGCCTCCGGGTATGGATGATCTGGCGCAGCGGCTCTCGCCGTCCTCGCTGGACCGCATGGTAGGCGGTCCACACACGATCGTCCGGCCGGAACCGGTGGGCCCGAGCAGCAGAAGGACCAAGCCGGACGCGACCGGTGGCCCTGCAGGCCTTGGCCCAGCGAGCAGAACCTGCACCGTCAAGCCCCTTAAAATCAAGGACTCCACCCTCGCGCCCTCGGCCGGCGGCTTCGGTCCGAAACTGGCCGTGCCCCGCCATCCCCTGATGACCCTGTCCCGCCTGATCGGTGGTTTCGTGTTTCGCCATTGGCGCGCCTACGCGGCGTCGGCGGTGATGCTCGCCGGCATCGCGCTGCTGGGGGTGTGGTTGCCGCGCCAGATCGGCAGAATGGTCGACGGCTTGGTCGCGCAGCGCCTGACCGGCAACGCGCTGTGGCACGAGATCGCACTGCTGCTGGGCGCAGGCCTGGCGATCTACGGCTTGCGGGTGGCCTGGCGGCTGCTGCTGTACGGCGCGGCCTACCGGCTGAGTGTCGAGTTGCGCTGCGATCTCTACCAGAGGCTGCTGCTGCAAGGGCCGCGCTTCTTCCAGAACCAGCGCACCGGCGACCTGATGGCGCTGGCCACCAACGATGTCGACGCGGTCGAGATGGCCGCCGGCGAGGCGCTGCTGGCCGGCTTCGACGGCACGATGACGCTGGTGCTGGTGGTTGCGACGATGACGCTGGGCGTGGACTGGCGGCTCGCGCTGGTCGTGCTGTTGCCGTTTCCGCTGATGGCCTTGGCCTTCTGGTGGATCTCGCGCCACCTGCATGCGGCGTCGCGCCAGTCGCTAGACGCTTTCGGCGCGCTCAACGACCAGGTGCAGGAGACGCTGTCGGGGGTTCGCACGCTGCGCGCGCTCGGGCTTGAGGCGCATAGCAGCGCACAGTTCGGCCGGCTGGCCGCTGCGGCGTCCAGCGCCAGCCTGCGCGCCCAGCGCTGGGAAGCAGCTTACGAGCCAGCGGTCGGCGGAACGCTGAACGCAGCGATGGCGCTGTCGCTGGGTTTTGGCGGCTGGCTGGTCTGGCAGGGCGAGATCACCGTGGGCCAGCTGACCAGTTTCGGCCTCTACCTCGGACAGCTGATCTGGCCGATGTTTGCCGCAGGCTGGGTGATCAGCCTGATCGAACGCGGCCGCGCGGCCTGGGCCAGGCTGGCGCCGGTGCTCGAAACGCCGCTGACGGTGGACGATAGCGGCACGCTCGACGCGGTTGCGCCAGGCAGCCTGCAGGTCGAGAACCTGGTTTTCAGCTATCCAGGCCAGACCCAACCGGCGCTGCAAGGCCTGGACTTCTCGCTGCCTGCCGGCCAGACGCTGGGGCTGGTAGGGCCAACCGGCGCGGGCAAGAGCACGCTGCTCAAGATCTTGCAACGCCAGTGGCCGGCCGGCCAAGGCCGCATCACCTGGGGTGGCGCCGATCTGGCCGAGCACCGTCTGGCGGCGCTGCGATCAGCCGTCGCCTGGGTGCCTCAAGAGGCATTCCTGTTCTCGGCCAGCGTGGCCGAAAACATCGCGCTGGCCCGGCCCGATGCCAGCCGCGCCGAGGTCGAGGCCGCCGCAAGCCAGGCAGCGGTGCACGACGACATCCTGCGTCTGCCGCAAGGCTACGACACACCGGTGGGTGAGCGCGGCGTCACGCTCTCGGGCGGCCAACGCCAGCGCGTGGCGATCGCCCGCGCGCTGCTGGCCGGTAACGGCCTGGGCCGGCTGCTGCTGCTCGACGACGCGCTGTCGGCGGTCGACACTGGCACCGCGGCGACGATCCTGGCCAGTCTGCGCCGCCACCGCCAAGCCGAGCGAACGATGCTCATCGTCAGCCACCGGCTGGCCACCGTGATGGACGCCGACCAGATCCTGGTGCTGCGCCACGGCCGCATCACCGAGCGCGGCAGCCATGCCTCGCTGCTGGCGGCGACTCAGGCCGACGGCCACCCCGGTTGGTACGCCACGCAGTGGCGGGTGCAACAGCTCGAGGCCTCGCTGGCCATCACCGACGCCGCCGACCCTAGCGCGGCAAACCAGGCGGCCCACCAGACGGCAGACCAGACGGCACACCAGACAGCAAAGCATGCGCGCTGAAACCACCAGACCCGACACCTTGCAACGCCGCGCCGCACTCGGGCTGCTGCTGCGCAGCGCATCACCCGACCTGGGCCTGCTGAGACGCGCCGCCGCCTGGCTGGTGCTGGCCGCGGGACTGGAAGCGCTGGGTCCGTTGCTGGGCAAGACCTTCATCGACAGCCATCTGCTGCCGCGCAACGCCGAGATGCTGCAGATCGCCGGATTGCTGGGCGGCGCACTGCTGGCAGGCTGGCTGGCCAATGCGCTGCGCTACTGGCAGCTGGTGCGGCTCGCCGGCGTCGCGATGCGGTCGGTGCAGCGCTTACGCGAACAGGTCTATGGCCATGTGCTGCGGCTGCCGATGTCGTTCTTCGACCGCGCAATCACCGGACAGCTGGTCAGCCGCGTCACCAACGACACCGAGGCTGTCAAGACGCTGTACGTGCAGCTGCTGTTCGTGATGCTCGACAGCGCGATCATGCTGACGGCGATGATGGCGACGATGGCGCTGCTGAACTGGCGGCTGATGCTGATCGTCGCCGCTTTGCTGCCCGCGGTCACCGCGATCGTCTGGCTCTACCAACGGCTGTCGGCACCGGCGGTGGCGCGCACCCGCGCGCTGCGCAGCGAGATCAATGCCCAGACCGCCGAGGCTATCGCCGGCATGGCGGTGATCCAGGCCAGCGGCGCGGCGCCGGCATTCGGCCAGCGCTACGCAACGACCAGCCAGGCCCACTTCGACTCGCGCCGCGCCGAACTGCGCGCCAACGCCTGGCTGCTGCGACCCGCGCTGGATTTTCTCAACGTCGCGATGCTGGCGGCGGTGATCGCGGTCTACGGCCTGCGCCTGGACGACAGCGCGTCCACGGGGCTGAGTGCGCTGGAGGTCGGTGTCCTCTACGCCTTCGTCGGCTACATCGCCAGGGTGATCGAGCCGCTGATCCAGATCACGATGCAGTTCTCGCAGCTGCAGCAGGCAGTGGTGGCTGCGGCGCGAGTCAACACCTTGCTTGGCGAAGCGCAGGCACCGCAGACCGCGATCGGCGGCAGCGTCAGCGAAGGCCGGATTTCGATACGCGACCTGCGCTTTGGCTACCAGCCCGGTCGACCGGTGCTGCACGGGCTGGACCTGGAGATCGAACCCGGTCAGTTCGTCGGCATCGTCGGCCACACTGGCAGCGGCAAGAGCACGCTGCTGTCGCTGCTACTGCGCTTCTACCCTGCACCGCCCGGCACGCTGCTGATCGACGGTCAGCCCATCGAAGGGCTCGCCGACGCGGACTTCAGGCGCGCGGTCGGCCTGGTGCCGCAAGAGCCTTTCCTGCTCGCGGCCAGCGCGCGCGAGAACATCGCGATGGGCCGGCCGATGGACGCCGCCACGGTCGAGGCCGCTGCCCGCGCCGCCCATGCCCACGACTTCATCAGCCGGCTGCCGCCGGGCTACGACACGCCGCTGGGCGAGGGCGGCGCTAGGCTGGCGGTGGGCGAGAAACAGCTGATCGCGATGGCCCGTGCGCTGGCCGGCGCACCGACCATCCTGTTGCTAGACGAGGCCACCGCCCACATCGACAGCGAGACCGAGGCCCAGGTACAACAGGCGCTGACAGCGCTGCGCGGCAGCGTCACGCTGGTGGCGATCGCCCACCGGCTGTCGACGATTCGCGAAGCCGACCACATCGTCGTGCTGCAACATGGCCACATTGCCGAGCGCGGCCGCCATGCCGAGCTGATGGCCATAGCCGGCGGCATCTACCAGCGCCTGGTGCAACTGCAGCAGCTTGAAGAAGACGACGATGGCGCCGATGCCCACCCCTGAGCCTGGCCTGCTGCGGCTGCCCGATTTCCGCCGCTTCTGGCTGTCGCGGCTGGCCGGCACCGCGGCCGGCCAGATGCTGCTGGTGGCACTGGGCTGGCAGATGTACGACCTGACCGGCAGCGCCTGGGACCTGGGTCTGGTGGGGCTGGCGCAGTTTCTGCCCGCATTGCTGTTGGCGCTGCCCGCTGGCCACCATGTCGACCAGCATGACCGGCGCCGGGTGCTGGCCGCGGTGCTGGCATTGCAGGTGGGCGTGGCAGGGGTGCTGGCAATCGCCAGCCAGGCCGGCTGGATGGGCCGCGAGGCGCTGCTGGCGGTGTCGCTGATGCTGGGCGCGCTGCGCGCCTGGCAGATGCCGGCTTCGCAGGCCTTGCTGCCGCAGTTGCTGCCTCCGGAGCGGCTGCCGCAAGCCTTCGCGCTGTCGGCGACCGCTCTGCAGGGCGCGATCATCGCCGGCCCCGCGCTGGGCGGTTTCGTCTATGCCGCCGGGGCGCAAGCGGTTTACGGCCTGTCGGCCTTGGGCTTTGCCGCAGCGCTGGTCTGCGTGATGCGGATTGAAGCGCGAGCCGTGCCGCGCACACGCGAGCCGGTCTCAGCCGGCGCGCTGCTGGCCGGACTGCGCTTCATCGCGCAGCGCCCGGTGGTGCTGGGCGCCGTCTCGCTGGACCTGTTCGCGGTGTTGCTGGGCGGGGCGGTGGCGCTGCTGCCGATCTTCGCTCGCGACATCCTGCACACAGGGCCCTGGGGTTTGGGGTTGCTGCGCGCGGCGCCGGCGGCCGGCGCGTTGGTGATGTCGCTGCTGCTGACGCGCTGGCCGGTGCAGCGCCGCAGTGGCGTCTGGCTGCTGGGGTCGGTCGCGCTGTACGGCGCGACGATGGTGCTTTTCGGTCTGTCGACCAGCTTGGCGCTGTCGCTGGCGGCGCTGGCCTTGTCGGGCGCCGCCGACATGGTCAGCGTCGTGATCCGCCAGTCGCTGGTACAGCTCGCCACACCCGACGAGATGCGTGGCCGCGTCAGCGCGGTCAACTCGGTGTTCATCGGCGCGTCCAACCAACTCGGCGAGTTCGAGTCAGGTGCCACCGCAGCGCTGTGGGGACCGGTCGCCTCGGTGGTCTGGGGCGGGGTCGGCACCGGCTTGGTCGTGCTGTTGTGGAGCGGGCTGTTCCCGGCGCTGGCAAGGCATGACCGCTTGGTGCGCGGCGGTGACGAGCCTGTGGCTCACCCGCCTGCCAAGGCTTGAGCCGCAGGACCAGAGCCGGCGCGCGGATTGCCGCGCCGGCGACAGCCTCGCAAGCCGCAAGCGTGGCAGGATCAAACCCCACCCATTGAGCCGCCCTCGCCCATGACCACCGACCTGATCCTCACCGAAATCCACCCCGCCGGCTACGCCGTGCTGACGCTCAACCGGCCGCAGGCGATGAATGCGCTGAGCAAGGCGCTGATGACGGCGCTGGCCGAGGCGATCGACGGCCTGGCCACCAACCCGGCGGTGCGGGTGCTGATCCTGACCGGCGCCGGCCGAGCTTTTTGCGCCGGCCTGGACCTCAAGGAGATCGGCTCGGGCCAAGGCAGCCTGGGCGCCACCGGCAAGCCCGAGCAAAGACCGGGCGACCCGGCGGCTGCCCTGCTGCGCTATCCGGGCCCGGTGATCGGGGCGATCAACGGCGCAGCCGTGACCGGCGGTTTCGAGCTGGCGCTGGCCTGCGACGTGCTGCTGGCGTCGAGCCAGGCGAGATTTGCCGACACCCATGCCCGCATCGGCGTCGCGCCGGGCTGGGGCTTGTCGCAAAAGCTCAGCCGCGCGATCGGACCGTACCGGGCGCGCGAGGTGTCGCTGACCGGCAACTGGGTCAGCGCCGAACAGGCAGCAGCCTGGGGCTTCGTCAACCGGGTGCTGCCGCCCGAAGGCTTGCTCGACGCCGCGCGCGCACTGGCGCTCGACATGCTGAGCACGCTGCCCGAGATGCTCACGCGCTACAAGGCGGTGATCAACGACGGTTTTGCGCTGGCTTTCGGCGAGGGCATGGCGCTGGAGCAGAGCCGCGCCCGCGAGTTCAACGTCCGGGTCGCTGCCGATGATGTCGAGCAGCGCCGAGAGGCCGTGCGCCAGCGCAACCGCAGTCGGGACTGAGCGGTCCACTTCACCCAAAAAAAAAGCCCCCAGCACCTTAGGCGCCGGGGACAAAGCTCCTCATCGCAATCGCCGCCGCGGGCCAGGCCAAGCGCAGACCGGCCCCAGATCTGCCGTCATGCCCGTTGCGGCGAAATCAGGATAAGCCAGCCAGCACCGGGATGCACCCCCGAAGCCGGTGCCTGACAGCCGTTGAGCAGTCGCAATTCACGCACAGCAGGCCGGCGTTGTCCGTCACCGACGACCAGGTGCCGACGATCAGTCGGGCTCCATCGCGCTGGCGCGCATCATCGCGCGGTACTCGTCGTACTGATCCTTGGTGAAAGCGCCAAGCTTTTCGGGCGTTGAGCCGGTGAAGATGAACGCCTGCTTGTCCAGCAAGGCCTGCACCTCGGGGCGAAGCGCTGCCGCCATGAACTCCTTGTTCAAACGGTCAACGATGTCGCGCGGCATCTTCGCCGGTCCGTACAGCGCAGCCCACGAGGTGATCGAGAACTGAGGCATCCCTGCCTCAGCCAGTGTCGGCACGTCGGGCAGGACGGGGCTGCGCTTGGTCGTGATCACCGCCAGCGGACGCAGCTTGCTGTCGCGGATGTGCGGCACCACCGTGCCGGCCGACACCACCATGAACTGAACTCTGCCGGCGATCAAGTCGGTCAGCGCCTGGGGCTCGCCCTTGTACGGGACATGCACCATCTTGATCCCTGCCAGGTGCGAGAACTGCGCAGTCGACATGATGCCGGTGGTGTTGCCGGTCGCGTAGCTGACCTTGTCCGGAAAGTCCTTTGCATACTTGATGAATTCGGCGACCGTCTTGGCCGGAACGCTGGGATGAACGACCACGAAGAAGGTGTAGCGACCGATGTCGGCGATCGGGGTGAAATCGCGGTTCGGATCGTAGGGCGGCGACTTGCGCAAGGCCGGCGCGGCGACGATCGGGCTGTTGGTCGCGAAGAACAGCGTGTAGCCGTCGGGTGCGGCGCGCACGACTTCGTTGCCGGCGATGGCGCCGTCAGCCCCGGCCTTGTTGTCGACCAAGACCGGTTGACCGAGCGCCTGGGAGACCGCATTGCCGAAAGCACGCCCGATCGTGTCGGTGGCTGCGCCAGGTGGAAACGGCACGACCAACCGGATCGGCTTGTTAGGGTAGGTCTGCGCGGCGGCCGTCAACGCGACGGCACCGAGCAGGCAAGCAGCGAGCAACTTCTTCATGGCCTGTCCTTTTTTTCAGGGAAACAAAAATCCAAAAACCATCATGCCAGCGATGTCAAGCCACGATCGGGTGAAAACCCGATCCTGCACCTCAGACGCCCAAAGACACGCCCAGCCCGCGCGCCGCAGCCAGCATCGCATGGCCGGCCGGAATCGGCCGGTTCCGGCCGGCCACGAGTTCGAGCCCGACGCTCGTCACGCGATCCCCTTGCAAGGCCACCATCCGACCGAAACCGCCAGCCTGCACCAGCTCGGCGGCGTGCCAGCCAAAACGGGTGGCGAGCACACGGTCGAAAGGCGTGGGCGAGCCGCCGCGCTGCACATGGCCCAGCAAAGTGGCACGCACCTCGCTCTGCAGCATAGGCGTGAGTTGACGCGCCAGCACCGCCCCCACGCCGCCCAGGCGCAGCGGGTCGGGGCTGTCGGCAATCGTCTGTGCCACCGTCAGACCGCCGCCATCGGCCATCGCGCCTTCGGCAACGCAGATCAGCGTGTAGCCTTCAATGGCCTCGCGCTCGCGACAGCGCTGAACCACCGCGTCGAGCTGGTAAGGCTGCTCGGGCAACAAGATCACATCGGCCGCGCCGGCCATGCCGCCTTCGAGCGCGATCCAGCCGGCGTAGCGACCCATGGTCTCGGCGATCATCACCCTGCCGTGGCTGCGGGCGGTGGTCTCGAGTCGGTCCAGCGCCTCGGCCACCACCGCCACGGCGCTGTCGAAGCCGAAGCTGCGGTCGGTGTGACAGAGGTCGTTGTCGATGGTCTTGGGCACGCCGACCACCGGCAGGCCCAGGCCGCTAAGCTTGTGCGCGATCGCCATCGTGCCGTCGCCACCGATCGCCACCAGCGCGTCCAGCCCCAGCTCGCGCGCGTACGCCAAGGCTTGGTCCGAGACATCGGCACCGCCTGCACCGAAATAGTGGAACGGGTCGCAGCGGTTGTGCGTGCCCAGGATGGTGCCACCTTGGGCCAGGATGCCGGCCACTGCGGGCTTGTCCAGCACGATGACCTCGCGCTTGAGCAGGCCGAGAAAGCCGCGCCGGATGCCCGTGACGCGAGCCCCGCATTCATTGATCAGCGCCAGCGTGACAGCGCGGATCACCGCGTTCAAGCCGGGACAGTCGCCGCCGCCGGTCAGGATGCCCACATGCATGGTGGTTCTCCGTCTCAGCGTTGCGCAGTGGCCAAAGCCACACCCGCCGCACCAAACAGGTCTGGCTCAGCGGACGCCGCGGAGCCGGCTTTGGCGGGCCGCTGGTGTCGCCCGCTTGAGGGGGAGCGGCGCAGCCGCTTCGCGGGTGTTTTCACTGGAGCCAGGCCTTGCGGGCGGCCATTGACAAGGCATAAGCCAGCGCCCGGCCACCGGCCACCGGCCAGCGTGACCGCTCCTCGGCTGAGCACCGGCGACCTCGCCAGCAACTTGTCGACCCGGTCGCGCTGACTGAGCTTGGAACGAACGCTGGCATCGGGCGGCTTGGTCTCGGACTGGGGCGATTCGCTCAAAGCGGTCTCCGGAAGACTATGGTGGAGGATGGGCCGCCAGGGCGACCAGGACCATCAGGCAGTGGCCAGCTCAAGCGGTGACCAGCTCAAGCAGTCGCCAGCATCTGCGCGTAGCGCGGCAGGTCGACGTTGCCGCCCGACAGGATCACCCCGACCCGGGCACCGCGCAAGTCGACCACGCCCTCGAGCAGCGCGGCCGCGCCCAGGCAACCAGTGGGCTCGACGACCTGCTTCATGCGCTCGGCAAAAAACTGCATCGTGCGGATCAGTTGTGCATCGCTGACGGTGACGATGCGCTCGACCAGGGCCTGGATCACCGGAAAGGTGAGCTGCCCGCTGGCCTGGGTCTGGGCGCCGTCGGCAATCGTCTGCGGCACGGCGATCTGCACGATGTTGCCGGCGGCCAGGCTTTGCTGGGTGTCATTGCCGGCCTCGGGCTCGACGCCGATCACCGCGATGCCGGGCAGCTTGTGCTTGGCCGCGACCGCGCAGCCCGAGATCAGGCCACCGCCGCCAACGCAGACCAGCAACACATCGAGCGGGCCGACCTCGTTGATCAACTCCAGCGCTGCCGTGCCCTGCCCTGCCATCACGTCGGGGTGGTCGAAAGGTGGGATCAACGTCATGCCGCGCTCGGCGGCGATGCGCGCGCCGATCTCCGCCCGGTCCTCGGTGTAGCGGTCGTACAAGACGACCTCGCTGCCGACCTGACCGCGCTGGTAGTCGCGGGTGGCGGCGAGCTTGGCCGCCGGCGCATCCTTGGGCATCACGATCACGCTGGGCATGCCCAGCAAGCGCGCCGACAAAGCGATGGCCTGGGCATGGTTGCCCGAGCTGAAGGCCAGCGCGCCGGCACTTCGTTGCTCAGGCGTGAAGCGCGCCAGCGCGTTGTACGCGCCGCGGAACTTGAAAGCACCCATGCGCTGCAAATGCTCGGCCTTGAAGAAGACCCGAGCCCCGCAACGCTCATCGGCCTGGTGTGATCGCAGCACCGGTGTGCGATGGGCCACGCCTTTGAGTCTTTCGGCAGCAGCGCTGATGTCTGAAAATTCGATCGCAAGAGATGTCATGCCAGCAAGCATAACGACGCTGACGCGGTCGCAGCTTGCTGATCAGCATGTCAGCAGCGAACTGGCCTGTGTTCGGCCCGCTGCTCAGGCCCTGCAGGTGCTGCGCCTTCGCCTACGCTGAGTGGTCGATATTTTCAAAGTGAGTCATGCCAGTCGAGCCCATGTCTGACCCGATCACCGAAACCAGTGACTCGCCACCCGGCTTGTTGGCCTTTGTCGATTTCAAATGGTTGATGGCCGGCGAAGGCCACCGGGTTGACCTCGACCGCCTGCAGCAGGAGCCTGTCTACGCCCGTGCCTGTCTGGCACTGGCAGCAGGCTCGGCGTCTGCCACCTTGCGCCAAGCGGCGCAACGCTTGGCCATGACGCCAAGCGCAGGGGCATCAAACCACCGAGCCGGACCTTGAACAAGGCCACTGCCAAAGCTCGGCCGCTGGGTCGGGTTGCGCCGCAGAAAAACCTCAGGCGATCAACCCTCGGCCACGCAACATCGGCTCGATCCTGGCGTCGCGGCCACGAAAAGCCCTGAAGGCAGCGCCAGGCTCGACGCTGTCGCCGCGGCTGTAAATGCAGGCCTTGAGCCGCGCCGCCACCACCGGGTCGAAGGCGCTGCCGGCCTCGGTGAACGCATCCCAGGCATCGGCCTCCAGCACCTCGGCCCAAAGGTAGACGTAATAGCCGGCGGCATAGCTGTCGCCGGAAAACAGGTGCTGGAAATGCGGCAGGCGATGGTTCAGCCCGGCGTCTGCCGGCAGGCCGCGCGCAAGCATCAGGTCGCGCTCGAAGCCGACGATGTCCTCGATCGGCACCGAGCTCTCGTGCGCAGCGAGGTCGACGATCGCGCTGGCGGTGTAGCGCACGGTCTCGTAGCCTTGGCCAAAGCGGCGCGCGGCGTCGAGTCGGTCGAGCAGCGCGTCGGGGATCACCTCGCCGGTCTGCCAGTGGCGTGCGTGGCTGCGCAACACCTCGCGCTCGGTGCCCCAGTGCTCCAGAAGTTGCGACGGCAGCTCGACGAAATCGCGCAACACGTTGGTGCCCGACAAGCGGGCGTAACCGACATCGCTGAGCAGCCCGTGCAAGCCATGACCAAACTCGTGGAACAGTGTTCGCACGTCGTCGGGCGACAGCAGCGTGGGCTGGCCGGCCGCCGCCTTGGCGAAGTTGTTGTTGTTGAGCACCACCGGCAGCGACGCGCCGGGTGCGTTGCGGTGCTGCTGCTCTAGCGTGCTCATCCACGCGCCGCTGCGCTTGGTCGGACGCGAGAAGTTGTCGTGCAGGAACAGGCCGACAGCCTGGCCGGCAGCGTCATCGACTTGGTAGACGTCGACATCGGGGTGGTAGGCCGCGAGGTCGTCGCGGCGCGCAAATCGCAGACCGAACAGGCGCTGGGCGCACTCGAAGGCCGCCGCCACCATGTTGGGCAGCGCGAAATAAGGCTTGAGCGCTGACTCGTCTAGCGAGAAGCGCGCCTGGCGAACCTGCTCGGCCCAAAAGCGCCAGTCCCAGGGCTGGAGTTCGTGTTCGACGCCTGCGCCGGCCATCGCCTCGCGCAGCATCGCGCGCTCGCTGGCCAGCGCAGGCAGCGCCCGGCCCCAGACCTCGTCGAGCAGCGTCCAGACCCGGGCCCGGGTCTGCGCCATCGTGTCGGCGAGCTTGAAATCGGCGTAGTTGGCGCAGCCCATCAGTGCGGCTTGGCGCTGGCGCAATGCCAGGATCTTCGCGGCCAAAGGCCGGTTGTCGTGCTCGCCGGGCTGCTCGCCGCGCCCGATCCACGCTGACCAAGCCTGCTCGCGCAAGTCGCGGCGGGTCGAGAAGCTCAGGAAGGGCACGATCAGCGAGCGGCTGAGCGTGATCACCGGCTGGTCCAGCCCACGCTCGGTCGCCGCTTGGGTGGCTGCGGCAAGCAGGAAATTTGGCAGTCCAGCCCGCGCCGCCGCGTCGGCCAGCACCAGCGTGAAAGCCGACTCGTCATGCAGCACGTTCTGGGCGAACTCGGTGCTGAGCTGGGCCAATTGGCTGGCGATGGCGGCGAATTCAGCCCGCTCAGCAGCCGGCAACAAAGCGCCGGCACGGGCGAAGTCGAGGTGGATGCGCTCGACCAAACGAACCTGCTCGTGCGTCAGGCCCAGCGCGTCGAGTTGGCCATGGACCGCGGCGATGCGCTCGAGCAACCCGGCGTCCTGCAGCACCGCGCTCCAGTGCGCCGACAGCGGCGCGGCCAGCGCGCGCTGAGCAAGCTGCAGCGCGGGATGGGTGGCCGACGACGCCAGGTTGTGGAAGACCGACTCGATGCGCTGCAGCAGCGCGCCGCTGCGGTCGAACGCTGCCACCGTGTTGTCAAAGTCGGGCGCCGCGCGCTGCGCCACCAGCGCAGCGATTTCATCGCGGTGCAGCGCCATCGCGCGGCTCAGCGCAGGCGCAAAGTCCTCGGCCCGGATGCGGTCGAATGCGGGCAGCGACAGTGGCTGGTCGCCGCCTATCAGCAAGGCGTTGGTCTGAGCGTCCATCGAGTCTCCTGGTGTGCTGCAAAGCGGCCGATGATGCCACCGGCGGCTCAACCGGGCTGCGCGCAAGGCCAGGCAAACAGCAGCGGCCAGCGACACCGTGCGGCCTGCTCCCGGACCCGCAGCCGAGACGGTTCAGGTCAGGCCTGAGCGGCGCCGCTACAGTGCTGCCAGTTCTCAGACCGACGGCCCGCCAGCCGCGCCAGCATGCCCAACGCCAAATCACCCCGCCGCAACGCCTCGTCCACCCCGCTGGCCCTCTGGTTGGGCCTGGCGCTGCTGGTGATCCTGGCCGACCAGATCACCAAGACGCTGGTGATGGGCCAGTTTGCGCTCGGTGACAGCGTGAGCGTCTACAGCTTCTTCAACCTGGTGCGGGCCCACAACAGCGGCGCGGCCTTCTCGTTCCTGGCCGGCGCCTCGGGCTGGCAGCGCTGGTTCTTCGTCGGCCTCGGCGCAGTGGCGTCGGTCTTCATCGTCTGGATGCTCAGAAAGTATCCCAGCCAGCGCTTGTTCTGTGGCGCGATCAGCCTGATCCTGGGCGGCGCGCTGGGCAACGTGATAGACCGACTGCTGCACGGCTACGTCGTCGATTTCCTTCAGTTCCACTGGAGTTTCCTGGCGCCCTTGTTCCCCGGCGGATTTTTTCCCGCTTTCAACATCGCCGACAGCGCGATCACGCTGGGGGCGATCGGTTTGATCGCTGACGAGTTGCTGAGGGTTCGCAGCGGACGCTGAAAACAACACAGCTGGGGGACTGCCCGCATGGCGCAAGCCAGCCTGACGCGCTAGGCTGCCATCCCATGAACGACGCAACCGACGACCCAGCGCAGCCTGGTGAGCCCGCACCGGGTTCAGCTTTCGACATCGCGCTCAGGCCGCTGAGCCTGGGCGCACCGCTGCACTGGTTGCTGCTGGGCTGGCGGGACTTCTTGCGCTGCCCAGGGTTGGGCTTGTTCTACGGCGGCTGTTTCATGGCGATGGGTTGGCTGCTGATGGCGGTGTTTGAACATGCGCCGGCCTATTTGCTGGCGCTGTCAGCGGGTTTCCTGCTGACCGGGCCGTTCTTCTGCCTCGGCCTGTACCAAGCCAGCCGCCGGCTCGAGCGCGGCGAGCAGCCAGACCTGGGCGACTCGCTGCTGGCCTGGGACCAGCGCATCGGCGCGCTGGGTGTTTTCGGCTTTGTGCTGCTGGTGCTCGAGATGTTGTGGGGTCGCGCGTCGCTGATCGTGTTCGCCGTCAGCTTCGACGGCATGCCCGATTTCAAGGGCTCGCTGATGGCGCTGATCAACCCCGACAACCTGGCTTTCATCGCCGCCTACCTGTTGGTCGGCGGGCTGTTCGCAGGGCTGATCTTCGCGGTCAGCGTGGTGTCGATCCCGATGCTGCTGGACCGCTCGACCGACGCCATCAGCGCCGGCCTGACCAGCTTGCGGCTGGTGCTGACCCAGCCGGGGGTGATGCTGTGCTGGGGCGCGCTGATCACCACGCTGGTGGTGCTGGCGATGCTGCCCTGGTTCGCCGGCCTGCTGGTGGTCGGGCCGGTGCTGGGCCATGCGTCCTGGCACGCCTACCGGGCTGCAGTGGCGCAATAGCGCACGTTCCGGGCGACCTGCGGCAGGGTCGGGACGCTGTGGGCCGCTAGAGTGCTGGCATGCCTGTGCCGACGCTGCTTCGCCTGCTGGCCACGGCCACCGCGCTGGTCGCAGCGCCGGTCTGGGCCGATCTGGCCGACGTGGTCGCCGCCGCCAAGCCCGCGGTCGTGGCGATCGGGCTGTACCGGCCCTTGTCGAGTCCGCGCTTCGAGTTTCGCGGTACCGGTTTCATCATCGGCGACGGCCGCACGGTGGCGACCAACGCCCATGTGCTGCCCGACGAAGCCGCAGCCATGGACCAACTCGTGCTGCAGATCAGCGGCCAACGCGGCGCAGGCCAGGACGGCGCGCTCGAGACCCGCAAGCTGACGCTGCTGCAATTGGACCGGGCACACGACCTGGCGCTGCTGCAGTTCAGCGGCGCGCCGCTGCCCGCACTGGCATTGGATCCCTCCGACAGCGCCAGAGAGGGCCAGGCGACGGCGTTCATCGGCTTCCCCATCGGCGGCTTGCTGGGGTTTTCGCCGGTCACCCACCGAGCGACGATCTCGTCGATCACCCCTATTGCGCTGCCGCCGCCCAATGCCCGCCAGCTCGACGCTGCCGCGGTGTCGCGCTTGCGCGCGGCGCGTTTCGACATCTACCAACTCGACGGCATCGCCTACCCAGGCAACAGCGGCGGACCGCTGCTCGACAGCGACAGCGGCCAGGTGCTGGGCATCGTCAACATGGTGCTGGTCAAGAACAGCCGTGAATCGCTGCTGAGCAGCCCGTCGGGCATCAGCTATGCGATTCCGGTGCGTCACCTCAAGGCCTTGCTGACGCGGCCCTGAAGGCATCGACGACGGCGAACTGCTGGAAGCGCTGATGGGCCGGCGGCTGAAAGTATTGAGCGCCCCAAGGCCGGCCGAAGCCGGCCGCCCCCCATGGGGGCCAAACAAAGTGGCAAAGCCACATTTGCTTGAGAGCATCCCAGGCCCCTGTCGGCGCCCGGCGTTCGCGGAGAAACGACCGAACTTGGGTCATTCCACAATGCGGAACGTTTTGTTTCTCAGGAGCGCTCGACTGGTGGATCGCTTGCCAAAACGACGCCCGACGCAAGGACAACCGCAAGCTCATGGTGAAATCGACCTGCCCTCGTGCTGTCCTTCGCTGAATCCATTCACTCGCAGAAAGTCGTCCATGAAAGCTGTCGCCTACCTCCGCTGCCTGCCCATCACTGATGCCGAGAGCCTGGTCGACATCGACCTGCCCGCACCCGTGGCGTCAGGGCGCGACCTGCTGGTACGGGTTCGCGCGGTATCCGTGAACCCGGTGGACACCAAGGTGCGCCGCAACGCCGCGCCGTCGGATGGACAGCCGCGCGTGCTCGGGTTCGATGCCGCCGGCGTGGTCGAAGCCGTCGGGCCTGAGGTCACCTTGTTCAAACCCGGCGATGAAGTCTGGTACGCCGGATCGCGGACTCGCCAGGGCGCCAACGCGGAGCTGCAGCTGGTGGATGAACGCATCGTCGGCCGCAAGCCCAAGACCCTGAATTTCGCGCAGGCCGCCGCCCTGCCGCTGACCACGATCACCGCCTGGGAGGCCTTGTTCGACCGTCTGCAACTGACGATGGGTCGTACGCCTGGCCAGGGCACGCTGCTGATCACCGCCGGCGCGGGCGGCGTGGGCTCGATCGCCATCCAACTCGCCAAACAACTGACCAGCGCATTCGTGGTCGCAACCGCCTCGCGCCCCGAGTCTCGCGCTCAGGCGCAAGGGCTTGGCGCGGACCTGGTGATCGACCATTCGAAGTCGATTTCGGAGCAGCTTGCCAGTGCCGGCATCCGCTGGGTCGAACGGATTTTCAGCGTTTCGCACACAGACACCCATTACGCTGAACTCGCCAAGTCGATCGCCCCGTTCGGCCGCCTGTGCATCATCGACGAGACCGGGCCGATCGATGTCCGGCTTCTCAAAGCACGCAGCGCATCGCTGCACTGGGAAGGCATGTTCGCCCGCTCTGGATTCGGGCTGGAGATGGAAGCCCAGGGCGGCCTGTTGAACGAAGTCTCCAGCATGGTCGACACTGGCCAGATCCGCACCACACATTCGAAAACCATGGGCACCATCAATGCCGTCAACCTGCGCGCCGCGCATGCCGCGGTCGAATCGAACCGCACCATCGGCAAGGTCGTGCTCGAGGGATTCTGAGCGCCCCGAGGCCGGCCGACGCCGGCCGCCCCCCATGGGGGTTCAAGCAAAGTGGCCAAGCCACATTTGCTTGAGAGCGCCCCGAGGCCGGCCGACGCCGGCCGCCCCCCATGGGGGGTTCAAGCAAAGTGGCCAAGCCACATTTGCTTGAGAACCCACAGCAACACGCCATGGCCGCATCCGGCGCGAGGGCAACTTCACTCGGCAGGCATGAGGATTGCGGTAAATTGAGACATTCCCCTTGCCCGGCGGGTGAGGGGGCACGCTTTCCCGGCCATTGGCCACGACAGGATTTCGCGATGAACGCACCACTTTTGCCGCCTGCACTCGATGCCATCCGTGCCCACGAAGCCGAGATGGTGGCCCTCCGCCAGCAGATCCATGCCAACCCCGAAATGGCTTACGAGGAGCACGCCACCAGCGACCTGGTGGCCGAGCGACTGGCGCGCTGGGGCTGGGAGGTGCACCGCGGCCTGGCCGGTACCGGCGTGGTGGGCACGATCCGTGCCGGCAGCAGCACCCGGCGCATCGGCCTGCGCGCCGACATGGACGCCTTGCCGATTGCCGAGACCTCCGGCAAGCCCTGGGCCAGCAAGGTTTTCGGCAAGATGCACGCCTGCGGGCACGACGGCCACACCGCCATGCTGCTGGCAGCCGCGCGCCACCTGGCGGCCACACGCCACTTCGACGGCATCGTGCATGTCGTCTTCCAGCCGGCCGAAGAAGGGCTGGCCGGCGCGCGCAAGATGCTGGAGGACGGATTCCTGGAACTGTTCCCGTGCGATGCGATGTTCGGCATGCACAACATGCCCGGCCTGCCAGAAGGCCGTTTCCAGGCCGTGCCGGGCTTTGCGATGGCCAGTGGCGACACCTGCATCATCACCGTCAAGGGCACGGGCGGGCATGGCGCGATGCCGCAATCGGCCGTCGATCCGGTGGTGGCGGGCGCCAGCATCGTGATGGCGCTGCAGACCGTGGTGGCGCGCAACGTGCCGCCGCTGCACACGGGCATCGTCACGGTGGGCGCCTTTCTGGCCGGCGACGCGCCCAATGTCATCCCTGGCACGGCCGAGCTGCGGCTGACGGTGCGCGCCATGCAACCCAGCGTGCGAGATCTGCTGGAGCGCCGCATCACCGAGATCGCCCAGGCCCAAGCCGCCAGCTTCGGCGCCACTGCCGAGGTCAACTACATCCGACGCTACCCGGTGCTCAACAACACGCCCGAGCACACCGAGTTCTGCAAGCAACTGGTGCGAGATTGGCTGGGCGAGGACGGTCTGGTCGCCAACCCCGAGCCGCTGACTGCGAGCGAGGACTTTGCCTTCTTCCTCGAAAAAGTTCCTGGCTGCTACATCAACATCGGCAACGGCATTGGCAGCGTGGGTGGCTGCATGGTGCACAACGCGGGCTACGATTTCAACGACCGGGTGTTGAGCACCGGCGCCAGTTACTGGGTCAAGCTGGCCGAACGCTGGCTCGCACCGCAGGCCTGAGCGACGGCTCTAAGGCCCGCGCCGACGTGACAAGCCGATGAACGCCCGCCTGACCCCGGACGCCATGCCGGCAGCCGTGTCGGCTGCGGGGCCGAGGTGCCGACCGTGATCGCCGACTTGGTGTTCGATCAACTGCCCGAAGCAGCGGTGCTGTGCGCCCCCGCCGCGCCAGTGCCCGCCGACTGGGTACAGACCATGCTGCGCACGCACTGGGGACTGGATGGCGCGCTGGAGTCGCTGAGCGGCGAGCGTGACAGCAATTTCCTGCTGACGCTGGCGTGCATTGCGCCAGGTGTGCCGGTGCGACGGCTGCTCAAGGTGTCGCACCCGGCCGAACCGAGCGCGGTCACTGACTTCCAGACCCAGGCCCTGCTGCACCTGGCCCGTCATGCTCCCGAGTTGCCAGTGCAGCGGCTGTGGCCGGCACGCAGCGGCGCGGTGGCGGTGAGCGCGAGCGCGCCCGACGGCCAGCCGCGTGTGCTGCGCCTGCTCAGCTACCTGGAGGGCCTGCCGATGCCGCAGGCGCCACGTTCGGCGGCTCAGCGCGCCAGTGTGGCAGGGCTGCTGGCGCGGCTCGACCGCGCGCTGGCCGGCCTGCAGCACCCGGCTGCCACCCTGGCCCTGCCCTGGGACATCCAGCGCGCCCACCAGGTGCGCAGCCTGGTCGAGGCGATGGCCGATCCAGTGCGCCGCGCGCTGGCACAAGGCGCGCTACAGCTGTTCGAGACCACCGCGCTGCCGTACCTGGGCGCGCTGCCCAGACAGCCCATCCACAACGACTTCAACATCTACAACCTGCTGGTCGACCCGGCACAGCCCGAGCAGGTCAGCGGCATCCTGGACTTCGGCGACATGCTGGCCGCGCCTCGCATCAACGACCTGGCGGTGGCCGCGGCCTACCAGGTCGACGTCGACGGCGACGCGCTCGGCACGGTGGCCGCGTTCGCCGCCGCCTTCCATGCCGAAACGCCGCTGCGCGCCGCCGAGCTCGACCTGCTGTGGCCACTGGTACAGGCCAGGCTGGTGATGGTGGTGGCGATCACCGGCTGGCGCGCCGCCCGCCAGCCGCATCACGCCGACTACCTGCTGCGAAACAACGCTGTCTCCTGGGCCCGGCTGCAGGCCTGCGCTGCGATCACACCGCAACAGGCCCGCGCGGCCCTGCGAACCGCCTGCGGCTGCTGAGCCTGTACAAGAACCCTCACGATCCAACTCGCCGATGACCAACCCTTCCGACCCTAGCGCCGCCCTGCTGGCGCGCCGCGCCCGCCTGCTGGGCCCCGCCTACCGGCTGTTCTACGAAGAGCCGCTGCAACTGGTGCGCGGCGAAGGTGTGTGGTTGTTCGATGCCGCGGGTCGGCGCTATCTGGACGCTTACAACAACGTGGCCTCGGTCGGCCATACGCAGCCCCAGGTGGTGCAGGCCATCGCGCAGCAGGCGGCGCGACTGAACACCCACACCCGCTACCTGCACGAGGGCGTGCTGGACTATGCCGAGCGCCTGCTGGCCACAATGCCGCCGGCGTTGGGCCATGCGATGTTCACCTGCACCGGCAGCGAGGCGAATGACCTGGCGCTGCGCATCGCACGCGCCCACACCGGGGCGCAGGGACTGATCGTCACGTCCTGGGCCTACCACGGCGTCACCGCTGCGCTGGCCGAGGCCTCGCCCTCGCTGGGCGCGGGCATGCGCCTGGGCGACGCGGTGTGCACGGTCGCGCTGCCGCTGCGCGCGCCACCCGACCAGATCGGCCCGTTGTTCGCTGCCGGCGTGCGCGAGGCCATCACCACGCTGCGAGCCCGCGGCGTGGCGCCCGCTGCGCTGCTGGTCGACACGGTGTTCTCAAGCGATGGCGTGCTGACCGATCCGCCCGGCTGGCTGGCCGATGCGGTGGCTGCGGTGCGCGAGACCGGGGGCCTGTTCATCGCCGACGAGGTGCAACCCGGCTTCGGCCGCACCGGCGACAACTTCTGGGGCTTTGCCCGCCATGGCCTGGTGCCCGATATCGTGACGCTCGGCAAACCGATGGGCAACGGCCACCCGGTGGCCGGACTGGCGGTCAAGCCCGAGGTGCTGGACCGCTTCGCCGCGCAGTGCCGCTACTTCAACACCTTTGGCGGCAACCCGGTCGCGATGGCCGCAGCCAGCGCGGTGCTCGATGTGATCGAACAACAGAGTCTGCAGGCCAACGCGCGCACGGTCGGCGCCCATCTGCGCGACAGCCTGCAGAGCCTGGCCGCCCGCCATCGCCATGTCGGCGCGGTGCGCGGCGCCGGCCTATTCATCGGCATGGACCTGGTGCAAGATGCCGACGACCCGCGGCCGGTGCCCGAACTCACCGCCCGGGTGGTCAACGGCCTGCGCCAGCGCGGCGTGCTGCTCAGCGCCACCGGCCCGCAGGTCAGCACGCTGAAGATCCGCCCGCCGCTGGTCTTTGCCCGCGCGCATGCCGACATGCTGGTCGACACCCTCGACGAAGTGATGACCGCGCTGGCCTGACCGTCCAGCATTGGGCCGGG